>JACQJO010000025.1 GCA_016205025.1 Elusimicrobiota bacterium
GAGTCGTTACCGAAGAACAGATCAGGGATTACATTGAGAATCATACAAAGGAAGATGATGAAAATTTTACGATTGGGAAGTCTTAAGCCGCCTTTAGGCGGCGACCCATCCTGTGCGCTTACAGCGCACAGTGGTTGAGTTGCCTTTCCCGGGAGCTGTTCAAATATGCGCAACATCAGGAGGAAAAAATGAAAAAGAAAGCATTGATCATCGCCGGCCGGCTTATTCAAGATCATGAATATATTTATCCCTATTACCGGCTTCAAGAAGAGGGTTACGATCTCGACGTGGCGGTGCGGGGTAAAGAAACCGTTTTGGGTAGTATCGGCGTCAAAGTGGTTCCTACCAAGGATATCCCGGAGCTTCGCGTTGAGGATTATGAGGTTTTAGTTATTCCGGGCGGCGCCAAAGCCATGGAATATATGCGGCAAGACAGGGATATTTTGAAGTTTATTGCCGATTTTCATGCGGCGGGTAAAGTCATCGGATCCATTTGCCACGGCAGCCAGCTGTTGATTTCGGCCAAATTAGTCAGAGGGCGCAGGATATCCGGCTACTACAGCATTCAAGATGACATTGAAAATGCCGGCGGAACCTATGTTAATGAACCCAGCGTCACTGACGATCGCATCGTCACCACCGCGCATTACAAGGACCTGGGGCCTTGGATGAAAGCCATTTTCGCCGAGACAGAAAGAAACAGGAAAGAAAGTGCTAGGCCGGCTAAAGCGCTAAGCGGTGCCTGACCTGTTCAAGGGAATCCTTTTTGACTTTGACGGCACCCTGGCTAAAACCATGGAGGGCCATTTTAACGCTTGGCAGGCTGTTATGCGGAAGTATGCCGTTGATTTAAAGCCCGAAGATTACTATCCATTGGAAGGGGCGCCTCTTCAGGAGTTGGTTCATTTGTTTTCGTTGATGAAACCCGGCGCCATTTCTTTGTCGGATCAGTTAATCCGGCAGATTGTTCAACAAAAAGAAAATTATTACACGCGCCACAGTCGGTTCACCTTGTATCCAGGCGTGGAGTTCTTGGTAGATTCTCTCAAGAAAAAAAGAATCCGTATGGGTATTGTTACCGCCGGCTTGAATGATCGGATAAAAAAGTCCACCCCGCAGGAATTTCTTGAAAAGTTTGACGTTTTAGTTACCGGCGACATGACGGTTCGGGGAAAACCCTATCCCGATCCGTATCTCAAAGGAGCCGAGGCGTTGGACCTGCGGCCTGATGAATGCATTGTTGTTGAGAACGCTCCATTGGGCGTTCAATCTGCCAAAGCCGCGAATTTTTACTGCATTGGCGTTTGCTCGACCCTCGATCGTTCGTATTTTACCGAAGCGGATGAGATGGTGGACTGCTTTGAAGACTTAAAAGACTCTCGCGCCATTCATCGGGTCATGAGAGCAGGAATATTGCAGGGGAGGTAAAAAATTATGGAAAACGAATATTTGAAAATATGGAAGGCGCTTGAAAATCCTGAAACGCAGCCTCGCAGAGCTCGGGGTATCATAGAAGTTGATTATGCGGAGTTTGAGAGAAAAGTTCTTGAGCAAGACCCGAACTTTGTTAAATCGCTGGTGGAATCCCTATATAGCGGGGATGCTTACTTGCTTAGGGAAGCATTTCCAAAGAAGTTTATGATGGACCTGCGCGAATGGGTCCATCGGTATTGGAACACAACGCCGTCGAGCTTCCATAAAATGATCGAGGGTTGTCCTAATTTTCATCGCCTGATCGATGAGCAGCTGTCAAAAAATTATAGTTTCCGAAATGTCCGGCGATCGGCTTACTTTTTTCCTTGGAATCATGATCCGCTCAATTTATATGGGACCATTGGGGAGCGATGGGGGATTTGCAAATTTCTTGGCGGGTTTGCGCTGGATGAATACCAGAGAAATACGCCCAAAGACGGCGTTGTCGATCGGGCTCAAGTAGCACTGTATCCATTGGGGGGCGGTTGTAGCGAGCCGCATTCAGATCCTTATTTAAACCAGAGGGTTCTTATTTCCTGTTATATGAGTAAGCGCGGCCAGGACTATAAAGTTGGGGGTTTTCAATTAACTGACAAGGCCGGCGAAATAGTAGATTTTGAATCAAGGGTTAATATTGGAGACATGGGGATCGCCTATGCGACTGTGTTACACGAAGTTGCGCCTGTGGATCCCCATGAAAAGATTAACTGGAACTCCAACGAGGGTCGTTGGTTTTTGGGTCTTTACAGTGTCGATAGTGATATGGTTAAAAATCGCCATACGGGTTATGCCGTCAAAGCATGAAGACAATCAAATAGACGTTGCAAGGACACCCGCGTGAGAAATTTTGACGCCCTGAAAGACTACCCGCAGCCGAAGGCTCTTCGCATCGTTGGCCCTAATTTAAGGACCATCTGCCATCGCATCATCGCCACCTATCGAGGCGAAGAATTTTATGACGGAGACAGAAACTGCGGCTATGGCGGATTTCGCTATGACGGGCGCTGGTTGCCTATCGCCAAGAATATGGGCCGGGAGTACAACCTAGGCAATCAGTCGGCCGTTCTGCAGATCGGCTGCGAAAAAGGCTTTCTTCTTCATGATTTTCTGGAGCTCTGGCCTCGAATGAAGGTTCGAGGCACGGATTTATCTTCCTACGCAATCGAGCATGCGATGCCCCCGGTTAAACCGCACATCCAGCAAGCCCCTTATATTGATTTGCCGTTTAAAAACGGCGAATTCGATTTTGTTGTGGCCATCGGCGTGGTGTATTCTTTAAATCTGACCGATGCCATCCGCTCTTTAAAAGAAATCCAGCGCGTGGGCAAAGGCAAAAGCTTTATTACCCTGGCTTCGTATCAAACCGAGGAAGATTTAAGGCTGTTTCGTTACTGGACTCTTTTGGGGACGACTGTTTTGACGGAAAACGAATGGGTTGAGGTGCTTAACCACGCGGGCTACACCGGTGATTACAAGTTTACCAATGCCGAGTCGTTGAATTTGGCAGCCGAAAAGCAGGCGGCCGCCAATTGATCGGGACGAATTTTTGTGTCTAAATTACACGACAAAAGGATTATTATCACCGGAGCCTCCAAAGGCCTTGGCGCGGTTGTGGCGCAGGCTTTGGCGGACAATGGCGCTAAGCTTGTTTTAATCGCCCGCTCTGCTGACAAACTCGAAGAAGTTCGCCTTGCCTGCAAAAATCCCGAGCAGCATGTCGGCCTGGCCGTTGATTTAACGCAAACGGAGGCGCTGGCGGCTTGCGTGCAAAAAGCCAGGGATTTTTTAGGCGGAGTTGACGCGGTGGTCCACGCCGCCGGAGGCGGTCTGGGCTTTCACGATGCGCTTCTTGAGCCTGAAAAATTTCAAAAACTTTTCGCGCTTAATTTGGGATCCGCCGCCGAAATTAACCGTCTGGTTGTGCCTGAAATGAAACAGAGGCGTTCAGGAAATTTGGTTCATGTGGGCTCGATCGCTTCTTACGAAGGCGTCGGTTCTGTGGGCTACAACGCGGTGAAGGCAGCTTTGGCCGCTTACGTGCGCAGTCTAGGCCGCGAACTGGCCGTTCATCATGTCGTAGCCACGGGAATTTTGCCCGGGGGATTCACAGCGCCGGACAACGCGATGAGGAGGCTTCAAGCGTCCAATCCCGAAGCTTATAAAGAATTTATCGAAACGCGGCTTCCCCGAAAAATCATGGGCGAGGCCAGCGAGCTCATCCCCATGGTGCTTTTGCTGTGTTCAGGCGAGGCTTCGATGATGGCGGGTTGCATGGTTCCCATTGACGCCGGAGAGGGGCGGGCCTATAACACGCTTTCATGACGAGCAACTTGGTTTTTCCTGGCCCGGATACCTGGGCGCGCCATTTTGCTAATAAAATATCCGATTTTCTTGACCGAAACAGCCCCATTTTAATTACGACTCCCGAGGTCGGCCATCTTGGCGATGCGGCGGAACCGATTTATTTTGGTTTGCTCAAGGCCCGCCGGGATAATAAAAAACTTCTTGTTCTTTACTCGCCTGCCTTATTTTGGAAATTCCGCATTAAAATCGTTAATCCGGAAATTTATGACCTGGAATCAGATTATTGTTATTCACCGACGGATTTAACCGGACGTTTACTGCGCTGGTTTTGGGTTGCTCTTTTTGGTTCCTTAAAAATCGTTTATCTGATGTGGCGCAAGTGCTTGAGATTACTGCAGTTGGCGCGGCCAAGCTACGTTTTGGGATCTTTTGATTGGTATACGGCGCCTGACATCGGCCGGTCAACTTTATGGAAACCGGCCGGCGTTAGCTATTTTTCATGGGACTGCGCCACGGTGGACCGGTGGGAAAAAGAGTTTAATGAATACCTCCCGGTGCGTTTAAGCCGTGAGAAGCTGCGCCGTGGCGAGAAGTTGCGCCTTAAGGCGGGCATTCCTTCGTCCGATTGGTTTGCTTGTCTGCATGTTCGCAGCAGCGGGTACTACAATGACAGAAGCGATCTCCAGGCTGCACCGCGCAACGGTCATATTGAAAATTATGTCCAGGCTATCCGGGCCATTACGAAAGCCGGCGGGCGGGTGGTGCGTTTGGGGGATTCTTCGATGGCGCCTTTGCCAGCCATGGAGCGGGTCGTTGATCTTACGCAGAGCCCTTTTAATAACGGACTATTCAACGTCTATCTGATGAGTCAATGCCGTTTTTTCTTTGGAACCAATTCTGGTCCGGAGCTGACCTGCACGAAATTATTTCAAAAGCCGAGCGTAACCACCGACCTGCCCGGCCTGGTTATGTTTCCTTCCATGAAAAAAGGCGACCTGGCTATTTTTAAGCATGTCTATTCCCGTTCGCGGGGACGTTTTTTATCGCTCAAAGAAAGATTGGAGGCGCCCGGCCAATACGAAAGAGGCGCTTTTTATTGCACCATGGCCGACGATTACATTTTGCAAGACAATACTCCGGAAGAAATTTACGATGTCATTGAAGAGTTTTTGGCCAGAGCGCCGGGCGCCCCCTATTCCGATTTGCAGAAGATTTTTAATGAGGCCAGGAAAGATCAAATCCGCCGGTTTTTGAATGAAGAATTGGTGGAGAAGGCTCCGGTTTTAATAAGCCAGTCGGTTTTTGTGGAAGAGCAATACCATCTCGCTACCTACTGCGCCCATGGCGGAACGCTTGGCCAGAAATATTTGGAACAAAACTGGCAGGCGAATGTCTTAAATGTTGCAAAATATGTGCCGACAGTTGTCACAGCTGCACGCTCCCTCCATAGTTAAGGTTCAAGTTGCGTGTTTGCTTTAATCTTTAGTCCGCACCTTCGGACGTTCGGCGCCTGCGCCGAAGAGATGCATTTTAATTTTTTACGGGCAAAGCGTGAAAATAAAAAAGCCATTTTTCTTTTTCCATGGGAGTTAATTTGGAAATTTAGGTTTGGCATAGCCAATCGTGAATTAGGTAAGTTGGAGTCCCTCTATTACCTATTTTCTCCTAATAGTATTTTGGGATACATGATCAGCGGATTTTTAACAGCTGTTTACGGACCCATGCGGATCTCGTATCTTTCCTATCGGAAGTTTTTAAGACTCCTGCGTAGATTTTTACCTTTGCGTCAGCCTCGCCCATTTAACGTTTCCTTTATTGAGCCAGTTCTTAAAAATTACGGCTGGAAACCCGCTGGCGCAGAGCGCTTTTTTTTGAAAGATGTCAAAAGATTGAATTGGCGGCAGCAGTTTCAAGAATATCTTCCGGCAGATCTGGCCCGCGGCAAATACAAACAGGCGCATCGGTTAAGAATTCAAATGGGTATCCCAACCTCTGATTGGTTTGTTGCGCTGCATGTTCGTGAGGGCGGATTTTATGGGGATGCGGCGATGAACGGTCATCGTAGCGCGTCAATAGGAAACTATCTTGAAGGAATTCAAGCCATCACGCGAGCTGGCGGATGGGTCGTGCGCTTGGGAGACCGCTCAATGACGCCATTGCCGCCCATGGAACGAGTTATTGATTACCCCCGCACTTCTTTTAAGTGCGATCTCATGGATCTGTATCTTTTAAAATACTCTGAATTTTTTGTCGGTTGCGACTCCGGCGTCAGCTGTGTCGCTGTGAATCTTTTTAAGAAGCGCGCGATCATTATTAATGGCGCCCAATGGGCCGCCTGGCCCGGTTTTCTGAAGGGAAATTTGAATATTTCTAAACATGTATTTTCTCGTTCACGCCGACGTTTTTTGTCGTTGAAAGAACTTTTGCAGGAACCGCTTAGGTATCAAAATTTTTATCACGCAGTTGAGAATGACTACGTTTATTATGAAAATACTCCCGAAGAGATCAGAGAAGTTATCGTTGAATTTTTGGCCACCCCCCCCGATCACCCCTATTCTCAATTACAGGAAAGCTTTAATTCTAAAAGAAAGAATCAAATTTATGAATGGTTGGAACAGGAGGCTCCTTTTTGCGATGCCGAGCACGATGTATCTGAAAGATATCGGATTGCCGCCTATTGCGAAGGCGACGCCGGAACCATAGGACAAAAGTTTATAGAGCAGAATTGGGAAACGGATTCTTATAGTAAAATTCTTGTCACGACAGCCCAAGGCGAGCAAAAGGAAAGTCTAAGTTTTGCAGATGATTACGGAATTAACCAAGAAGGTTAGCGCTCACGGAAGCTCTAAGATAAAAGATTTGGACGCATTGGCGGCCATTTTAAGATCTTTGCGGCTTGCGGGCAAAAAGATTATCCATTGCCATGGAGTGTTTGATTTACTGCACGCGGGGCATGTTTGCCATTTCGAGGAAGCTAAAAAGATGGGCGATATTTTGATTGTCACTTTGACACCGGATATTTATGTTAACAAGGGCCCGCATCGTCCGGCGTTCCCTCAACAGTTGCGTGCCCGGGTTATTGCGGCGCTTGAGATAGTGGATTATGTGGCCATTAATCGTTGGCCGGCGGCTACCAAGACTATCGAATTGTTGCGCCCCGATATTTATGTTAAAGGTCCGGATTACCGGGACGCGACCAATGACGTTACCGGCAATATCGAGCCGGAGGCCCAAGCCGTTAGATCGGTGGGTGGAAAAATAGAGTACACCGATGGCGTTACCTTTAGCTCATCGAATTTGTTAAATCGCCATTGGTCTATGTTTACGCCCGAAGCGCAGGCCTATTTGGAAAATTTTCGTCAGAAGTATTCGGCAGATGAAATCCGCCAGTATTTAGAAAGCCTGCGTTCGCTTAAGGTTTTGGTAGTTGGAGAAACCATATTGGATGAGTATATTTATGGCGACACTATTGGAAAATCTGCCAAGGAGTCGGTCTTGGCAATGCGGTATCTTAGCCGGGACCTTCATGCCGGCGGCATTCTGGCCGTAGCCAATCATATAGCGGATTTTTGTGATAACGTGAAATTGGTCACCTATTTGGGCGCAACGGATTCTCGGGAAGAATTTGTGCGCAGTCGGCTTAAATCCAACATAGAGCCATTTTTTGTTTTTAAATCCGTCTCGCCGACTATTGTCAAGAGGCGGTATATTGAAAATTATTCGGTTTCTAAACTGCTGGAAATATACGAGATGAACGATGAGACGCTTAACAAAGAAGAAGAAGCAAATTTTTGTGAATTGTTGGATAAGCACATAGTCGGAAGTGACGTTGTCGTTGTGGCCGATTATGGGCATGGATTAATTGATTTGCGCGCCGTGAATTTATTTTCACAGGCGCGTTTTTTAGCTGTTAATACCCAAATCAATGCGGCCAATATTGGTTTCCATGCGATTTCGAAATATAAACATGCGGATTATGTTTGTATTCACGAAGGAGAGCTTCGGCTGGATTGTCGTAGCCGCAAGGAAGATGTAAAAAAATTGACTATGGATTTAGCCGAACGCTTGGAGTGCGATTCGGTTATGGTCACGATGGGCAGTCGCGGCACCTTGTTTTGCGATAAGGGTCGGGCATTTTCTGCCTGCCCGTCCTTTGCCGTTAAAGTGATTGACAGAATAGGCGCTGGGGACGCTGTTTTGGCGTTAACATCGCTATGTGTTCGGCAGAATTTTCCAGCCGATGTAACGAATTTTATTGGCAACCTTGTTGGCGCCCAGGCTGTTATGATTGTTGGCAACAAAACTTCCATCGGGCGCGTTCCCTTAATGAAAGCGGTTGGATCTATCCTTCAATAAGCCTAGACTAATTGACAACAAAATGCGGATTAATTTATGGCGAGAGTCCGGGGCGGTAAATTGATAGACGGCGCGCTTGCCCAATTGCGCATATTGCAGCCATCGTTGGCTGTTAATCCGTTGATCAACAGGGACGCCCGGTATGACAAAGCCAAGGCTTTCATAGAGAAGGTTTTCAAGGAACGCAAGATTCGCAAAATCCTTTTCGTGCATCCTCCCGATACCACCAAGGCCAGTTTTGATTTTGAGGTTGGAAAACGTGGCGGATATTACAATTTTCCGCCTTATGGGCTTGGGGTTCTTGCCCAGAAGGTTGCCGAGGCCGGCATGGAAGCTAAGATAACAGGCCTTCATAACCACGTGTTAATGAAGTGTCGCGAATGTAAATACCCCGAAGCATTTGATTATGACAAGATTTGGAAATCAAAACTGCATGAGGATATTTCAGAGTTTCAGCCCGATCTGGTAGCGGTCACGTGTCTTTTTACGATGACCTATGAGCCATTTAAAGAAGTTTGTCGAGAGATAAAAAATGCGAAGCCTGCCTGGCTGGATGATTGTGATTCTATTCCCGTGGCTGTTGGCGGGGTTCATGTTACCCAGTATCTCGATACGGTGCTTAATGATCTCCCGGAAGCAGAGTTCGCATTTTTTAATGAGTCTGAAATCGCCTTTGTTAAGTTTGTTGGGATTGTTAATGGAGATCCGGTCGAAGGGTTGGCCCAGACTGCATTTAACGCACCGAACGAAAAATTACTTTTTAGAGAATCCTCCAAGCCGGGAGATGCCGACGTCAACGTTATTCCAAGATTCGATTTAATAGCTGTTTCCAAATACACTGACAATGGACGAGTCGGCTCCTTCACATGGACAGCAAAGCCCGGCGCTGTCGTTGCGTCCGTCTTGACCAATAGGGGATGCAGGGCAGCCTGCACATTTTGCAATGTCCGCAATTTTAACGGCATCGGAGTTCGCGGCAGATCCGTTGAGTCAGTATTAGAGGAGCTCCATATTTTAAAGGAAGAACATGGAGTTGGACATATTACATGGCTGGATGATGATTTACTAAATAACGAAAAGCGGGCTATTCAGTTATTTAATGAGATGGTAAGGAAAAATTTTAATTTTAGCTGGGACGCCATGAATGGAGTCATTGCGTTTTCTTGCAAAGACGAGGTAATTGCCGCCGCCGCCGAAAGCGGCTGCAAGGCGGTGAATATTGGAGTTGAGTCTGGAAACGGAGAAATTCAAAACCAAATCAAGAAGCCTGGAACCAGCAAAACTTTTTTACAAGCAGCTCAAGTCTTTCGAAAATACGATTCGATCAACGCCCGCCTATTTTTAATGTTGGGGTTTCCAGGCGAGACCCATCGAATGATTGCCGATACAATAACGCTCGCCCTTGAGATGAATTTAGATTGGCACAGCATCACCATCTTGCAACCCTGGCTGACAACCCCTATCTATGAAACGATGGCTGAACAGGGGTTAATCGAGGAAAAACAAAAAAAACTTGAGGGCAGATACAGCGCGGGCCCGTTTGGACAGCAGCGCTCGGTAGAGTCCAATGATCCGCTGCTTCTCGAGAATTTTAGGAGTTATTTCCGTCCGGAGAATATTGATCGGGTACCCCCGAAGGATAAGCTGTTGGAAATTTGGTTTTTCATGAACTATTACTTGAATTTTCATCGGTTATTTTGGGAGACGCGAAAGCACAAATTGGAGCAACAGCTTCGAAATCTGGATAATATCTGCACTATCGTTGCGCCCGGAAACGGATTTGCTGTTTATTTCAGATCCTTTCTACAACATCGTTTGTTTAGCAGGATAGATTCGGAAGTTATTTTAGATATGGAGAAGGTTTATAAAACGTCGAAATTTTGGCCCGAGGTGTTTGAGGGCTTGGGGTTACATTTAGATCATGTCAGAAGCAATAATTTTCCAGATAGATCGGCGGCCAAAGAGGAGTTGGGCCTTGAACACATAACACCCGGATGGTTCAGGAGCGAGGGAAAAACATCAGGATGGTAGCTCGACGCGTAATTTAAGCGGTATAATTGAGTCAAAATAATCAAGAGATTCTTAAAGTGTTTTTGTTGTATTCACAATTTAAAGTTCAAGCGATCAGAGGAGAATTAATTTATGGAAGATAGGGATATTTTAGAGTCGCTTAACCGGGCCATGTTACGCCAGGGCTGGATCTTTGGCGATAAGGCCAATCGCATTGGTCATCCCTTTGACTGGATCGATGGCGAGCGTGTTTCCTATTGGAATAAGGTCCAGGGCGTGCAAGCCCTTCTGCAGTATGTCGCCATGGCTTACGAGCAATATCCAACGCCGGCCCAGTTTAAGACGCCGGACTATGACGAGATGCTGGCTCATTGCGAGGATACGGTAACCAAGCTTATTAAGCATTATCTTCCCTTCCCCGTGCGTAAGGAATGGGGCCTTGACAATTTCATTAAGAGCGCGGCTGTGATACGAACCCAAGATTACGCCTTTATTAAGACTTTCGCGGGGGATCTGGCCGCCACAATAAATCATCTGGACATAGGCCCAGGCGTGGGCAGTCATGCCATTTACAGTCTTAAGGGCTTTAGTTCTAATTATTATGCCGTTGAGGCGAGCCCGCATTCTTACTGCATTCAACGTCTTATGTTTCGTTTTTTATCTCCGCTCCCCGGTTCTTATTTGGATACCATTGAGTGCGAGAATTTTGGCTTGAATGAGGGCGCTATCGTTGCGGAGCTTAACAATAAAAATCAATACCGCATCAAGCATGTGCCATCATGGTTGTTTCCATTGGTTTCTACGGAATCAATAGATCTGGTCACGGCTACATGGGTATTAAATGAGGTCAGTTTTGCCGGGATTCTATGGTTAATGGCCAATGCTTCGCGCGCTTTGCGTCAGGGCGGGTATGTTTATATTCGCGACAGCGGTAAGCTTAAGCCCGGCCGGCACAGTATTTCTTATGACAACCTGTTGACAGATATTGGATTCGAAGAGATCGAACGTCTTAAAATCACAAAAAATCGTTTGGATTACTACGGCGTGCCGCGTTTATATCAGAAGAAGACCGGCCAGAGTTATTCCTTCGAAGAATTAGTGGAGCGCTTCCTTGGCAAGTTTGCTGTGGTGTCCCATGGCGGAAGCTATATCCAGAATATGGATGAGGTTTCCGCGCGCGAAAAGGTCAGCGCTTAATCCCGATCCCTCGTATCCATTAGTCAAGATGTTGGAATTCCCAGGCAGAAGGGCGGAGTTTTTGCTTGGCATGACGGGTGCCTAAATGAACGGCGTGATCTTAAATTATGACGAGTTGGTGAAGGGCTACTGGGAAGGCCTTAACACCCAGCTTAGAAAGTTCAGCACCGGCTATGAATTTTTGGACCTGTGGGTCCCTGACAGCGATCACACTTCCAGCATTTTCAATATCATTGACGCCGCGAGCTCCCATGGGCTCAATTCCTTTTCGATTAATGTCACCAATGCCGAAGTGGCGCAGTCTTTGGATGTTGAGGAGTTAAAGAAAGCGGCGGGCGCGGGCGGGCAGGTTGCCATTTCCCATGAGAAGGGGGGCGGCTTGTTGATTGCGGTCACGATTGAGCGCCAGACCGCCTGGACCACCTTGGGCATGGGGGATGTCCCTTCGCTTTACCGCTTGGTTTTTAATTACGAGACTGCAGTGGGAGATTTTGAGTGTTCCCTAACGGAAATGCCGCCTTTTGTGTTGGCCGAATCTTCCAGCGACGGGGCTGTTTTAAAAGCCCTGATCGATCCCTCGTCGCATCTGGTCGCTGAAACAGGTTTTCGCGGACGCTTGGCGCCGGTTTCCCGCAGGCTTGTCAACGAGCTTTGCCACATCATGAAGGGCAAGCCTGTCAATGAGTGCGGCGATCACGCGGTTATTTTTTTAGAGCATGCCTTAAGGGATAAGTCCCAGCGGCGTTTGAATTCCGGCATCACCACGCCGCGTAATTCTTGGTTTGTATTTAAGGAATTGACTCATTTAGTCAGGGAAATGGCGGATGACTATCGGCGCAAAACGAAATACGATGACCGGCAAAATTTTTATTTACCGGCCAGCTCACCCCAATGGCAAAGGGCTTCGGATTCCAATAAGTTAGAGCTGGTCAGAGAAGCAGCCGCTCTTTTTTGTAAAGCCAAAGAGATTCTCGCATCTTCCATCGTTGTCAAGGAAATTGTCCGGTCCTCCCGGGTGATGATCGAGGTGGATTTGAATGTCTGGAAAGATTCGGAGCCTTTTTTGCTGGAGCTGGAAGTGTATTTGAGAAAACAGGTAGAGCTGGCGCTCTCCATTTTTTGCGAGGAGACGCCGGATTTAAACAAAATGCGCTGGGACCGCCCGGCCGTTAAATCGCAGGTTGCCAAACCTAAGGTTTTTTCCGCGGCGCTGGAGGCGTCAAGCAACTGATGGATAAAGATCCGCGTTATCAACTGGGTAATCCAAAACTCAAGGATTTGATCTTAGATGGCACAAAAATTGAGTGGCATTTAGACCGGGTCCGGGCTTGGGAGAGGGGCGAGCGCATCGCTCCTATCACCATTGACATGGCTTTAACCCGCGCCTGCAATTACGGCTGTGGATTTTGTTACGCCAAGCTTCAGGAAAACGAGAGGAAATCCATCACCCGCGAAGTTATTTTTAATTTTCTTGAAGATTGCGCCGAGATCGGGGTTAAAGCGATCAGTTTTGTTTCCGACGGCGAAAGCACGATTTCCCCAGTATTCGTTGACGCGGTGAAAAAAGGCCACGAACTAGGCCTCTCGATGTCGGTGGCCACCAACGCTTTGGTGCTTAATCGCCGCAAGTTAGAAGAGATTATGCCCTGCTTGACCTATTTAAGAGTTAATTTTTCGGGAGGCGAGCCCAAACGTTACGCCGAAATCATGGGAGTTCCGGAGAAGTGGTTTTTCCAGGTTTGCCAGAACATTACCGACATGATGGAGATCAAGAGAAAGAACAACCTCGACGTCACGGTCGGCATGCAGATGGTTTTAATGCCGCAAGACGCCGACCAAGTGATTCCCTTGGCCAAACTGGGCAAGAAATTGCGGCCGGATTATTTAATTATCAAACATTGCTCCGACAATGAAGATGGCGCCTTGGGCGTCAATTACGCCGGTTATAAAGGGCTTTACGACATTTTAAGGGAAGCCGAAGCTTACTCGGATGATGAATATATGGTTAAAGTGAAGTGGTCTAAAATCGAGCAGGAAGGTAAAAGAAACTACCAGCGCTGCTATGGAGCTCCTTTTATCTTACAGATGTCGGGATCCGGTCTCGTGGCGCCCTGCGGCCCTCTTTTTAACGAGCAGTACAAGAAGTTCCATATCGGCAATATCACCGAGAACAGGTTTAAGGATATTTGGCAGTCCGATAAGTATTGGGAGGTCATGAATTATTTGGCCTCTCCGGAGTTTAACGCTCAAAACATGTGCGGTTCTCTTTGCTTGCAGCACATGGTCAACGAGAAATTAGATGCTTACATGAAGGATAAGATTGAGCTTGTTACTCCCACCGGAAGCCCTCCGGCCCATATTAATTTTGTTTAACGAGATATTCGATGAAGGCCTCTGATTATATAGCTCAATTTATCGCCGAGCAGGGCGTGCGCCATGCCTTTGTTCTAACCGGAGGCTGCATTGTCCATTCCATCGATTCTATTGCCAGACGCGGCGATATCCGCTACATCCCTGTCCAGCATGAGCAGGCAGGCGCCATGGCGGCTGATGCTTATTCCAGAGTCACGGACAACTTGGGCGTTGTTTTAACCACCAGCGGCCCCGGTGCCACGAATTTATTGACTGGAACCTGCTGTTCCTATTACGATTCCGTCCCTGTTTTGAACATTACCGGCCAGGTTCCGATTTCGCAGTTGAAGAGAACAAGCAAATCGCGGCAGATCGGGTTTCAAGAAACCGACGTCGTTTCTATTTTTGAGTCCGTTACCAAATATGCCGTTTTAGTGGATGATCCCAAAAGAATTCGTTATGAATTGGAAAAAGCTGTTTCTATAGCCAAATCCGGCAGGCCGGGGCCTGTTGTCGTTGACATCTGCGACGATATTCAGCGTGCCAATATAGAGCCGTCGGCCTTGGAATCATTCAAGGCTCCGTCGCAGGAAAAAAATTTAGTTGATCTGGAAAATAAAGCGGCCAAGCTGTTCGGGCTTTTGGCCAAGGCCGAGCGGCCTGTCGTGATTTTGGGCGGAGCCGTTCGGCTGGCGGGAGCCGCTACGGCGGCCCGGCGATTCATTGGGCAAGCCGGGCTTCCTTATACCCTGACATGGGCCACGATGGACCTAATGGACCATAGCGATCCTTTGTACGTGGGCGGTTTTGGCGTCACCTCCGGGCGTCCGGGAAATTTTGCGGTTCAGAACGCCGATTTGATCGTAGCTATCGGAACCAGGCTCGACACGCACGAGGCGGGTCCTGATTTGAAAAAGTTCGGCCGCGGCGCCCAAAAGGTTATCGTTGATCTTGATCCCGCGGAACTTGAAAAGTATGAAGCCAGAGGCATGCCGGTGGATCTGCCCATTTGTGCCGATGTCCGCGATTTTTTTGAAGTTGTGGAAAGAAACTGGGCAAGTTTCACGCGCGGCGAGATCGCACCCTGGTTGGAAAGGATCAGGATATGGAAACAGAATTACCCCATTTGCTTGCCCGAGTACGATAACGAAACCAAGGTTAATCCCTATGTTTTTATGCGAGAGCTTTCCGGCGCCGTTCAAGATGACGCGGTTGTCGTAACCGACTGCGGCAGCAACCTGATTTGGACCATGCAGGGATTTATGGCGCGGGGCAACCAGCGCCTCATTTCGGCTTTCAACCATTCTCCGATGGGCTACTCGCTTCCGGCCAGCATGGGTGCCGCCTTAGCCAAGGGCGGGCCCGTTGTCTGTATCACCGGCGACGGTGGATTGCAGATGAATATTCAAGAGTTAGCCACCATTGAAAGGCACAACATTCCGGTCAAGATCTTCGTGATGAATAACCATGGCCATGGGATTATTCAAGGTACGCTGGATAGCTGGCTGGACGGAAGGCATTACGCCGCCTCTCCGGACTTCGGGCTTCCGGACCCGGATTACACGCGCGTGGCCCAGGCTTATGGTTTAAAAACCGAGACGATCCGGGATCACCGGGAGCTCTCTTATAAGATGACCGAGGTGCTCCAGAGCGATGGACCGGTTCTTTGCAATGTCGAGCTCTTAAACCGCAACCAAATAGCGCCCAAACTGCTTTATGGCCGTCCCCTGGAAGATCCGCATCCGCTGCTTAAACGCGAGGAGTTTCGCCGCAACATGATCGTTGAACCCATCTCTTAGCCGCAACGGCGGTTTGATTTCTTTGCCGTATGTCCTAAAATGATAAAAATCCATATTCGCATTGATTTTGGAGGCAGCTTTTATGGCATTAGCTAACGGCGACGGCATTCCTTTGATTCAAGAAAGAATCACCATCAATAATCTCTCCAAGATGAAGGAGAAAGGCGAAGCGATTACCGCTTTAAGCCTTTATGACGCCAGTTTGGCACGGTTTTTTGATGAAGCCGGCGGCGAGGTGATTGTGGTGGGCGATTCGGCTTCCATGGCCGCGATGGGCCGTCCCAATACCTTGCCGATCACCATGGAAGAAATGCTTGTTTTCTCGCGTTCGGTCTGCAGGGGAACAAAGCGGCTTTTCGTGGTCGGGGATATGCCGCTGGGCTCTTATGAAGTTTCTAGCGAATTGGCGGTCCAGAATGCCCTTCGTTTTATGAAAGACGTCGGAGATCGCCCCTGCAATGCCGTTAAAGTCGAAATCAACATGGATTACATCGAACGCGTCAGGGAAATCGCTAAAACGTGTTTAGTGGTGGCTCACATCGGGCTTAACCCCAACAAGGCGGAGATGCTGGGAGGTTATCGCACCCTGGGCAAAACCAAACAGAGCGCGGAAGAGCTCTGTGAAGTGGCTCTGGCGGCCGAGGAGGCCAAAGCCTGCATGATTTTGATTGAATCGGTGCCGGAAGAGGTGTCCCAGGTGATCCGAGAAAGCGTCAAGATTCCCGTCCTAGGCATCGCGGCCGGAAGAAAGTTAGATGGGCAACTTTTAATCGGCGCCGATCTTTTAGATTTTTATGAATGGCCGGGCAATCGAAAGCCCAGGCATTTCAAAATTTATAAAACCGAAAAATCCGGATTAACCCCGGGCGGCTTGGTGCGGGAAGCTTTTTCCTGGTATGTGCGGGCGGTCAAATCAGGCGAGATGCCGGGGGAAGAGAATGTGCATTTTCTGCCCAATGACGACCGGCCGGAAGTCGCGCGGTATTTAAGGGATCTGCGCTCCAATCGCGCGAACCAGCCTGTTTTTTAATTCGACGTTCTGGATTGGCGCAATCGCTCGGCGGCTTCTATGCAATCAATGGCTTGGCGCATTGTGTCAGTAATAAAATGACTGGGAGTCACCGGGAACCGCCGGCGCATTTTTTGGGAGTAGGCGCTTCTCGATAACGCGTCTTTGACAGTTTTAAGGCCCAGATCCACGCCTTCAGTCAGTCTTAAGGCTTTAAGGGGAACGTCGAGTCGGCAGCAGTAAGAGAAGATGGTTATATTGCCCAAATCAGGAACCGTTTTGCAGCCCAATGGATGAAGCACCACGGGACGATACCCGATTTCTTCGGCCAATTCCCTGGCGGCGGCCTTTTGAGCCTTTTCTTTGGCGTGGACGGCTCCCCCAAAGAAACCCCAATGACCGGGGTAAGGGATCCTCGGCTTGGGATCGCGTAGCTGCATCAAAATCCGTTTGCGCGCAACAGGCAGGATAACGACAAAACAATGATTCTTATTTCGAGCAGGCATGGGACTTTTTTGACTTAACAAGACAGGCTGATTTTATCTTATGAACCATACCCCCATCCGTTATTTCATGGATGCTTTATCCGACTGGATTGACCGCAAGAGCCCGGTATTAATCTTAACACCCTGGCAGAAGGGCCTGGGGAATTTAGCCGAAGAGATGTACTACGGTCTGCTTAAAGCCAGGCGGGATGGCAAGAAAATAATTTTTCTTTACCCGCGGCCCGTATTCGGAAATTTTCCGGCGCCTGTTGCCAATCACGAGCTATATTATTTGGAATCGGATTATTCGGTCAGCCTAGAGCGTAATTTTTTGGGGCAGGCGTTCAATCGGGCATTGGGCCTTATTTATGCGGTTTTATGGCTAAGCTATCTTTCTTTGAGAAAGTGCTTGCGGTTTCTGCGCAATCGAGGTTTCGTGCGCGCGTTGCCGCCATATAATTATTGGTACCGTTTTGCGGCCTTGGGCCGGTCGACTTTATGGAAACCCGCAGGTATTCGGCATTTTTCCGAAGAAGCAGTTAAGGCTAAGGAGTGGCAACAGAATATCGCTAAACGATTTTCGGTGCGTCTTGAAGAGCGGAAATTCCAATATGCCCAAGCGCAGCGGGTGGAGATGGGCATTCCATTGTCCGACTGGTTTGTTTGTCTGCATGTCCGGGAGGGAGGATTTTGGCTCGATAGCTCCCAGCGCAGCTCTTCCATCGCCAGCTATTTTAATGGCATGAAAGTCATCGGGGCGGCCGGCGGATGGGTCGTCAGAATGGGTGATGCCACCATGACGCCTTTAGAGCCGACGGAGCGCGTGATTGATTACCCGCATACGCCGTTTAAGTCCGAATCGATGGATCTGTATTTGCTTAGTCAGTGCCGTTTTTTTGTGGGCACCGATTCCGGTCCTCTGGCGGCCGCGGGAACTTTTTTTCAACGGCGCGCCCTGTGGACCGATTTGATCGGTTATGTTTCGGCTTATCCCCTGCGCCGGGGCGATCTGGGCCTAATGAAGCATGTTTTCTCGCGTTCGCGCAACCGTTTTTTGTCGATCAGAGAGCTCTTACAGGAACCCATTGAGTCCCAAGAAAGCTCGTTTGAGCCTTTGGGCGCTGACTATGTTTTAAAAGATAATACGCCGGAAGAAATCCGGGAGATCATCGAGGAGTGCTTGAGCAAACCCCCGGATGCTCCCTATACCGAGCTCCAGGAAACTTTTAACCATATTAGAATGTCGCGGATTCAAGAATTTGTCAAAAAGCGTGAACTGCGCAGAACGGTTTCGGCGGATATTGAGGAACGCTACCGCAACGCGGCTTACGCCTATTATCACGGGGCCCTGGGACAGAGATATTTGGAACGCCACTGGCTTTGCAATGGTTTTAACGGAAACAACCAGCAGTTTTCTTCGGAAGCCGCTGCGGTCGTGACTGGTGCCTAGCCGACGGAGTCCTGCTAACGAGTCTTTTTTAATCAAAATGATGCCTGTTGCGACGGATTCTCTGGAAGATAAAGCGAGCTTGGTGGAATTTATCCAAGCATTCCTTGACTTTGAGCAAAAGAATGGACTGTTTTCCATAAAAATTAAAGGGCATTATTTTTGGGATTACGTCAGGTACGCCGTGTTTTATCAGTACGTCTATTCCCATTGCCATGAATATGTTGAGCCTAAAAAATCCAATCTGTTTTGGCACGTTGCCCAAGCCCAGAGATATCTCGTTTATTTATTTTTATGGCTGTTGAAAAAAAAGGACCCTTACGATGTTTTGGTGGTCAATTATGATCGCAATCGATTTTTTAACGGCCGGTACGTCAATATTACGACGTATCCTATCATTGAGAAACTGAATCGGAAATTAAAAATTTTGTTGATCGACCCCGCCAGGCTCGATGTTGATATCGAATCAAACTATCCGTGCGACGTGTTGCGTTATCGCCCGTTTTATCTGTTGGATAAAGTGCTTTCCAGATTTTTCCGTTATAACAATAAAGAAAAGGCCGTTTTTGAGGAAATTGGCTTAAAATTTCAGGAAAGATTCGGTATCTCTATTGATCTCCTGGCTTTGGCCAAGCAACATTATTCTTTTCAGATCCAATCGTACCGGCGGTATCTTGGGTATTTCAAAAAATATAAACCTAAAGTTGTGATGTACGCGGATAACGCCCACCTTAAGGGTTTGATAGAAGCCGCTAACGAAATCGGGATTCCAACGGTCGACCTGCAGCATTCTTTGATTTCACCCGTTAATATTCTTTATAATTATCCCAGTCAAGCTGGCGGGCGCCGGTTGCCAACCCTATCCAAATTTGTTTTTACTTTTGGAGATTTTTGGCATCCAGAATATCGTTTGCCAATCCACCCGGTTGCCGTTGGATTTCCTTTTTTGGAAATAGGCAAACGCGAGCCGGCAAGCGCTGGACTCGTTCGGCTTCCGGACAATAAGGCGGGTAAGCGTATTATTTTCATTTCGGATCATTATTTTTCCAAAAGCCAATCCATCGGCACGGCCCTGGCGCTGTCCGATTTATTGCCGGAACATGTGATTTACTACAAACTGCGGCCCGAAGATTATCGCAACAGCCGGCTATTGCCCGAAGAGTTTCGTCTTAAAGAGAATATCAAGGTGATCGATAACGATCTGGTGTCCCTTTATGAATATTTCAAAATCTGTTCCTATCAAATAGGGATCAATTCCACCGCCCTTTACGAAGGCCTTGCCTTTGGTTTGACCACTTTTGTTTTGAAAACAGGTTTGTATAGGGAGATGGAGCGGCTTTATGAGGGGGGACACGTCTTTTTGGCGTCAAATCCGGAGGAGATAGCCAGAAAAATTTTGATTCAAGACGCGCCCGCGACTCTAGACATGAATCGCGTGTTTCGGACAGACAGTTTGACCAATATCGAAAATATTTTGCCAGGCATCATTGAAGGAGGCGGACATGC
This sequence comes from Elusimicrobiota bacterium, assembly GCA_016205025.1. GTDB lineage: Bacteria > Elusimicrobiota > Elusimicrobia > JACQPE01 > JACQPE01 > JACQJO01. The sequence goes on from JACQJO010000025.1 coordinate 19,939, forward strand.
TGCAGAGATTGAAAAACAGAATACGCAGAGAAGTTAGAAAAAGCCACCGAAACGGCGTACCTTACCAACAGGAAGTTGCGTTTCTGGAAAAAAACAGCAATTGGTTTGAGCACGCTCCCCTGGTGGCGGGACCGTCCACTTTTATTGATGATTGTTGTTCGGTTAAAACGATTTCCGCCGTTTCAGATATTATCAGCCGGCTGTCTGCCGACAAGTTCATATTGTTTAACGTTGATTTTTACAAGGCGGGCATTGAGCGATTCGGTCAGGGCTGGAAATATGCGGATATCAACACCGTATTGTTCGCCATAGCCGGCGGCGTTAAGATCGAGAGTTATCTTGAAATAGGGGTCAGGCGGGGGCGAAGCATGGCCATTGTGGCGTCGCAGCGTCCTGACGTCAAGATTGTCGGTTTCGATATGTGGATACCTAATTACGTGGGCATAGAAAATCCCGGACCCGATTTTGTCGCCGGCGAGTTACGCAAGGTCGGCTACCGGGGACAGGCGGAATTTATTTCAGGCAATTCCCGCGTCACCGTGGCGGAATATTTTAGAACCCATCCCCAAGATTATTTTGATTTGATTACCGTCGACGGCGATCATACCGCTCGGGGCGCCACCATTGACCTGCGTAACGTTATACCGAGATTGAAAGTTGGGGGAATTTTAGTTTTTGATGATACCCAAAATCCCGATCATCTTTATTTAAACAACGTGTGGCAATCGGAAGTTGTCCAAAGCGGGCGGTTCATCGCCCACTCTTTCAATGAGCTCGGATACGGCGTTTCGTTTGCTTTTAAGAAATATTGATTTTTATAACTCCAGATTTATGGTAGAGCGTTTTTTGGACAAGTTGATCGCCTGGAGCAAGCGGCTCAAGCGGTCCTATCTTGCATGGAGAGTAAAGCTAAAAATTCAAAGAAATGGACCCGAATCTCCGCGAGCCCAGGACCTCGATATTTATTCCACGCCGTCCTTCGGCGATTTGGTCAGCACGTGGGGGGAGCAAACTGCGTGGAAGGAGATTGAGTACCTGCTGGTCAACTGCAAGGGCAAAGTTTTGGATATGGCCTGCGGCACCTGCGTCATTTTTCCGAAGCTTTCCAAGTTCGAATATTGCGATCTTTACGGCTGCGATATTTCGCGGTATCTTATCGAAAGAGCCGTTCAGGCGGGATTGCCCAGCTCCAAGCTGACCGCCTGTGACGCCACTAAAACTCCCTACGGAGATGATTTTTTTGATCATGCGTATTCTATCGGTTCCTTGGAGCATTTTACCGAAGAGGGCATATCGGCTTTTTTAAATGAATCCCGCCGGATCGCGCGATACTCTACGTTTCATCAGATCCCCGTTTCCAGAAGCAATCGCGACGAGGGGTGGATTAAGCTTGGGCAGAGTTATTTTAATAACTCCGTCGATTGGTGGCTGAATAAATTTAAAGCGGTCTATCCAAAGGTTTATATCCTTGATTCCGAGTGGGAAGACCCCATATCTGTCGGAAAATGGTTCGTATGCTTTAAATCCGAAGGCAATGGCTGGAAAAATTAAGCTCAAAATCTTGGTAACGGGCGCCATGGGGTTTGTGGGCGCGCCCATTGTCAGGCGATTGGCCCGGTGCCACGATTTAACCGTTGCCGACCGGCTTGATTTTGGGATACCCTCCTCCATTAAAAGCCTCATCGACGAGGGCGCCGTTGAGCTAATCCAGACCAATTTAAGCGAAACCTCGGATCTTCACCGGCGGCTTGGATCCGGAGAGTTTGACTGCACCGTTCATATGGCGGCGATTCATTTTATCCCGGCGTGCGAACGCGACCCCGCCGAAACTTACCGCTCAAACGTATTGGCCCCCCTTCATTTGCTTGCCTCACTGCCGGCCGGCTCTAAATTCCTCAATTTTTCTTCGGCAGCGGTGTATAAACCCGAGACGGCGGCGCACAGAGAAGGCGAATCGGTCATTGAGCCTATTGAGATCTACGGCTGGTCTAAGAAACACACGGAAGATTTGGCCCGCCATTTTTGTCAAACCAAGAATTTATCCGTCATCAATATCCGTTTATTTAACGCCGTGGGCCCGGGGGAGACCAATCCTCATGTTTTACCCGCCATCTTGGGCCAGCTCGCGGCAGGCCAAAGGACCTTACGGCTCGGCGACCTTCGGCCCAAGAGAGATTTTATTCATGTTGATGATATTGCTTGGGCTCTCGAACGATTCATCGAAATCTGGCCGGCCGGACAAGGTTCGTTTGAGAGCTGCAATTTGGGCACGGGTCACGCCGTATCCATTGAGGACCTGCTTGGCGAAATGAAGGTTATTTTAAAGTCCGACATCGTGGTCCAAAGCGTTGCCTCTAAAAGAAGAACCGTGGATCGGATGATGCTTTGTGCCGATATCGCGAAACTTAAAAAGTTTATCCCTGATTTTAAGCCCAAATTGCCGGCTGATTGGCTGGCTGACCTATTGCGCGAGCCAGGCCTTCGATTTGAAACGCGCCAGCCGGTGTCTTTATGAGCGCGGTTAGCGATATTCCCCAAACAAAAGGATGGCGCCTTTCTCCGGGCGCGACGCAAGCGCTTCGCTGTCCGGCTTGTCGCTGCGGCTTGGAGTTTCAAGATGATGAGATTAGCTGCACCGGACCCTCCTGTGGCAAGGTTTACCCGGTCGTTGACGGAATACCGGTCTTAATTGACGATGTCGGAAGCGTTTTTTCTCTTAATGATTTTACTGCCCGGCGCGGTACTTTTTATCAATCTTCCGAAACGGGGGCGCGTCAATCCATCAGCCGCTTACTGCCAAGCCTGGGAGACAATTTAAAAGCCAAGGGCAATTTTTTGCGGTTCGCCGGACTGCTGCGGCGCAGCACCGCTAGCCCCAAGGTTTTGGTGGTAGGAGGCAGCCGCGTGGGCCCGGGTTTAGAGAGCATTCTGTCTGACCCTCAAATTGATTTCGTGGAATCCGATGTCGCTTTAGGGCAAAGAACAGCGTTGATTTGCGATGCCCACGGCCTTCCCTTTGATGACGAAACCTTCGACGCCGTTGTGGCCCAAGTGGTTTTAGAGCATGTCGTTGATCCGTATGCCTGCGTTGAGGAAATGCGCCGGATTTTAAAGCCTGGGGGGTTGGTTTACGCCGAGACGCCTTTCATGGAGCAGGTGCATGCCGGCCGTTACGATTTCACTCGCTTTACCCGGTTGGGTCACCGGCGTTTGTTCCGCGGTTTTGAAGAGATCTCCAGCGGTATTGTGGGTGGACCGGGCATGGCGTTGGCCTGGTCTTACCGTTATTTTTTGCTTAGTTTTGCCGAATCGAGGCGTTTAAGAACGCTTTTGAGCGCTTTTGCGCGTCTGACCGCGTTTTGGCTTAAATATTTCGACCCTTACTTAACCTCAAAGGCCGGGGCTTTGGACGCAGCCGCAGAATTTTATTTTATGGGCCGCAAAAGCGACCGGCTGTTGGCTGACCGGGAACTGATCCGATCGTATAAAGGGCTCATGGATCAGTAGTGCCATGGAAAAATCAAGCCGCTATCTATTAATTAGCCCCGCCTATCCGCCGCCTTTTATCGGAGGAGCCAAGGTTTATATTTATAACATGGTTGAGCATTGCCCTGAAAATATCGACATCTTGACCAGCAGTTTAAAAGATGGGCGCCAGGAGGTTTCCAATCCCCGGCACCGGATTTTTAGGAGCCGCTATATTTGGGACCGCATTGATGTCGATCCCGCGCCGTGGAATCTTCTGGTTTCTTACGCCTACCTGGTGACTTGGTTTTTCCGCCACCGGCGTCTTTATAAAGCCGTTGTTGTTAATGCCGAAACTTTTGCCAACGGGCTTTTCTTTTTATTCGCTAAATTTTTAGGGGTCCCGGTCATCGGCGTGGGTTATGGGGATGAATATACTCTAGCCTTAAAAAGCAGAACGCTTAAGGGTTGGATCAAGCGTACGTTTTTAACTAGTGTTCAGAATAAAGCGGACGGGTTTATCGTTGTTTGCGATTTTGCCAAACAGATCCTTGTTTCTCTGGGTGTTGACCCTGCGCGCGTCGATGTTATCGGACCGACCATTAATCCGGCCAAGGTACGTTCGTTGCCTGAAACTAAAGCCCGTGGTCGCCGGGTGATCAGCGTGGGGCGCTTGATGGAGCGCAAGGGTTTTCACAAGCTCATTGAGTCCATTGACCGTTTGAAGGCCAAATTTCCCGATATTCATTTGTCCATTGTGGGTGAAGGCCCTTATAAACAAAAATTGACAGACGAGGTATCCCAGCGGAATTTGGGGTCCTATGTTTCCATCCGGGGCGCCGTGTCCGACCAGGAATTGGCCCGGCTTTACGAAAACAGCGATCTTTTTGTGCTGGCCAACATGATGCTGGCCAACGGAAATACCGAGGGATGCCCCACGGTGTTTGTGGAGGCTGCGGCCTGCGGCTTGCCTGTCATCGGAGGAACCGACTCCGGCGCTTCAACGGCCATTGAAGACGGCCGGACGGGTTTTATCGCCAATTCAAGAAACATCGATGAGCTTTCCGAGCGCATTGACCGGATTTTACGCGACCCCGGACTAGCCGAATCCATGGCCAAGGCGGGTATTGCTAAGGTTCTCCGCGATCATCTGCCGGAGAGGGCGGGCGCGGAGTTTTATCGCTCCTTAGCGCGGTTTTCGGATCGTCTTGATTCCAAGTGACCCTTAGAAACTTAATACCGGTGCTTTTGTCCCCCGCTTTTCTTGTTGCCCTGGGCCTAGCGGCAATCGCCGCATTGCTGATGCTTAGACCAAAAAGCAAGCTGGTTAAAGGTGTTTCGATTAGTGTTTTTCTTCTCTATTATTTTTTTTCAACTTGGCCGCTGGCCAACCTGCTTTTGTCAGCCCTGGAGGGCAAATACCCTGCGGCGTCCCCGGGGGATTTTGCGCAAACCCGGCTGATCGTTGTTTTAGCCGGCAACGCGACCATGAGGGGGGGTTTAAGAGCCAGATCCGAACTCAACGAGGCCTCTTGGAAAAGGTTATGGCGCGGCATCGAGCTTTATGATGAACTTAAGGGAAAGGCTCCGGTTTTTTTCGTGGGCGAGTCCGATGATCCCTTGCGGCGAGCGCCCGGCGGCGCTAGTCTTGTTTGGCAGGCGGCCAGCCGATGGCAGATTTCACCGCGCCATTTTTGGATCGATCACACGCCGGGCAACACCTACACCAGCGCTTTGGTGGTTCAGGGAGTTTTGGCCGAAAAATTTCCAGGCGAAAAGAATCCCAAAATCGCTCTAGTCACCTCGGCTTGGCACATGCCCAGAGCCGCCGGAGTTTTTAAAAAGGCGGGCATTGAGTTCATTGCGGAACCTTGTGACTGGCGCTCCGTTTCCTTGCAGCTAAACGCCTGGGCGTGGTTGCCTAATTTCGATGCTCTTTCGACCTCAACTTTAGCCTTGCGAGAATGGTTGGGCATTGCCGCCTATAAGATCAGGGATCACAGCTAAAGCCCCGGCTTGGGGTCATGATTTTATAAACTACTATGCCATTAGGAAAGGAGCTGTATCGATGAGCCAAACCGGCGTTTTTCAAGATCAGGCATCACGGCCTCCAAAAATTTGGTTTAAGGCCGGTTCTTCCATTCGGATTCTATGGCTGTTGCTCGGCCTTACCCTTTTTCTATTCAGCATTATTTATATCCGGGTTAATATTGCGGGAATGTATGTGGCCGTTCCCATGGTGGCGGTTGGAATCGTGGCCGGTTTGGGACTTTTAATGGTTTTAAGCAGGGGCGGCAGGGTTTCAAGGCCTTTTTTTTCGAAATACGGATTTCTCATCGCGGCCTTTGTCGGGTTTGTCGCGGCGCATGCGTTAGCCCTTTTGTACGGGCTGGCCCAGGGAGCGTATGGGGATTCCTTCGGTAGCGGAGAGGACAATCCCTATAAGATATTAACCAAAATCATTATGGGAGCCTCGTCGTTCTGGGCCATTGTCCGTTTTTTTCCCCGAAATCAAAAATTTTTGGAGCGCTTTTGGCGTGCGACGCTGACAGCATCCGTTATTTTTTTCGCATGGCTGATTTATCAGTTCGCGTTTGTGTACAAAAATGATTTTTTGAACGCCAATTTCGAGCATCCCGATGAGCGCGGCGTCAGGAACATGCTGGCTTTCTATGCCACGGTTATTTTTCCTTACGCCTTCTTTTATTTTTATTGGGCTAAAAAAAGACTCACGGGCGGCGCGGCTGTGATTGTTTTAGCCGTTGCCATTATTTACGCTACCTCGCGCACGGCCTGGATAGGAACGATCTTGGCACTGATCGCCGCCATCTGTTTTATCGCCAGATTAAACATTGCCAAAGGCTTAAAAATGGCTTTCTCCAGCGTTGTGGTCATTGGGCTTGCGGTTGCGGGCGGATGGTGGTTTTTGTCCGATTACATTCACATTGACACCAGAGAGGTCAGCAAACGTTTTCTATATTTCTTTGATCAAAGCGCCTATCCGGAGCTTCACACCTATCAGGTTCGCTGGGGACGAGTCAGGACAGCCCTTAACGCTTTTGCCGATTCCCCCATAACTGGAGCCGGATTAAGAAATCCGAGTTACTTGGCTTATGGAGAAACTCATAATAGTTATGCCAGTATCCTGGCGGATACCGGTCTTTTGGGAGCCATTCCATTTTTGGGGATTTTGTTTTTTATCACGCGAGTTTGTTTGTGGCGTATACCGCGGCGTTTCGATCGGGTCAACTGGGTGTCTTTGGGCAGCCGCGCATCTTTAGTGGTGGTTCTTTGGGCCCCGGCTTTTATTTACACCTACACCAGCCCGCATTACTGGATTTATTTAGCCCTTTGTTTGGTGGCCGTGGAAACCGAACCGTTTGCGCCAAGCATGAAAACAACCCAAACCGGATCGTGAAGGTTTTAATCTGCCTTGGCACCGCCTTGGAAAAGATTAACGGCGATTTTTACGCCGCGGAAAGCTGGTTTAAAATACCCGAAGGGATTCTTCGTTCGGCCAAAGAGCTTACCTTATGGGTTCCGGTCATCGAGCGCCCTGCAGGCTTTGCGGTTCCACGCGAAAAATGGCGCGTTAAAACCGAAGGTATGCGTATTGTTGCCCTGGACTATTTCAACAGCTATGTTTCTTATGCCAGGCTTTGGCCTAGCCGAAATTGGGCCTGGAAACGCGTGATCAGACATTTAGCGCAACAGCACGATATTGTCGTGGTCCATGTTCCCACGCCCCTTATTTCCATTATTGTCGCCGCCGTCTACCGGGTGAAGAAATCCCTGGTGGCCATCGTGGTGGGCGACATGGTTTCACAAAGTGAGCGCATCATCGCCAGCCGGGGCGTGGCAAGATTATTTTATGTTTTAGCGGGAAAGTTTTTAGCGTGGCAGGAAGCTCGGTGTTTGCGCCGGGCTGACAAGATTTGGGTATACAATCGCGCCTTGGCCGACCGGCACCGCCACAATGCTTCCGTGGAGCTTTTGGAGGACCCTATTTTAAGCGGCAATGATTTTGTTGAGCGCTTGGACACCTGCCAGGGTCCGGTTGTGCGCCTGTTACGCGTTTGCTGGCTGTTGCCCAGCAAGGGGCTCGAATATTTAATTCAAGCGGTCGCTATTCTCAAAAAGCAGGACCGGCCCGTTTATTTGGAAATTTTGGGCAAGGAAAAACAGCGCGGTTATCAAGACCGGCTGGCGCAGCTGGTCAATAATTTGGACATTGGCGAGCAGGTCGTTTTTTCTGGATGGGCGCCGTTTGATCAGCTTGGCCAAGCCTATTTGCGCAGCGACATTCAGGTCATTTCTTCTTTAGCCGAAGGCACGCCGCGCTGTATCGTGGAAGGTATGGCGCGCGGATTGCCGTTGGTGGCAAGCTCGGTCGGCGGATGCCAGGATACGTTGACGCATGAACAAAATGCGCTTCTAGTGCCCCCGGCCGATCCCGAGGCGATTGCCGCGGCCGTAGGGCGCTTGATTGATGACGGCCATCTGCGGCGTCGGTTAATCAGCTCCGGCTACCTGCGCGCCGGTCAAGCAACTTTTGAGACAGCCGGGGCCAAACTTTTGGCCAGCCTGCGGGATTTAGCGCCCGCGGCGCGGGAGATCGCGGCATGATCCTGCAAAAAACTGGCTTTACGATCATAGCGCACCGGGGCAACCTGTCCGGCCCTTCTCCCAGCCATGAAAATAGCTTAAGCGCCCTGGACCGCGCTTTAGCTCAAGGATTTTCCATTGAAACCGACATCAGAAAGAGCGGGTCAGGCAAGTTTTACATCAGCCATGATAGGGCGGCTTGGACCGGCGCCAGCGACGCCGCGGCTTATTGCCGTTCCTGGCGCCGTTACCCCGACCGGCCGGTGTTTCTTAATATCAAGGAGTTAGGCTACGAAGTCGAGCTGCTGCGTTTTCTTGAGGACCAGGGGGTCATCGGCCAGGTTCGGTTATTTGACATGGAACTGCTTGAAAAACGTAAAGGCAAAACCCTTAAGCTTTTTCGAAAACTTCACGCGTCGGTCGGTCTTTTAACAAGAGTCAGCGATCGCGGCGAGGAAATCAATGAGGGCCTGGGCCGCGCCGAAGCCGGCGGCGTCTGGCTCGATGAATTTGATCGGCCTTGGGCCGGCCGGCGGGAGATCCGGCAGATTCAGCGTTCCGGGAAAAAAATTTATGCCGTTTCTCCGGAACTGCATGGATTTGGCCTTGAGGCCGCGCGCCGGCGCTGGCGTGATTTTTTGGAATGGGGAGCTGACGGAATCTGCACCGATTATCCTTTGGAATTAGCCCAAATCGCGCACGGCCGTATCGCTTCGGTCCCGACGGCGGCTCGATGAAAATTTTTAAGCTTAACCAAATGATCAAAGGATGGTTCGTGGGGGATTTTGAGCCAAACTGCTTGCGCTTGGATACCTGTGAGGTTGCCTGTAAATATTATAATGCCGGAGACGAAGAATCCCGGCACGTTCACAAAGTCGCGGTAGAAATTACCCTCGTGGCGAAAGGAAAAATTATAATGAACGGGCAATCCTATCGGGAAGGCGATATTATTTTACTGGAACCGGGGGAGCCGGCCGATTTCAAAGTGGTTGAAGACGCTATTACCATGGTTGTGAAATCTCCCAGCGTTCCCAATGATAAATACTTAGTTTAAACGATTATGGCCATCATCAAAGCGGTCCTTTTTGACCTTGACGGCGTTTTGGTCGACGCCACGGAATGGCATTACGAAGCCTTTAACCGGGCGCTGGGTCTTTTTGGATTCACGATCACCCGTTACGAGCATCTGGCTATTTACAACGGATTGCCGACCCGCAAGAAGCTGGCCATGTTGACCGTGGAGAAAGGCTTGCCGGAAGGCCTTCATTCGCTGATCAGCCGTTTAAAGCAAATCTACACGATAGAAGAGATCGGGGCGAAATGCCATCCTATTTTCGATAAGGAATACATGATCGCCCGTTTAAGACAGGAGGGCTGCCGTTTGGCCGTGTGCTCGAATTCCGTCAGGGAAACGGTGGAGGCGATGGTCCGCCGGTCAGGGATTTACGATCATTTTGAGTTTTTATTAAGCAACGAGGATGTCACCCGCGCCAAGCCCGACCCCGAAATGTACGTTAAGGCCATCGCGCGGTTGGGCTGTGACCCTGATCAGGCGGTTATTGTGGAAGACGCGCCTCACGGAATTGAGGCGGCTAAAAAATCCGGCGCTCATGTCTGCGAGGTCAGTGGCTGGCTTGATGTGGATTACACTCGCATTAGAAATTTTATCGACAAAGTTGAACGCAGGCAGGTCGCGGTTAACCAATGATCAATATTGTTGTTCCCATGGCCGGGCAGGCCAAACAGTTCTCGGAGCGAGGGTACACCTTCCCTAAGCCGTTAATTGAGATCGGGGGCAGCCCGATGATCGAGATTGTGGTGCGCAACTTAACTCCCAAAACCTCGCACCGTTTCATTTTTATTTGCCGCCAAGAGCATGTTAGCGGGTTTGCTTTGGGTGATGTTCTGCGCCTGATCGCTCCGGATTGCAAAATCGTGCCCTCCCGAAGCCCGACGGCCGGGGCTTTATGCAGCGTTTTGCTGGCCGGCGAACATATTAACCCTGATGAGGAATTGCTGATCGTTAATGCCGATCAATACGTGGACGCCTCGATTGATGATTTTTTGACTTTTGCGCGAAAGGACGAGTGGGACGGCTGCTTGCTCACATTTTCTTCGACCCATCCCAAATGGTCCTATGCGCGCGTTGAGAGAGATAGGGTCATCGCTGTGGCTGAAAAAAGACCGATTAGCAAACATGCTACCGCCGGAATTTATTATTTTCGTAGAGGGCAGGACTTTCTGCAGGCCGCGGAAAAGACGCTCCTTAAAAGCGCTTCCCTTGAGGGACAATTTTACGTTTGCCCCGTTTACAATGAAATGATTTTAATGGGCAGACGAATAACAATCTACCCCATGAACACGGGGCAGATGCACAGCCTCGGAACCCCCGAAGATATCGAAAGGTTTATCGCCACTCCCCGGTTTTTAAACATTTAACAAGACATCCCCGGTATCGTGTTAAATATCGTTATTCCCATAGCCGGCCGTGGCCAACGCTTCACGGAGGCGGGCTACCAAATGCCTAAACCATTAATTCCGATTCGCGGCATCGCCATGATTGAACTAGTGATCGCAAACCTTCGGCCGGGCGGCCCGCACCGGTTTATTTTTCTGGCCTTAAGAGAGCATCTGGAGCAATTCGACTTGGCCGGTGTTTTGGGGCGCGCGGCGCCCGGCTGCGAAATTATTGCGGTTGATCGCGTCACCCAAGGAGCGGCCTGCACCGTTTTGCTCGCCCGCAAAGTGATCGATAGCAATGAACCTCTAATGATCGCCAACTGCGATCAATGGGTGGACATCAATATTGACACTTATTTAAAATCGCTCGAAGACGCGGCGCTTGACGGCCTGATTATGACCATGAAGGCGGGTCATCCCAAATGGTCCTATGTGGGCATGGATGAAACCGGACGGGTGACCAGGGTGGCTGAAAAACAAGTCATTTCCAATGAAGCAACCGTCGGCATTTATAATTTTAGCCGGGGTCGCGATTTTGTCGGCGGCGCGCAATCCATGATTGAGAAAAATTTGAGGGTCAATAACGAATTTTACGTGGCTCCGGTTTACAACGAATTGATTGCCAGGGGCGCCAAGATCGGTATTTTTAACGTTGATGGCGCGGGCTCCGGCATGCATGGTTTGGGCGTGCCCTCGGATTTGGAGCTGTTTGTAACTCACGCGGCCTCGATCAAAGCCGCCGATGCCGCTAGTCAAAAGAACATTTTGGGAGTTAAATAATGAAAGATTTCGCTATCGCTATTTCGGTTTACGACAAGTTTGACAACGTCAAAATTTTGGTCGACATGATCCGTAAAAATTGGCAAGGCGATTTTGACATCATTGTTTGCTCCTCGCACCGCGATCCCTATCCCCATCTGTCCGGTTGCGACATTGATCATTTGCTGGTAACGGAAAATATTCCTTATCAGCCGTCCTACTCGCCCGAACAGCAGGCGCTTCATTTAACTCTAAGGGTGGTCGATAGTATTCGCAAATCCTGTTCTAAAGCCGCGCAGTCCTCGGCCCCCTACGGGGTGCACATCCATTCCGACTGCATTCCCTTGTCCTGGCCTCATTTGCGGTCTTTAGGCGAGACCATGAAGCGGCACGGAAAATATTTTGCGGCGCGCGGCCAGTACGGCCAGTTCAATCAGGATGTTCCCATGGGGGCCTTAGACGACATGTTTTTTGTCTTTGATAACCGTTTTGCCCAGGCCAAAGGCCTTTGGGAATTTGATCTGCTGGATTTCTTGCCTCACAGGGTTTCTATGCATGGATTTTTAGCTTTTCTGTCCTTGGCAAGAGTGGGATTGCGCAACACCTATCTTTATTCTCAATATGAAGACGATCTGCTTTGGGACGGCCGGCAGGCCACCTCTTATTGCTCTAGGGTGGGCATCCCCATGTCGCTAAATTCAAAGTTTCATTTTCTTCACCTGCACGAGTCTTCTTTTGAGGGCGACCTGGGTTTAAATCTTAAAGCTTATTACCTGCAAGAATACGGTCTGACCAAGGGAGCCGCGGTGGAAAGCTTTATTGATCGCTACGGCATGGATAAAGAGGTTTTATTTGAAAAGCTCAAAAATTCAGAAGAGGAGCTTCTGAATTTTTTTAAAAATAAAGGCTTGAATCGCTTGGCCAGCGTTACCTATAGCCGCGAGCCCATTTATCTGCGAAAAATCAGAGATCGTTATCTGAAATCTTCGTTGTTGGGAAAAGCACGCTGGCTGGCCCATCGCCATGGAGCTCAAGTTAAAAACGCGGTGATCGAGTTTTGCAAATACAAATTTTGGGAGAGCTTCTTGGCCCCTATGCATTATAGGGATGCCATGTATCCATCCAGCTTGACGCCTGTTTATCGAAAGGCTTTGGCTGTTAAGCCTGGTGATGTTGCCGAGCTCGATGACCTGTCTTTTGGAGTCTCTCCCGCGCTGTGGCCGCCCAAGGACGCCCATTTGCGGCTCGAACCTCCCAAGCCTCCCGGTTGCTCAATTTCGGACATCGCCCCCCTAAAAAAACAGTTTGCTTCTTTAGAGCGGTAACCGCGATCAGTTTTTGGCGCTTTTAGCTGGCGCTGCCGCTTAAGCTTAATTCGGCCGCGTTTTGGTTTTGGGGAGTTTGTTTGGTTTGTTGACCCGCGTTGTGGGTGATCGTCAGGTTCAGAGTCCCGGGCGAGCTTTCGCTGTTTTTTGTTCCCGTCAGGGATAGCCTGGGGTATCCTCCCAGCTTCATCTGGGCATACCCATTTTCCGCGAACCATTCAACGATTTCCTCAAACTGGTGCTCGGAGGTGTAGCGCGTTTTAAACCGGTCAATCGCTGTTCTGAAATAGCGATCCTTGTTCCATGGATCACGAGGAAAGCCGTGGCAGCCCACAATGCCAAAGTTAAAGAACCTTTCAACGTAGTAGATGGGCATAAAAAACCAGTGCGTCAGGCGGGTGGGCAGTCTCGAACACAGATAGCGCAGAGGTTTAACCAAAAACAAACTGCGCACATAAGCGATTAGGGAGAGCCAGTGCCGGTCAGACTTATAAAGAGGATGAAATTCATAAACATAAATTCCGATCGCGCCGTTTTTATTGACAAGGGCGGATAGGGCTCCAAACGTTCTCCTGGCATTGGGAGTATGCGTGATCACCCCCCAACTAATGACAATATCAAAGGCGTTGGGACTAAAAGGCGGCCGGGTGATATCTCCCTGCACATAGGCCATATTAGAACCGGGGTTATGCTTGGCGATCGCTTTCTTGGCGTGCGTAAGGCCGGAGCTTAGATCAAAAGCCACCAGTAGTTGGGGGTTGTAGTGGCTCATAACATAGGAGAACCGGCCATTGCCGCAGCCGGCATCCAGCACCGCTCTGCCTTCGATATCCTGTGGGCTTATCTTGAGGCTTTCGTGGAAAGCGCCGATATTGGCTTGATCAATAATGGATTGTTCGCCGTGATAGAGGTCCCACCATGCCGAATAGGTCCGCTTTTGGTTTTTTACACCGCCGTCTTGATCTGCGCCGGGACAAAAATAGGGGATGTCATCTTTAATGGCGTATTCCTTGCGGCAGGGGCGGCAGGCCAGGGATCCAATGGAAATTTGGTCCATGGTTCCCCGGTCAACGCTAAGTTCTAAATGACCATGGCACCCCGGACACGCTAGGATTTCGAGCAGTTGGTTGTTCATTCAAACTATTCCTTTGCCGATGTCGATACTCAAAATCAATCTAAGTTATAATTTATCACATTATGCACAATAGCCCCATTTTTAGCATCCCATCTCCTTGCGGGAAGGCGCAAGCAACGGGAGGATCGCTTCGTAGGCAGCTGACCATGCGCCAAGAGATTCTTGACCTCGTTCGGCAATATTATGAACAGGAATTCGGCCGCAAACCAAAATTCGAGCCTGGCCGGACAAAAATTCATTACGCCGGCAGAGTGTTTGACGGCGATGAAATAATAAACCTTGTTGACTCGGCTCTTGATTTTTGGCTGACGCTGGGCCGTTATGGCAACCAATTCGAAGAGGCTTTGAAAAAATTTTTGGGGGTTAAAGAGGTTATTCTCACCAACTCCGGCTCCTCGGCCAATTTGGTGGCTATCAGCAGCTTGACTTCCGAAAAACTTGCAAACCCTCTGCGCCGGGGCGACGAAGTCATCACACCCGCGGTGACATTCCCGACGACATTGGCCCCTATCATTCAAAACGGCCTACTCCCTGTCTTTGTAGACATCGAAAAAGACACCTTAAACGTCGACTGTCATACCCTAGAGGCAGCTATCTCCAAAAAAACAAAGGCCATTGTTTTGCCTCACACTTTAGGCAATCTTTTTGATCTCGATTCTCTGGCCGCTTTGGCCAAAAAATACTGCCTCTATTTTATAGAAGACACCTGCGACGCCTTGGGAGGAACCTATGACGGACGCCGGGCTGGATCATTCGGCGATTTTGGCACCATCAGCTTTTATCCGGCCCATCATATCACCATGGGTGAGGGGGGCGTCGTCGTCACTAATAATGAGGAATTGGCCAAAATTGCCCGTTCCTTCAGAGACTGGGGCCGCGATTGTTGGTGCGCGCCCGGCGTTTCCAACACCTGCGGTAAGCGCTTCGGCTGGCAGTTGGGCGATCTGCCGCTGGGCTATGATCATAAATATATTTATTCGCATATAGGCTACAACCTCAAGCCCACCGATCTTCAGGCGGCCGTGGGTTTAGCCCAAATGAGAAAGCTACCCGACTTTATAGCCACAAGACGCGCCAATTTTGAACGGTTCCACAGGGGCCTCAATCATCTTCAAGACTTCTTTATTTTGCCTCGCTGGCATCCCAAAGCCAAGCCGTCCTGGTTTGGCTTTCCGTTAATTATCCGCGAGGGTTCCGGTCTCCAGACGTCTGATCTGGCGAATTTTTTAGAACAGCATCAAATTGAAACCAGGCCTATTTTCGCCGGCAATATACTCAAGCAACCGGCCTACAAAAACATCGCCCATCGCGTTCATGGGCCTCTGACCAATTGCGACTACGTCATGCGCAACACGCTATTCGTCGGCGTTTATCCTGGGCTCACCGAAACCATGATTGACTACGTGCTGGAGGTTATCGAAAAAGCAACCCGAACCTCGCAGAGAGGGGGTGCGCGGGTGCATTGCGGCGTCTCGAGGGACCTGCCTGGGCTACCCTTGGACCCGGTAACGCAAGGGGCCCCGCATCCCTTGACCTTGGCCTAAAAACAGAGGAGAGATCAAGGGATAATCTTATTGGATTTAATGCCGGCAACCCGCTATGCCTATTAAGCGGATAGCGGTTGTAAAATCGTTCTCACCTGCCCTTGGTTTATAGAGTGAAACAATGGTTACATTAAACGTATCGATGTCGGCGGATATCACCCGCCTAGCTCGTGCGACCCAGGAGCTGGGTTGGCAAACCGCTCTTTTTGAATACACCAAAACCCGGATCGCCAATGGGCAGATGCCCTATGAGGATTCCAGATCGAGTGATTGGGTGTATTTACTTAACCCTGCCGATCGGGCAGTTTCCTTAGTGATGGGCTGCGGGCTGGGGGAGGCACCCCTGGCGCTCTCGCGCATTAGCTCTAAGGTATATGCCGCCGATTGCGACAAGGATAGGATCGCGTTTCTTGATTTACGCCGGCAGCAGCAGCAAATAGAAAATGTTGCGCCCGTTTTGATGAAAAAAAATGCCGAGCCTTCTTTGCCGGCTAAAAGCTTTGACATTGTTTCGGTCAGAGAATTTGATTGGCACCCGGAGTCCCCCGCAACGTTGACCGGTGTTTTGCGTCATGCGCGACGATGGCTTAAAAGCGGGGGACAGCTTCACTTGAGTTTGGCCAATAGACTGGTTCAGCCGCGCCTTCAACCCTCTATAACCGCTTTTGGTTATCAGGGATTGCTTAAAAAAGAGGGTTTTTCAGATATTGAATTGTACGCGCCCCTGCCTTTTGGCCAGCGGGCTCCCTTGTTTTATGTCCCTTTGAGCGACCCTGGTCTGATGAACTGCTTCCTGCGGGATATTTTTGGGCTCTTTGAGGCGGCTTCGCCGGAGGTTAAGAAGACTTACGCTTTGGAATACCAGTTGGCCAGGCTGGGCGTTAAGGCCGCGCCATTTTTTGGACTGGCCCGGCTGATCAAATATTTCGTTCCGGGATTTCATGTGATAGCTAGAAAAAAATCAGACGTTGGGAGCGCGCGCTGATGCTGCCCAAACTAAGCGAACGGCTTTTTGGCGATTGGAGCCGGTTTTTTCCGGACGAAACAAAACCGCAGGCCATCTCTTATCTGGGCATAGCCGGATCCGTTGAGGGAGGAACCTGCACATTTTTGGGTTTCCCAAAAAATAGGAAAAAGCCCTTGTTCGCGGTTAAAATTCATCGCGCGCCGGACGCCGGCGGGCGGGTTTCCGCGGAACAAGAGGTTCTGACGCGCCTTGGCCTCTGCGAGGATGCGCTTTCCGGACCGATTCCCCGCGCTATTTTATGCCAACAGATTGGCGGGGTCTGGATGCTGGTTCAATCCATTGTTGCAGGCCGCCTGATGCCGGCTAGTCTTACCAAAGAAGGCGCCCCTGATTTAGCCGAGGCCGCGATTAATTTTCAGCTAGCCGGCTATTGGTTAGCCCGGATGCATTCGGCGACAAGACATTGCGATGGCGCGGGCGTTGCCGTGGCGCGCCAAGGGGTAGCTAGTGACATCGAGGCGTTTATCGAAACCTTTGAGCTTTCCGTCAAAGAGAGAGAGCGGGTGGCCGGTTTAGCCAATGCCCAGCGTTCCTGGCCGGACAATGGGCTGTATTTACGCCACGGAGATTTTTGCCGCCACAATATTCTTACCGGCCGGACTGATCAAAAAATCGGCGTTATAGACTGGACGTTCGGGGAATGGACCATTTGCCCCATGGATGATCTATTTTTTTTCCTCTCCACCTACTTTTTGCAGATCAGGGAAGATCATGGCGTTGCCGGTTTGACCCAGGCCTTCGAGCACACTTTTTTCAGTAAAAATGGGTACAGTGATGTGGCGCGGCGCGCTATCGCAGAGGCCGCGGCCCGCCTTGGCGTTGATACGCCTGACGTGCGGGATATGTTTGCTTTATTTTTAATCAACAGGGCGCTTTTTGAGCACCGCCAGTTGGCGGCCTGCGCACAGTCCGGCGGGTTGCCCCGTTTCGCGGTTTATTTGGCCGCATTGGAGGATAACAATTACCACGAGGCTCTTCGTTCGCAGTTATGGATCCGGTTTTTTAGATTTTTTGTTGAACATGAGGATCATTTTATTGTTTAGAGATTTTTAGCCATGATAGCGATGGCCCTATCGCAGAAAATTAAAAAACCGGCGAACAGCGCGCCGGAAGGCATTTTTTTGGCCTTAACCAAAATTATTCTTTGGGCGCTTCTTTTGCCTTGCGCTTTTGACATGAGGGGCGCAAAAATAGGCCTTGGACCTCTTTCTTTTTATTTGACGACATCCAGAATCGCCATCTTTCTTATTTGCGCGCTGACGGCTCCCTGGTTTTTTAAAAAAGCCCTCCCTTTGATTTGGCGCGAATACCGGGAACTTTTTTTAAGCGGATGCGCTTTTTTGCTGATCGCCGGCCTTGCGGCTTTTCTGGGCAGGCATCCGGGCCTTGGCGCGGAGCGGCTTCTTTTCTACGGCTCATTTTTTTATCTTTTTTGCGCCGGCCTGGTTTTACCCGGACGTTTCGTTCGAAAGATCCCGCTCTATATATTTGCGCTGGGAGTTGTTTTAGCCGCCATCGGTTGCTGGGAGTTTTACAGGGTTGAGGTCAAGGTGTTTTTGGATTATGTTTTTATCCCCATGACCGGCAATCAATCGCGAGCCAGTTTCCAAAACCCAACCACCTTTGGATGCTTAACGGTCATTGCCCTGGCCTGCGGATGGATTTATCGCGAAAGGCTGGGACTTGCGACGCTTTTGTTTTCTTGTTTAGCGTTGACCGGCGGGGTGATTTTTTCAGCTTCCCGGCTGGCGGCTTTGGGTCTTGCTGTTTTTATGTTGGGGCTGGCCGCCCTTCTTATTTTTTCCGGCAGGTCCTGGAAGAATTTTTTGGTGGCATTGACACTGGCGGCGGCGTTTTTTTGGACCATGTCGCATTACAAAGACTATTTTGGCCCTCAACGCATCAAGCAGGCGTTCATCAAGGCCGGTCCCGCGTTCTCCTCGCCCGAAGCCTTTGACGCCTTCAGCTCCCGCCGGTATTCCGCCTGGAAGGCCGCGTGGTCGATCTGGAAGGATCACCCCTGGCTGGGAGTCGGTCCCGGAGCCTACGATCGCCACATGGGGGATTATGAGGAACATAAACCATTGTGGCTGGGCAGCCGGGGATTTGAGCACCCGCACAATCTTTTCTTTTGGATTCTTAGCGAAACGGGCTTAGCCGGAATCGCGGCTTTTTTTATTTTTTGTTATTTTTTGGTCCGGCGAATCGTGAACGCGGGACCCATCGAGCGGGCCTGGCCCCTTGCGATGTTTTTATTTTTTGAGATGTTTGAGCTGTTGGTTAAAGACGCCTACCCCAGCCTCATTTTGACGCTGCTGGCCCTTTATGCGGCGCGCGGTTTTGAGGCGTCAGAGCCGGAAAATTCACAAAATCTGGTAAGATAATTCCACCTAGGAGCTATCAGGCCTTTTTTGTTTATTTTTTTATGAATCTAACCTCTACGGCGCCCGTTTCGGCTAACCGGCACGCGGTCTTGGCGCAAAAGATCCGGTTGCATGTCTTAAAAATGATCCAGCGCGCCAAAAGCTCTCATATCGGAACCTCCTATTCCATGGCGGATTTGCTGGCTGTTTTATATGGAGGCGTCCTGCGGGTAGACTCCCAGCGTCCGGCTTGGCCCGAACGGGACCGTTTTATTTTAAGCAAGGGCCACGGATGCGCCGGGTTATACGCCACCTTGGCTGAAGCCGGATTTTTTCCTCTCGATTGGCTGGACACTTTTTACCAAGACGGCTCAAGGCTGATGGGCCATATCAGCCATACGGGAGTGCCGGGCGTCGAATTTTCAACCGGCTCGCTGGGCCATGGCCTTTCGATCGGTTGCGGCGTCGCCCTGGCCGCCAAAAGAAAGGCGGATTCTTACCGCACCTTTGTGTTGTTAAGCGACGGCGAGTGCGACGAGGGTTCCATCTGGGAGGCGGCTCTTTTTGCTCCGCACCATCGTTTGGATAATTTAGTGGCGATCATTGACTACAACAAGATTCAGAGCTTGGGCCGGGTTGATGAGATATTGAATTTGGAGCCCTTTGGCGCTAAATGGGAGTCATTCGGATGGAGCGTGCGCGAGATCGACGGGCATGATTTTAATCAGATCGAATCAACCTTGAGCTCGGTTCCTTTTGAACCCGGCAAACCCAGCTGCATTGTGGCGCACACAGTTAAGGGCAAAGGGGTGGGGTTTATGGAAAATACAGTGCTGTGGCATTACCGTTCACCCAATGACGAAGAAATGCGTCAAGCTTTATCCGAACTCAACGCCGGCTGCTCATGAGAACCGCTTTTTTTAAAGCTCTTTTGGAGTCGGCCCGGCGCGACCCGCGCATTCATCTGGTGACCGGAGATTTGGGTTTTAGCGTGGTGGAAGCTTTCGCCGCGGAGCTTCCGGCCCAGTTTCTCAACGCCGGCGTGGCGGAGCAAAATATGACCGGTATTGCAGCCGGATTGGCGTTGTCGGGCAATATCGTTTTCACTTACTCCATCGGTAATTTTCCGATCCTGCGCTGTTTAGAGCAAATTCGCAATGACGTTTGTTATCACAAGGCGAACGTCAAAATAGTGTCGGTCGGAGGGGGATTCGCCTACGGGTCTTTGGGCATGACGCATCATGCCACGGAGGATTTGGCCATCATGCGCGCGTTGCCCAATATGACCGTCCTTGCTCCTGCCGATGGCCGGGAGGTCACAGCCGCCGTGCGCGCCATGATCGAGCGCCCGGGGCCCTGTTATTTACGCCTGGGACGCAACGGCGAGCCGGTTCTACATGAAAATGATTTTTCTTTTGAAATCGGCAGGGCGATTGAAATGCGCTCCGGCAATGACGTGACCATCATTGCGTCCGGTTCCATCTTAGCGTTGGGCTTACAGGCCGCCAAAATTTTATCTCAAGAGGGCATTGAGGCGCGAGTTTTAAGCATGCCTTCCATTAAACCTTTCGATGAGGCGGCGGTTATCCGCGCGGCGTCTCAAACGCGGGCCTTGATCAGCGTTGAGGAGCACTCCGTCGTGGGCGGCCTTGGTTCGGCTGTAGCCGAGGTTTTATTGGCCAAAGATTTGGGCCGCACGCCGTTTCGAAGCCTGGGAGTTCCGGACCAGTTTTGCCCGTCCGCCGGTTCCCAGGAATATTTGATGGAAAAGTGCGGATTAACCGTTTCGAGGATCGTGGAAACCGCCAGAACTCTCTTATCTAACTTAGTTCCGGCCTAGAGCTAAGGCGCCCGGCTTCATCGACGCTAGTTTTTCGATAAATCGTCCATGCTTGCGCGGGTCTAGGAAGAAGAAATTTCTTTCCTCGCTTTCCTCGGTCATTTGGTCAAAGGCGGCCAGCCTTTGGTTGTTGATGGAGAAACATTCGTAACCCAATCCGGCCATCAGGGCGATAATATCATTGGGGTGGTAATTGTACTTGGCTGACCACTTGCGCAGCATCTCCAAGAAAAGCGCCGGCCGGTTCTTTTTAATGGTTTCGATAGCGCCTTTTAAAACCAATAGCTCGGCGCCCTCGACGTCGCATTTAATAAAGTCGATTTTCGGCGTGAGATGGGCGATCGTATCGTCCATCCTTTTAACCTCGGCTTCAATTAAGACGTTTTGCCTTTCTTGATCCATGTCGCGCGCCGATGTTCCGGCGGAAAGCTTTGGGTCAAAATAAAACCGCAGCCGTTCCTGTTCGTCCGAAAATCCGTAATTGTAGGTTTCGACATTGCCGGCATTGTTTAAGGCCAGATTTTTTTTCAGATATTCAAATATAAGAGGGATTGGCTCAAAGGCCAGGACCTTTCCTTGGGGAACTTCCCGAGAGAGCATGATGCTGTGCCACCCGACATTGGCCCCAATATCCACCACAACGCTGTCTTTTTCGAGAAATTGACGCATAAGATTCGTTTCTTCGGGTTCGTAATCTCCAAAATTAAGAATATCAACCGGCATGACGCGCTCATCGCCGGGATTGCAGATCATGGTCACGTTATTTTTGGTGGTGACCAGCACCTCCTCGCGGGTTATCTGGATTGAGGCGATGTTTTTATCTTGGATGAATTCCAGGTAGTCCCAGAAGCTTTTGTGCGAGTCATACATCTTTCTGATGTATGCCTGCTTGGGCAACGCGCCGTCTTTAAATTCCCGCTCTAATTTTCGCAGCTGACTCATCAAAACTCCTTATTGTTCTGGTAAATCCTTCTTCGATGGAATATTTCGGTTCCCATCCTAAAGCGCCAATTTTAGCCGTATCAGGCGAGCATCTCGCCACCGGACTTTGAAGGTACCCTTGGCGGGGAGCCGGCATTCTTTTAACGCGGAGATTTTTTTCCGGAAACAAAGAAACCAAAAGCTGGGCTAAGTCCAAAATGCTGATGTTGCCCTCGGCGTTGCCGACGTTGTAGGCCTGCCCGCCTTGGCCTTCCAGTAGAACGGTAAAAAAGCCAACCGCCGCGTCGGCAACGTAACAGAAGGCACGAACAGCCAGGCCGTCGCTTTTCATCGCGATATCCCTGTTATTGACGATATCGGCAATAAAGTCGGCGTAGACGCGCCCGTCGTCCAAGCTCATGCCGGGTCCATAGGTGTGAAACGGCCGCACGATCCTAATATCCACGCCATGCTGATGATGCCAACAAAAACATAGGGTTTCTCCGGCGCGCTTTCCTTCCGCGTAACAGGAGCGCACATTGGCCGGATCAACGTATCCGTAAGCGGTTTCTTTGATCGCGCCGGAATCTTGAACTTGCCCGTAGACTTCGCTGGAACTGCAGAACAAAAAGCCCTTAACTTGTTTTTGGAGGGCTAAATCCAGCATGTTTTTTGTGCCAAATACATTGGCCGAAAAGGTCCCGATCGGGTCCTGGCCGTAAAATTTTGGGCTAGCCTGGCTGGCCGCGTGAATAATGTAATGAAGATCACCGCTCACTCTGGCCGGTTCGATGACGTCTTGAACGACTAGGGCCAGATCGGACCGCCCGGCATGATGCCCAAAGCGCTGGAGCGCTTTTTCTTTATTGCGCACTAATCCCAAAACTCGGGCTTTTTTCGTGAACCGGTGATCGTTAAGATGCAGGATTGTTTCCACGAGATAGGCCGGGATCATGCCATTGGCGCCTGAAATAAGAATGGTTTTACCTTCCAGCTTCTCCCAGGCAAGAGGCGCGGCCGCGATGAAGGCGATATCTTCTTGGATAATGCCGGCGGTTGTGTTCATTGATTTTCAGGTATTTTTGAGGGGGTTTTTATCGCCACTATCTTAACATTTCGAGGGTTTGGGCAGCAGTTCCGTAAACCTGCCCCCTAACCATTCCGTTTTTCGAGAGTAATTCCACCCTTCTGGTTTACTGAGCAAATTCGCATTCGTAAAATGGTGGCGCTTAGGTATTTACACTGATATTACTATATGTTACAGTGTAGA
>JACQJO010000026.1 GCA_016205025.1 Elusimicrobiota bacterium
GAGAAGGGGCAAGTCCAGGCGGCTAAGAATATCCTGGATGCCTTGATCAATGAGATTAAGGCACAGGGGGAAAAACATATCGCTCAATCGGCAGCCTCCACCTTTATTGCGGATGCTCAAACGTTGAAGGAGAGTTTGTGACTAACTCAAATCTCAACGAATTAAGTATGGTGTCCCCAGATTTCCGGGATTTCCGGACTCTAAGACTAGAATTATGATTGTCATTCTCGATTTTGGCTCTCAATATACCCAGCTTTTGGCGCGGCGTATCCGCGAGCTGAAAGTTTATTGCGAAATCCTTCCCTACACGACTCCCCTTGACCAGGTTCGCAAACAAAGCCCCAAGGGCATTATTTTATCCGGCGGGCCGGATTCCGTTGCGGCCGACCACGCCAACGGCAATGGCAACGGCAAGGATATGCCGCTCCCGCATCCGGGGGTCTTCATGCTGGGCATTCCCATCCTGGGGGTATGCTACGGCCATCAGGTTTTGGGCAAGGTGATGGGTGGCAAGGTGAAGCGCTCCTCGAGGCGCGAGTTCGGACTTTCCAAACTTAATTTAATTCGTTCCGCCGATATTTTTAACGGCATTAAACCCAAATTCGACGTCTGGATGAGCCACGGCGACGAGGTCGCCCAGATGCCGGTTGGGTTCGTGGCGCTGGGTTCCTCCGAGAACGCTCCTTACGCCGCGATGGCCAACCCCTTAAAGAAGGTGTACGGTCTGCAGTTTCACCCGGAGGTCAGCCACACCGAATTCGGAAGCTTAATGCTGAAGAATTTTGTTTTTGAAATTTGCGAAGAGGAGCCCACCTGGCAGATGAAAGATTGGATCGGCAATGCTTGCAAGGAAATCACCAAGCAGGTCGGCCCTTATAAGGTTTTGGTGGCGCTCTCCGGCGGGGTGGATTCCTCCGTTGTGGCCCGTCTGATTCATAAGGCGATCGGCAAACAGCTGGTGGCGGTTTATGTGGACACCGGGCTTTTGAAAGCCGGGGAAACCGAGAGAATCAGAAGGATTTTTGGAAAGCTCTTCGAAGATTCGTTGATTATCATTGACGCCAAGGAGAGATTTCTTAAGGTTTTAAAAGGAGTGACAGACCCCGAACAGAAACGAAAGATCATCGGGCTCACCTTCGCCAGAATTTTTGAAGAGGCCGCGATCGAGAGGCGCGGCCTCCTGTTTTTAGCCCAGGGCACGCTTTACCCCGACGTCATCGAGTCCGGCAAAAGCGTTTCGGGCAAGGCGCATCTGATTAAGACGCATCATAACGTGGGCGGGCTTCCCGATGATTTAAAATTAAAGCTTTTGGAGCCGGTGCGCAATTTATTTAAAGACGAGGTCAGGGAACTCGGGCGCGAGTTGGGCTTGTCCGACGAAGTCTTGGGACGCCATCCTTTCCCCGGTCCGGGTTTCGCGGTCAGGATTTTAGGAGAGATCACCACGGAACGTGTTGACGTTTTGCGCGCGGTGGATTCCATCGTGGATGAGGAAATCAGGCGCGCCGGGTTTTATGACCGGCTTTGGCAGGTTTTCCCGGTTTTAGTCGGGGCCAAAACCGTGGGCGTCGTGGGCGACATGCGCAATTACCAAGAGGTGATCGCCATTCGCGCCGTGGAGTCTTTAGACGGCATGACCGCCGATTGGTCGAAACTTCCTCACGAGCTTTTAGGCGCCATCAGCCGGCGCATCGTTAACGAGGTTCCCTCCATTTCCCGCGTGGTCTACGACATCACGAGCAAGCCTCCGGCAACTATAGAATGGGAGTAGGCAACTAAGGTGACTAAGGTGACGGAGGTAACTAAGGTTTCAGAAATACCTAAGAATTGGAAGCATATCTACTCTGGCAAGGTGCGCGATCTTTATGAAGTTGACGCTCAAACGCTGGCTCTGGTGGCTTCCGACAGGATCAGCGCGTTTGACTGGGTTTTACCGGACACGATCGAGGATAAGGGCAAGGTTTTAACCCAGATATCGAAATACTGGTTCGATCAATTTCAGGCGACCCTGCCGAATCATTGGCTGCGCGAGCGCGAAGCCGATGAGGTGCCTGCCGATCTGGCCAAAAGAACGATGCTGGTTAAAAAAGTGGAAATTTTTCCTTTTGAGTTTATCGTGCGCGGGTATTTGGCCGGAAGCGCCTGGAAGTCCTACCAAAAAGGGGGGAAAATCGGCAAAGACATCATCTTGCCTTACGGGCTTCGATGGGGCCAGCAGCTGCCCGAGCCCCAGCTGACGCCCACCACCAAAGCGCGGGAAAAGGGAACCCATGACGAGGACATTCCCTGGAAAACCGTGGTTGAGGCGTTGGGTGTAGACAAGGCTCAAATCATCAGGGCCAAGATTTTAAAACTTTTTAACGAGGCCGCCCGGCGCCTTGAGGAGCGCGGACTGATTCTTGTTGACACCAAATTTGAGTTGGGAGAGGACGAGACGGGCCAGATTCTTTTGGCGGATGAGATTTTTACGCCGGATTCTTCGCGTTTTTGGTGGAGGAAAGATTGGGAAGCTTTTCGCAAAAATGGCGCGGTGGGAGAGCTTCCTCCTCTGGACAAGCAGTTGGTTCGGGATTATCTGGAGAAAATTTTAAAGTGGGATAAAAAACCGCCTATCCCAAATTTGCCAAGCGAATTGATTAACCAAACGCGAGCAACTTATCTTGAGCTTTTTCGTGCCGTTACAGGAAAAGAACCGAGTATCTAAGAAGCCGCAGGCCCCGTCAAACGGGACAAGAATTTTTGTGTTCGCGAAGCTCCCGTCCCTTTCTTTTAGGGTTTACGGAATTATTGCCCAAGCGGGAAAAATTTTGGCCAAGGACAATCTGAAGAAACTGGCCGCAACCATGCTGATTGACCCGGTAACTGAAGATTATTTTTTAACGACACCCCGTGCGTCGAATAGCCGGCGTGCCATTGTTTGGCTGAAAGAAGGCGTTTACGACGCGGAAGGGGACATGGCTCTTTACGCCGCTAAACGCCTTGGTCTTGCCCAGGAAATCGAAAAAATAAAATATGGCCGCGGCCATATTTTTCACCCTAAATCCAAAACTCTAAATCCTAAATCCTTGCTTAACCCTCTCGTGGAATCATTGGAGAAATTTTAGCGCTCATGGCTGATTTGTTGACGCTGAAAACTCAAGATTTAGAAAAAATTAACCGCGAAAACCAGCTTGGTTTTTCGAATCAAGAATTGGCGGCCATTTCTCAATTTTATAGCCAGGCCGGACGCGAACCGGTTTTGTCCGAGCTGGAAATGATCGCGCAGGCCTGGAGCGAGCACACGAGACACAAGACGTTAAACGCAGGATACAGGATACAGGATACAGGATACAGGGATGGGGAAAAAAAGATTTATGGAAATCTTTTGAAAGAAACGGTGTTTGCGGCTACAGAACAGTTGAATAAGCCGTGGGTACTTTCGGCTTTCAAGGATAACGCCGGAATGATTGAGTTGGACGACCAATGGGCTGTTGCCATCAAAGTTGAAACGCATAACCATCCTTCCGCGCTGGACCCTTACGGCGGGGCCTCAACCGGGATGGGGGGCGTGATTCGTGATATCTTGGGCGCCGGTCTTTCGGCGCACCCTATCGCTTCAATCGATGTTTTTTGCGTGGATCCCAGAACGCCCCATGTTTTAGAAGGCTTGGCCCACGGTGTTCGCGATTATGGAAACCGCATGGGAATCGCGACTGTGGCCGGCTTGATTTACCACGACACGGCTTACGAGGGTCTTCCTTTGGTATTTTGCGGAACCGTGGGTTTGATCCGCAAGGACCGCGTTCAAAAAAGAGGACCGAAAGCGGGTGATCGAGCCTATCTTTTAGGAGGCAAAACAGGCCGCGACGGCATTCATGGAGCCACTTTTTCATCACAGAAGCTGACGGATGAACTGTCGCGTTCCGTGGTTCAGATCGGAAATCCGATCTTAGAAAAAAAGGTTTGGGATTTTTTGGTTGAAGCGGGCGAGGCGGACCTTTTTAGCAGCATAACGGATCTCGGCGCGGGCGGCATTGCCTGCGCCATTTGGGAGCTGGCCGAGTCCGGAGGTTTGGGCGTTAAGGCGGCTTTAGACGGCGTGGCTTTAAAAGAGCCGGGCATGGAGGGTTGGGAAATTTTGGTTTCGGAGTCCCAGGAGCGAATGATGATCAGCGTTCCCGCCCAACATCAAGCCCGGATGGAGAAATTGTTAAAGCAGTTTGAACTTGATTTCACCTGTTTGGGGGAGTTCGCGCCGGGCGGCCAGGTTTTTATCGAGCATAAAGGCGAGGCTTTGGTTGATTTGCCAATTCAATTTTTAAAAGAAGTTCCGAAGAGAAGCTTCGTCATTGCGACACCGGCAGCAGCCGGGGGAAGCAATCCCATCAATGAGATTGCTTCGTGGCGCCGCAGCGCCACTCGCAATGACAAGTTCGGTGTTAGCGAGCTGCAAGGTTTAGGTCTTAGGCTGCTGGCTAGTCCTAACATCGCTTCCAAGGAGAGAATTATCCGCCAGTACGATCACGAGGTTGGCGGGCGGACCATCGGCAAGCCTTTGGGCGGGCCAAAGGCAACGGCGCCGAGCGATGGCGTGGTTTTACAGCCGCTCTATGATTCTCATAAGGGTGTTGTTTTGGGCTTGGGCTGGCAGGGGGCTTTGGCCAAACTGGACTCCCGCGCCATGACTCTGGCTGCTTTTGACGAGGCCCTAAGAAACGTGGTTGCAGCCGGCGGCGACTGCCGGCGAATCGCGGCTTTGGATAATTATTGCGCCGGAAGCACCGGCAATCCCAAAGTTTTGGCGGAATTGATCGCCGTTTCCGAAACGTTGAAAGAAGCGGCCTTAGCTTACGGCGTTCCCTTTGTTTCCGGCAAGGATTCCTTAAATAACACCACCTCGCGCGATCGGGATATACCGACTGTTATTTTGGTGACCGCGATGGGCATTGTGGAAGACATTCGCAAATGCGTCAGCGTTTCAGCTAAAAAGCCGGGTAATTTTATTTATTTGATCGGAAAAACAACCGAGGAGTTGGGAGGTTCCCAGTTGGCCGAGATTTTGAAATTAAAAGGAAGCATTCCCGGATTTGATTTAAATCTCGCGCCCAAAATTATCAACGCGGTGAAAGATGTTTTGGCCAAGGAGTTGGCTTGCTCCTGCCACGATGTTTCCGACGGCGGGCTTTTTACGGCTTTAGCCGAAATGGTTTTGGGCGCTTCGGTCGGACTGGACGTTGATTGCTCATCGTTCGCAATCCATCCCGCGGCTTCCTTATTTTCCGAGACCCCGAGCCGTTTTGTTGTTGAAGTTGAACCTTCCAAGGCGTCCGGATTCGAGGCCGCGTTGGGCGGCCTGCCTTGCGCGAAGATCGGCAAGGTGAGCGCCAGGCCGGAACTCAAAATCCGCTTGGACAAAAAAACCCAGCTTAAATGGCCGGCGCAGAAATTGGAAAAAGTATTCCGCGGGGGAAACCGATGAAGCCCAAAGCCTTGATTCTTAAAGCCCCTGGCACCAACTGCGATCAAGAGGCTTACTGGGCGCTCGGTCAGGCCGGCGCCGATCCGGAGGTTGTCTATTTAAGCCAACTGGAAGGAAACCCAAAAAAACTTTTTGATTACAACTTGCTTTTTATCCCCGGCGGATTTTCTTACGGCGACTATCTGGGCTCCGGCAAGGTGTTTTCTCTTTTTATCGAAACAAGCCTGGGAGACGCAATGCGCCGCTTCGCGGCCGAGGGCCGCACCGTGATAGGGGTTTGCAACGGGTTCCAGGTTTTGGTGAAGATGGGACTTCTGCCGGGAAGCGAGGAGAGAGGAGCGAGAAGAGAGGAGAAACAGACTGTCAGTTTAACTTTTAATAAGACCGGACGTTTTGAGTGCAGGTGGGTGCCGTTAGAATTTCAAAAACGATCTATTCTTTCCAAACGCCTGTCGCTTCACTCCTCACCCCTCACCCCTCACCCTGAACTGCCCATCGCCCACGGCGAGGGCCGCTTCGTGACCGCTTCGCCGAAGATTTTGAGCCGACTGGAAAAAGACGGCCTTGTCTTTTTGCGATACTACAAAGAGAACCATAACGGTTCGGTTAACCGTATCGCCGGAATCACCAATAGGGAGGGAAACGTGATCGGCCTGATGCCTCACCCTGAACGATTTGCCAAGCGGGAGCACCACTATAACTGGCCGGCTAATGAAGAATTTTTTCCCTGGGGGCTGGAGTTTTTAAAAGCGGTCATTAGGGTAAGATGCTAGATGCTGGATACTGGATGCTAGGTATTAAGATGAAAAGGAGTCTTTTTATTTTTTTATCCAGCATCCAGCATCCAGCATCCAGCATCTAGGATATGTGCGGAATTTTTGGCGTAACTCATAGCGCGGAAGCGAGTTACCTGACCTACCTGGGCCTGCATGCGCTTCAGCACCGGGGGGAGGAAGCGGCCGGCATCACCAGTTCCAATGGCAAGCATTGCATAAGAGTGGTTCGAGCCGGGCTGGTGGATGAAGGAATGACGCCGGATGTTTTAAAAGGCTTGGCCGGGGACTTCGCGATCGGGCACACCCGCTACTCCACATCAGGGGGCTCCCTGGAGCGCAATGCCCAGCCCCTGATGGCGCACAATACGGCCATGGGTGAGTTGGCGATCGCTCACAACGGTAATATCCCCGGTTACCGGAAATTACGCGAAGCTTTTCAGAAAAAAGGAGCTCTTTTTTACACCGATTCCGATACCGAAGTCCTTTTGGTGGCGATTGTCCAGGAGCTTCAGCATCGTCTTCATAACGGCGTAAAATCGACGCCGGAGCTTTTAGGGGAATGTATCAGCCGCGCGTTGGCCCCGATCGAAGGAGCGTATAGCCTGCTGATGTTGACCCGCGATTTTTTGGTTGCGGTGCGCGATCCCTGGGGGTTCCGGCCTTTAGCCTTGGGCCGCCTTAAGGATAGCGATGCCTTGGCCTCCGAGACCAATGCCTTTGATCTTATCGGAGCCAAGTTTGAGCGCGACATTAAGCCGGGTGAAATTTTGATTTTGCCGCGCAGGGGCAACCCCCGCAGTTTTTTTATAACGGCTAAGAACGCTTCCGCTAAAGTGGGGCCGCAGCCCTGTATTTTTGAACTGGTCTATTTTGCCCGCCCGGACAGCAGTCTTTTTGGTCGCGACGCTTACTGGGCTCGGCGCGAAATGGGCCGTCAACTGGCCCAGGAAGCTCCGGTAAAAGACGCCGACTGCGTAGTGCCGGTGCCGGACTCCGCCACGGTCCAGGCGCTGGGTTATGCCGAAAGGCTAAAACTCCCCCTGGAGGTTGGCTTGGTTCGAAGCCATTATATCGGCCGCACCTTTATCGCTCCGCACCAAACGATCCGGGATTTTTCAGCCCGGTTAAAGCTAAATCCTGTTCGCGGTCTTCTGCGCGGTAAGAAAGTGGTTTTAATTGACGACTCGATCGTGCGCGGCACGACTTCAAGAAAGATCGTGCGTTTGATCCGCGAGGTGGGCGGCGCTAAAGAGATTCACATGAGAATCGCCAGCCCTCCTGTTAAATGGCCCTGTTTTTACGGCATTGATATGCCTACCAAGAAAGAGCTGATCGCCTCGCAGCGCTCTGTCGAAGAGATTCAGAAATTTTTAGGCGTGGACAGCTTGAAATATCTTTCTTTGAAAGGGTTGTTGCAGGCCAGCGGAGGCAGCGACGGCTCTTTTTGCCATGCCTGCTTTAGCGGGCAATATAAAATAGCGCAGAAAGCGGTTAGAGAAAGCCTGAATTGTGAGGCACTAGGCACTAGGCACTAGGCACGAATATGAATACATGTTTCTTCGCTTATGCCTTATGAAATTCTTCATTATCGGTTCCGGCGCCAGGGAGCATGCTTTGGGCTGGAAACTGAAAACCGAAAGTCCAACATCTGAACTATTTTTTGCTCCGGGCAACGGTGGCACATCACTATTGGGTGAAAATGTTCCCATTCTGTGTCATTCCCGCGAAAGCGGGAATCCAGAGCCTTTTTCTTCTTTAGCTAAAAAAGTTAAAGCTGATCTCGTGGTCATCGGGCCGGAAGCGCCGTTGGCTGATGGCGCGGCGGACCAGTTGCGGCAAAGCGGGTTTAAAGTTTTCGGTCCCAACCGGGCCGCGGCCCGGCTTGAGGCGTCTAAAGTATTTGCCAAAGATTTTTGCCGCAAATGGAAAATTCCGACCGCGGATTTTCGCGTTTTTGACAATTTCGCCGCGGCTTTGGCTTATGTCCATAAAGCTCCTTATCCTTTGGTTGTCAAGGCGGATGGGTTGGCGCAAGGCAAAGGAGTTGTTATTGCTCAAAGCGCCAAGGAAGCCGAAAGCACGCTTCGGTCTTTTATGGAGAAGGCAACGCTGGGTGAAGCGGGGCGGCGTTTGGTCATGGAGGAATTTTTGACGGGAGAAGAATTGTCGGTTTTGGCTTTTTTTGACGGCAAGGAGTTTGTTCTTCTTCCTCCGGCGCGTGATTACAAGAAGCTCAAAGACGGCAATAAGGGCCCCAACACCGGCGGCATGGGAGCCGTGGCGCCCGTTGCCATAAGCCAGAATTTATGGACGCAAATTACGGCAACCATTTTAGAGCGGTTCCGCGACGGCCTGGAACGTGAGGGAATCGGGTACAGCGGCTTAATTTATTTCGGCCTTATGCTGACCAAAAAAGGCCCTAAAGTTTTGGAATTTAACGTTCGTTTCGGAGACCCCGAGACCCAGGTTTTGGTTCCATTGACGGATTTGCCTTTCCATGAAATCATGCAGGCGACAGAGGAGGGCTTTCTTTCTAAATTTAAGAGAACTCTATTCTTGGATGAACTGGATAAAAACCCCCGCGCCGCGGTGTGCGTTGTTTTGGCTTCAGAAGGATACCCGGAGAAACCGAAGACCGGGCGTCCCCTCACCCTACCCTCTCCCCCAGGGAGAGGGCTTTCTCTTTTTGTCCCCTCTCCCTTAGGGAGAGGGCAGGGTGAGGGTAATTCTGGCGGCGATGTGATGGTATTTCACGCGGGTACAGTTCAGGATAACGGCCGCCTGGTGACCTCCAGCGGCCGCGTGTTGTCTGTGGTGGGAAAAGGAGCAACTTTAAAAGAGGCCTCTAGGGCGAGTTATGCTCTTGTTCGCGCTATTCGTTTTGAAGGCATGCAGTTAAGAAGAGATATTGGTTTTTAGGTTTGAAATTCCTTTTTATTATTTTTCATGGCAGGTATCACAAGTGCAAGGAAAGTGGTAATTGCTTTTATGATTCGGAATAGTGTAATCCATGATTCCATTGATCCCACCAAAAAAAAACGGCAATTATTGCGCCCACCCCGGCCCCTACCACAGCGCCTGCTGCAGCGCCACCAGCCCTTGTTGTTGGATCAATAAGACCGCCGACTACTGCACCTATAGACATTCCTAAGGGCACAGTAACGAAAGCAACATCGAGAATATCATCTCCCATTTCATTAAAGAGTCCTATAGCATTCTTCCACTTCTTTCCTAGGTAGGAAGGAGTATTGCGGTTGGGCTCCTCTCCTTCTCTATCAAGTCTAGCTCCGGCAGGACCTCCAAAACTGCCACCCAGAGAGCTTGTCTTATTGAAGGCCAACTGGCGAACTTTTACTGAAAGTCCTTCCGTTGGAAGCGGTCGTTGTCCTTCGAGGCAGCGGCGGAAAAGAACAAGATTTTTTTGGAATTTTGCGGGGTCGTTCTCGAGATATACTTCCGCGCAAGGTTGAGCATACCCTGTCTTTAGGTTCAATATAAAAATAGTCGCGATTATCAGTAGTTTTTTCATTTAGAATCCCCTTTTTTCAGTAGCGGCTTTTCGTCATCTTTGTTATTTTAGGCTAGATCCTATTTTTCGACCAGGGTCCCAGGGCCCAGATGGAGCAGGGTCTTGGTCCTAGGCCAAAAGTCCCAGGGAAAAAGGGTAAAAAGACCCAGAAAAATAGGGACCTCGTTTTTAGGAGTTTTTGGCCCAAATAAGACAAGGAAGGCAGTGATATAATATCTGCGCATGCCGCAAAGAAAGCGATCTCCAAAAGCAATTAAAGCCTTTTTCAATCTTGATGACCTGAAAAAGGTTATTTTTACCAAAGACGATGCGGGTGAATTAAGACAGGAAATGCGGGAGAGATTCGCTGCTGTGGACAGAGAACTTGTAAATAAGGCCAATAAATCCGATCTAGAACATTTAGCCACGAAACAGGACCTTTCCCGTTTAGAGACTCGCCTGGAGGAAAAAATTGATCGTTTGGAGAAACAGGTAAGCCATGTTGTTTTTAAAGAGCACGCCTCGGCTCTAGAAGATCACGAGAAGCGGCTCGATAAAGTGGAGAAAATTGTTTTTTCCTCCAACTGATATTTCGCCCCCCCTGCTTTTTTTAGAAATAGTACCCTCTTGCCGCAGGGTTCTCTTTTTTCAAGAATATCTTTTGATTTAATGGTTTATATCTTACTGGGTTCAAAGTCGGATCAAGAGTACGGAAAAACCGCTGTTGATATTTTCGAGCAGTTTGGCGTTAAGGCGTCGCTTTGGGTCGCCTCGGCCCATCGGGCGCCCCGGTGGCTCCATGAAGTGGTGGCGAAAGGGGAGAAGGCGGGAGTAAAAGTTTTCATCTGCGGCGCGGGCGGCGCGGCGCATCTGCCCGGCGTGGTCGCTTCCTTAACCTGCCGGCCTGTTTTGGGCGTCGGGATCGCAGCCAAGTATTTGGGCGGTATTGATTCCATGTTGTCCTTGGTCCAGATGCCCTCCGGCGTTCCGGTCGGCTTCTGCGGTTTGGGGGAAACCGGCATGAAAAACGCGGCTTATCTGGCTTTGCAGATTTTGGCGCTGGAAGATAAAAAATTAGCTTCTAAGCTTCATGAATACAAGAAAAAGATGGAAGAGGAGAACAGGAAAGCGAATGGGTAAGAAACAATTGCCTGTTCGTCATGCCCGCGAAAGCGGGCATCCAGGTTCCCGATCAGTTCGGGAACAGGGTCTGGATTCCCGTTTGCACGGGAATGACAAGCCACAGAAAAATCTTAATTCCAAGCTTGAGGTACATGCCGCCGCCCGGCATCTCCTTGACACCGTCAGCCTTAAGAAGGAATGGGTCATCCGGCTTTTTGAAGAAGCCAAGCGGCTCAAAAAAGAGGGAATTGAGGGCGGAAAACTCTTTGATGATTTAAAAGGCCAGCATGCGGGCCTTCTTTTCTTTGAACCCTCCACGCGCACTAAAGCCTCCTTTCATATAGCGGCCACCCGGCTGGGGGCCGATCCGGTGACGGTTGAGGTGGCTTTTTCCAGCGTGCAGAAGGGGGAATCCCTGGAAGATACAGTGATGACCTTGGAAGCCATGGGGTGCCATTTTTTGGTGATCCGGCACGGGGAAGCCTTGGCCGCCGAGAAAGCGGCGCGGGTGGTTAAGAAGGCGCATGTCATTAACGCCGGCGACGGCGCCCATGAACACCCAACCCAGGCTTTGTTGGATGTCTTTACGGTGGCTGAACGCAAGGCGTTAAATTCCAACCTTACGTTTTTATTTTTGGGGGATATCGGCTATTCACGCGTGACGCGCAGTAATGTTCAGCTTTTAAGGACTCTCGGTGTTAAAAATATTCTTGTCGCGGGGCCGCCCAGTTTGGTTCCGCCGGAAGAAGAATTGAAAAATTGGGGCGTAACTTATGTGACCGATTTAAACAAAGCCTTGGCGCAGGCGGACATTGTTCATGTCTTGAGGGTTCAGCTGGAACGCCATGGCCAGCCCTTGCCCTTGACTCCGGGGAGTTACCGCGAGGCCTATGGCTTGACCCAGGAAAGATTAAAAAAATACTGCAAAAAAGACGTTTTGGTTTTCCATCCCGGCCCCATGAACGTGGGCGTTGAAATTGACCGCGAAGTCGCGGACGGCCCCAATTCCTGCGTTCTTGAGCAGGTGGCCAACGGGGTAGCGATCAGGATGGCGATTCTTAAAACATTGCATGC
The DNA here is from genome assembly GCA_016205025.1 of Elusimicrobiota bacterium. Classification (GTDB taxonomy): domain Bacteria; phylum Elusimicrobiota; class Elusimicrobia; order JACQPE01; family JACQPE01; genus JACQJO01. The sequence continues at coordinate 11,939 of JACQJO010000026.1, forward strand.
AAGCTGTTAGTTAATCTGTGCTCCAAATCGTCGGCGGTAAGGTTCTTGATCCGGTCATGGGGTCGGAATTTGAGGCTGATCTTTTAATTGAAAACGGAAAGATCGCGCGTGTGGACAAGCGCTGGCTTAAGCCCTCGGTTACGCCGCCTAATACCGAGGTTTTGCATATTCATGGGGCCATCTGCGCGCCGGCCCTTTGGGATATTCATGTTCATTTAAGGGAGCCGGGTCAAGAGCACAAGGAAACGGTGGCCACGGGCGTGCAATCCGCCATACGGGGCGGCATCGGCCGCCTTTTTGCCATGCCCAATACCGATCCGGCCATTGATAATACGCAGACACTGCAACGGGTTAAAGAGAAAGCCGAGGAGCAGAAGAATTTGGCGGCAGTTGAAATCATCGGCGCTGTCACCAAGGCGAGAGAGGGCAAGGAGCCGACCGATCTTTACGCTTTGGCCAAAGCCGGGGCCGCGGCTTTTAGCGACGACGGCTCACCCATCCGTGACGGGCATATTTTGAAAATGGCTTTAGAGGAAACCAGCGCCTTAAATTCCTTGGTGATTGATCATTGCGAGGAGGAGACCTTGGCCAGAGGAGGCATTATCCATGAGGGAAAGGTGAGCCAAACCCTGGGAGTGCCCGGTATCCCGGCCGAATCCGAATCCATCGCTGTTTTCCGCAATATCGAAATTTTAAAGAAAAGCCGCGGGCGCTTGCACCTGGCTCACCTTTCAACTAAAGCCGCCATTGATTTGGTGCGCAAAGCCAAAACTAACGGCGTCGGCAAGCGTCTGACCTGCGAGGTCTGCCCGCACCATTTCGCTTTGACTGAAGAGGCGACGCGGGAATTTGGTTCCATGGCCAAAATGAACCCGCCCTTGCGGTCCGAGGAAGACCTCCAAGCTATTAAGGAAGCCCTGGCGGACGGCACGGTGGACGCCATTGCTTCTGATCACGCGCCGCATTCGGATTGGGAAAAGAATCAGGGGTTAATGGCCGCGCCTTTCGGAATCGTGGGCATGGAAACCATGTTGCCTGTGACCATTACCTACTTGGTCAAGACCGGGGTTATTTCGCTGGTCAAGGCCGTAGAGCTTTTGACAACCGGGCCGGCTAAAGTGATGGGCAGGCCCCTGCCCAGAATCGAGCCCGGAGAGCCGGCTGATTTGGTGGTTTTTGATCCTAACCAGACCGTCACATTTCAATCCTTCGCGTCTAAATCCCGCAACAGCCCATTTTTAAACCAAACGCTTCATGGTAAAGTTTTGGCAACCATCCATCACGGGTTTGTGGTTTATCGGACCCCTTCGGCATGAAGATCGCCCCACCGTTTTTCTTGACCTGGGTTGCAAAATAATTTTTTCCATTGTAATCTTGTGTTTCGGTCGTTGAAATTGCAAAAGGGGGAGACATGAAATTGAAAAAAGCGGTTGTTTGGGGGAGTTTTTTGTTGTTGGTTACGGGCGGGGGCGCCGCGCTCAATGCGCAAGGCGCTTCCGGAGAGGTTATGCCGGCCGATCCCACGCCGGGAGAGCCGGGAGCGATTCCCGCCTCCCCCGCATTAAAGAATAGATCCGAAAGAGCGAGCGATCAAATGGAGCGCCAGGGTGAGCGCATGGAAAACCGTGGTGAAAGGCGTGAGGAGCGGGGGGAAAAAATGGAAGCCCGGGCCGAGGATCTCCGGACCAAGGCGGATCAGCTTGAGTCTGATGGCAAGATTAAAGAAGCCCAGATTCTTCGCCACCGCGCCGAGATGCTCGACAAGAAAGGCGAACGAATGCAAAATCAGGGAGAGCGCATGCAGGAGCGGGGAGAAAAACGCCAGGAACATGCCGATAAAATGGAGAAGAGAGCCGAATGGGCCAAAGATCATCCCGAAGCGGCTGACAAAATGGCCCATCATCGTGAGGAGGCTTTGGAGCGTCGCGGAGAAAGAAAAGAGCGCAGGGGGGAACGGTTGGAAAATCGCGGCGAAAGGCGCGAGGAGCGTGGCGAGAGGCTGGAAAATCGCGGCGAGAGAATGCAGGGCAGAGCCGAAAAGCTTGATGCTGCCGGTCATGAGAAAGCAGCCGATAGATTGGAGCGCCGCGGCGAACGCATGGAAAATAAAGGCGAACGGATGCAAAACCAAGGCCAGCGAATGCAGAATCGCGGCGAGAGAAAGCAGAATCGCGGCGAGCGCATGCAGGATAGGGGAGGGCGCAGGGGCGGCCGTGGGCGAAAATAATTTTTATTGACTGGCGAGATTAAATTTTCGATAATAAACACATCATGCCAATGGAAATTGCGGATAAAGATTTCGCGACGGAGGTTTTTAGCTCTACAACTCCTGCCTTGATCGATTTTTGGGCTCCTTGGTGCGGACCGTGCCGGGCGCTGGCCCCCACGCTCGAGGAGTTATCCAAAGAGTATGAGGGCAAAGTTAAGTTTCTTAAAGTCAACACGGATGACAATCCGGTTGAGGCCTCCAAGCTGCGCATCACGGCCATTCCGACCCTGATTTTTTACAAAGGCGGCAAGGTTGTTGACCAGATGGTCGGCGTTCACCCAAAGCCGGAAATCAAAAAGAAACTGGACTCGCTCCTCTAGAGTGAGAAAAACTTTTAGCGCGGCGTGCCTTTCCTTTCTCCTCGTTTGCGCAACGGGTTGCAAAAAACAGAAAGCGGATTCAACTTCACCTGACCCTCGGGGATCAGCCGGAGCCGCGGCGGGCCGACCATCAAGCGATGCCGCTGTCGACCTGGTGCTGCCCATTGTCGGCAAAGGCACCGAATATCAGTTGGCCTCGATTCTTGGTAAAAAAACGATCCTCCTGGCCTTTTTCACCACATGGTGTCCGTACTGCAAGCAATCCATGCCCTATCTTCAAGGTTTTTACGAGAAGCATAGAGCTAAAGATTTCGAGCTGGTCGGCATCGATCTGCAGGAGCCCAATGATTTGGTGGAGCAGTTCGTAAAAAAGTACGGGGTGACTTTTCCGGTGCTCTTGGCCCAGGATCAATCTGTTCTTTATCCTCATTATGCCGTCAGGTTTTTGCCCACTCTTTATTTAATCAGCAAGGAAGGCCGGGTCACGGGAAAGTTTGAGGGCTTTAATCCCTCTGTTTTAGACGAGGTTGCCAAACAACTCTAATCAGGGTCCAACCCTTCTACTTTTTGACGCCTATCATTACCTGCACCGGGCTTATCATGCCCTGCCCCCTTTAACCACCAAGCAGGGCGAGCCGGTCGCGGCTGTTTTTGGATGCATCAAAACTATTATCAAGCTTTTAAAGAAGTTTTCTCCCACGCATTTCGCGGTGTGCTGGGATTCCAAACCCACCGATCGGTTGGCGCTTGACGCTTCTTACAAAGCCAATAGGACCGAAGCGCCGGATGATTTGAAAAACCAGATCGCTTTGGCTCGGGATTTCATCCAAGCCTGGGGCCTGCCTTTAGTCAAGATGGAAGGCCAGGAAGCGGACGACCTGATGGCGTCTTTGGCGGCCAGGGCCGCCTCCCAGAATATTCCGGTCGTCATGGTCAGTTCCGATAAAGACCTTATGCAGTTGGTGCGGCCCGGCATCTCTATGTATATCGAGCATAAGGAAGAGTGGATGGATGAAACCGCGATTAAGAAAAAATTCGGCGTGGCCAAGGAGGCTTTGATTGATTATTTCGCGCTGGTAGGCGACGCGACGGATAACATCATCGGCGTGCCCGGCGTGGGACCGAAAACCGCCCAGAAGCTGATTGCCGATTATGGTTCGGTCGCTGAAATTATCCGTCAAAGCAAAGACGCCGTCTCCGATTTGCCGGAGAAACTGCGTTCGGGCATCAGCGCCAATGAGGAGCGCTTAAAGAGGAATCTTGAGCTGGTTCGCTTGAAAGAGGAGCTTCCCTTAAATTTACAACCGGAGGATTTGTTGGTTAAAAAATCAGTTTCCCCGGAATTCGAGGCTATGCTGATTCGTCTCGGTTTCGTGAGCGTCATCGGCGAGCTCCGGCAGATGGGCTGGATGGCCGGCGGCGCATCTGCCACTGCGGATGTTTCCGGAGCCAAGCAAGATCGGGCGGCTAGCGCGCAAGGGGGCAAGGTTGTTTTATTGGATGACGATAATTTAGATGCGCGGACTGCTCAAGAATTTTTTAATGATCCCGATCGCGCCAAAGTGGTTTATGACTGGAAAGAGAATCTTCACCAGCATCCCGATTGGGCCGGGGCGCCGCAAGGCGAGCTTCTGGACGTGAAACTTTTGGCCTGGGTGGCGGACGCGGCCCAGGAGTCTTATCAAATAGATTGGCTGTTGGGTAAATACCGGGTTTCGTCGTTGCCCGAGCTGGCTTTGGTTCTTAAGGACAAGATTCAATCCCAAAACGCCTGGAGTCTTTATGAGTCCGTTGAATTGCCGCTGATTGGCGTTCTTTTTGACATGGAGAGGGCGGGGGTCGCGGTTGACGCCGGGTATTTCGGCGATCTTAGACAAAAGTGGTCCGAGGAGCTGGAGCGCTTAAAAAACGAGTTTATCGAGCTTTCGGGCGCCGCCCCCGGCATCAATCTGAATTCTCCTAAGCAGTTGTCCGTTCTTCTGTTTGAGAAGATGCAGCTTCCCGTCATTAGAAAAACCAAAACGGGTTATTCCACTGATGAAGAGGTTTTGAAAAAATTGGAGCCGCGCCACCCCGCGATCGCAAAACTGTTGAGCCATCGTGAGCTGGCCAAACTTCAGTCAACTTATCTTGAAGGGCTTTTGACCGCCATCAATCCTAAAACCGGAAGGGTGCACGCCACTTTTCATCAGGAAGGCACCCAGACGGGACGGTTGTCCTGCTCGAATCCCAACCTGCAAAATATTCCGATTAGAACGGAACATGGTCTGGCGGTTCGCCGCGGGTTTATCGCCGGCGGGCCGGACTGGGAGCTTCTTTCTTTGGATTATTCCCAAGTTGATTTGCGGGCTTTCGCGCATTTAAGCGGGGACGCGCAATTGATTAAGTTTTTTAAGGAAGGCTGTGATATTCACCAGGAAACGGCCAAGGCTCTCTTGGCCGGCCCTGACGGCCAGGTGACGGGTCAGATGCGCCGCCAGGCCAAAGCCATTAATTTTGGCGTCCTTTATGGGATGGGTTCTTGGGGTTTATCTGAAACATTGGGCATCAGCCACGAGGAGGCCCAGCTTTTTATTGACCGTTATTTCGAGCGTTTCCCCGGCGTGGCCGCCTGGCGCGAGGCGGTGATCGCCCAGGCGCATGAGCGAGGCTGGGTCTCCACCATGTTGGGGCGCAGGCGCAGTCTTCCTTTCATTAACGCGTCCCGGAAAGATTTGAGGGAATTTTCTGAACGCGCGGCGGTCAACACCCCGGTCCAAGGTTCAAGCGCCGATATCATTAAAGTGGCTATGATTAAGCTTCAGGAATATATTAAGGAAAAGAAACTTCAAAGCCGCCTTTTGATCCAGGTTCATGATGAAATTTTAATGGAAGGGCCAGCTGATGAGATCATCTCCCATCAAGAAAAGTTTCGCGAAATCATGGAGCGGGCCGTGGAGCTGGCGGTGCCTCTTGTGGCGCATGTGAAAAAGGGCAAAAATTGGGCAGACCTTAGCTAGAAATTTATGTACCCCAGTTCCAGTTTACCGCGCGTCATCCTGGTTCTTTTGGCGGCATTTACCGCCTGTTTTGGTGTTCAGCAGGTGGCGCCGATGATGGTTCCCATGTTTGGGCTCACCCCATTTCTTGTTTTAAAACGATGGTGGTTGTGGCAGCCGGCGACCTATATTTTTCTTCACGGCAACTTTATTCATCTTCTTTTTAACGGGCTTTCACTCTATTGGTTCGGGGCAACGCTCGCTTACTCATGGGGAACGGCGAGATTTTTGTTTTACTTCTTTCTGTGCGGCATCGGCGCGGGATTTTTGGTGGTGGCAACCCAGCCTTTGGGCACGATTCCCACCATCGGCGCTTCGGGCGCCATCTACGGGCTTCTTTATGCCTGGGCCAAGGAAAACCCGGAAGCCATCGTCTACATGTATGGCCTCTTCCCGATGAGGGCAAAGCATCTGGTTATTCTTTTGGGAGTTATCGAGTTTATGTTGAGTTACACCCCAAGCCCCATCGCCCGGTTCGCTCACCTGGGCGGGCTTTTGATGGGTTGGCTTTATTTTCGATTCGCGATTTTTGATTTGCGATTAACGATTGGAGGATTGCTTTCCTCCCGGCCGCGCGAAGAACCCGACCCCGAAGAAGTTACGGAACGGGAAATTGACCGGATATTGGAAAAAATCAGCGCCCACGGTATGGATTCTCTGACTCCCTGGGAGAAAAAAATATTAGATGAGGCAAGCCATCAACAGAAAGGTAACTATTGATCTACGCATAAACAATAGGACAATGAATCTGTCATTGCGAGCCTCGGGCGAAGCAATCTCATGAAGGGGATTTCTCTTGATGAGATTGCCACGTGGCGCCTCGGCGCCACTCGCAATGACGGAGAAGAGAGGTCATTCTAATTATTTATGCGTAAATCAATAAATGCCTGAATGCGTTGAAGTTGAGATCACAAGAAAACAGTTGGAATCCGCTTTGGTCGGCAAAGAACTGCGCAGTTTGTCCGTTTTTGATCCGTTACTGCCGCCATTGCCAAGCGGAACCGCTTTCGGCCGGCTTCTGGAAATCAACAGGAGGGGAAAAATCCTGCAGTTTTGTTTTAAGTCGGGAAGAAAATTTTCAATTTCTCTGGGAATGATGTTATGAAAGCGCCGCACCCTCGTTACAAAGTTAGTACTTTGTACGGGACTTTTAGAGCAAGAGGACTTGCTCATAAGGAGGTGCGGCATATGCAGTATATCGCATTCGATTCTCACAAGAGGTATACGTTA
>JACQJO010000027.1 GCA_016205025.1 Elusimicrobiota bacterium
CCCCCTCGCCCCCTCGCCCCCTCGCAGCAAAGCCGCCCACCTTCCAAACTCGCTCACCAGCCGGCCAAAAACATGGGTCAAATGAATCTCCTTGGCCTCCTTCTCCCGCAGCATCCTTTCCCAGACCGCCTTTTCCCTTAAATGCTTTTCCTGCCAATCGGAAAAATCCCCCTTCTGGTTTTCCCACACTTTTCTTTCCCGCTCCCAAAGCTCCTGCCACTTCGCGCGCTCGCGCTCCCAGTCCTCCAAAATCTTTTTCTTTTCGGTCTCCATGCGCTCTACGGCCTTGGCCAGTTCCTCTGTTTTTTCCTGAAGAATCTTTTTATTGGCGCGCTCTTCGATCAACGAGGCGGTGCCGGCGGCCAGGGCGGCCTTGGATTCCTCTTGAATTTTCTTTAAAAGTTCTTCGAGCTCCAGGACTTTTTTATTTAATTTTCCGTTCTGCTCCTGCGCTGTCGACTCAACCGCCAGGATTTGAGCCTGCAGTTCCCGCTCCCTTGTTTTCAGGCGCGAAATTTCAATTTCTTTTTGACTCACCTCCTCGGTCAAGCCGGCCACGGCGCGGCGATTTTTTTCAAGGAGCGTCTTGATTTCTTCTTTGAGTTCATTGACGCGCTCCTGCATTTTTCGGTTGGACAGCCGCTCCAACTCAAGCTCGTCGTCCTTGCCTTGGCCAACCATCGCGAACTCTTTGTAAAGTTTTTCGATCTCGGCCTGGCGCGTGGCCAGGTCGCCATAGCGGAAAGCCTTCTCGGAATCAAGCGCGGCGGCGAGCTCCTCGATCCTGGTTTCAAAATGGCGGATGGTTTCTTTGAGCTCCTCCATCTCCTTTTCTTTTAAGGCTAAAACGTCCAAAAGCTCGCGCTTTTCGGCGTGGTAGCGCCGCCGGGCGTAATCCAAAATCTCGTCCTGCAATTCCTTTTCCGGCACAGAGTAAGATTGGCCCCAAAAACAACCCCGCGCAAGGGGAAAATTTGGTTTTTGCTCTCTTAATAAAATCGCTTAAGACGCGCCTGGCTTCAAGCGCTTCTGGTGGCTGACAGGGGCAGGGCGGTGGTTTCAAGAGTCTTCAAAATCCACCACCAAACCATCGGTAATCTCGCGGGAATCGGCGCTGGGCTTCGTGCTTAACTCAATATTTGGAAACTGGGCTCTGAGTCGGGCGCTAACTTTTTGGCGTGCCGGGGTGAGGATTTTATAAAATAGCCTTATGCCGGAAATAAGTCGCTTTTTTGGAATTATCATTCGCATGTTCTTCGACGATCATAACCCACCGCATTTCCATGCGGAATACAGTGGTAGAAAGGCTGTTTTTGATCTGCATGGGAATATTCTCCAGATGATATATGTGGAACTTGAATGATCTCAAAAAAATAAAATACCTGAAGCCGTACGTTTACTTTGTCGAATTCGACAACGGGGCCAAAGGTGAAGTGGATTTAAGCTACCTTTTGATCAAGGGACCGGTCTTTAAGCCTCTCAAAAACACCAAGCTGTTCAGTTCGGCTCGTATTGAAGGGGGAACTATCACCTGGCCCAATGGAGCGGACCTAGCCCCTGAAACATTATATGAAGCCATACAAAAGCGCCCAACAAATCATTGAAGCGGACGCGCCACGCGTCGGCGCGTCGCTTAATTCCAAGGTTAGGCGGCAAGAGAGGTCAAGATGGACCGCGACAGGGAAGTCCTCGCGGTGCGATTCGATTACTTATGGCGGGGCCTCTCCGGGCTGTATGATGGTTAGAGTTCCTCCAAAAACACTGAAGCTTCCTCCAGGTGGAACCAACCGACCAGTTGCCGGTCTGCTTGCTGACAATGCAACTGACCTTAACCGGTTTGGGTCTGGTCGGGAACTCCGGCGAGAAGGGCGGGCACGCTGATATCCTCATCCAACTCATCCCAATGAATTCCCAGCCCCCCTCCGCTTAATTCATGTTTTTGTCTTTGTTCGGGAGTAGCCTTCAGCAGTCGAGGAAAATAGGAAAGCGGGACCGAAATCTTGCGGCCGTCTTGGAGCAAGACGCACAGCGAGTTATCATCAAACCAAACTTGCGCTGCCCTAGCTTCAAGCGCCAAAATACTCATTCCATTTTCTCCGAATTAAGCCTGCCCGTTCCTCTATAATCTTCTCCACTTGGTTGAGTTCAGCGGGGCTCATCCCCCAAGAAGAATTCAGTTTCACCTCTGGATCAACCCAAAATTTAGCCAACGATGCTCCCTTGCGTACGTGAATATGACATGGTTCACGCGGTTTTCCCTCATTTGAAAAAAAGAAAAATTTATAACCATTCCACTCAAAAACTTTTGGCATCTCATATTAATTATACCCCAGCAGAACGAATCAATAAACCGCTACTATAATTTACCAGCTTTCCCCCCTTTCTGCCAGGGTTTCTTTTTAAAGGCCAATTGCTTCCCCCTGCTTAAGGCGCGCCCGGCTTGCGGATGGAAAATCGCTTCGAAGAAATAACCGCCCATCTTATGGCGGGGCCTCTCCGGGCTGTATGATGGTTAGAGTTCCTCCAAAAACAGTGAAGCTTCCCCCCGTCTCAACGCCGAAAGGGTACTGGAGGGGTCCCGCCTCCGGCGGGCCACCGTACTCGGAGCTCCGCGCAGGGTACTGCTTTTAATAGTCGCGCTGCCGCTTCTTGAGTACAACAAAAAAATGGGTCAAACAGCCACGTATTCCGCAAAAGAAGAGGATTCTGGGATAGGCAAATGGTCTTCTTGAAGGCCGCGGATGTGCATTTCGATGGCTTCATGTATATTACGCTCGGCTTCTTCCCGCGTGGCGCCCGTGGCTACGCAGCCGGGTAGATCAGGGGAGTAAACCGAGTAGTTTTTTTCTGCTTTCTCAATTACCACCAAAAAACGGTGCATTTACTTTGCCTCCTTTAAACCTGCCTGCTTTAAGACGCTGTTTAATGTTCCCGGCGCCAAGTCGTCGCCAGGATGACCCGCGATTGTAACCCGGCCTTTTTTAGTTGAATGTTTATATTGGCGATGACTGCCTCGGGTTTCTACATGATGCCAGCCGTCAGCTTCAATCAATTTGATCACCTCACGAATCTTCACCCTTTTATTAAAACACTTTTACGGCAATAGGGTGTAATCATAGCGTAACAGCAAAATAAGCTATTTTCCAGGACTTCGACGAAATCACCGCCCGTCTTATGGCGGGGACTCGCCGGGCTGTATGATGGTTAGAGTTCCTCCAAAAACAGTGAAGCTTCCTCCCGTCTCAACGCCGAAGGGGTACTGGAGGGGTCTGGCCTGGAACTCCGGCGATAAGGGCGGGCCTGGCTTCAAGCGCTTCTGGTGGCTGACAGGGGCAGGGCGGTGGTTTCAAGAGTCTTCAAATCGAGTTTTTTTGAAGCGTGGTCGATATCTATGCCTACAATATCGCCTTTCTGGTCAAAATCCACCACCAAACCATCGGTAATCTCGCGGGAATCGGCGCTGGGCTTCGGGCTTAACTCAATATAAAGAGAATCCGTCTCTTGGTAATAATGAAGTTTCATATCCTAAAATTTCTATCAAGAAAAGCGTTGTGCAGCGTTTTCTCGTCCTCCAGCGTGACAACCCTTAAAATTTTTCCGCCCAGCCCAGGGACTTCGCCCCAGAAACGATAGCGCCCGTCTGCTTGTTTTTGTTTTTTAATGGGATCGCTCACAATTCTTTCACACCACTCTTGCTTCAAATAAGGCCGTTTGCGCAATACCTGCTCCCTAAAATAACGCGTTGTTCCCATTGCAAGTGTAACACATGTTAGCTTAAAATCCAGGATCAGAATTTTGGTTTTTCCTCTTGAACTCTTGTCCCTTTTGAACTGTTGAACCTCTTAAATTTACGGCGGAGCCTCGCCGGGCTGTATGATGGTTAGAGTTCCTCCAAAAACAGTGAAGCTTCCCCCCGTCTCAACGCCGAAGGGGTACTGGAGGGGTCCCGCCTCCGGCGGGCCACCGTACTCGGAGCTCCGCGCAGGGTACTGGAGGGGTCCCGCCTCCGGCGGGCCACCGTACTCGGAGCTCCGCGCAGGGTACTGCCCAAAAACGGTCCCCGAGGAGATTACCAGCGCGGCGCGGTTGGGAGACACGATCGGGGAGGCGGCGGTCCCCATGTCCTGGAACCAACCGACCAGCTAAAATCGTGCCTGGCACTATTTTTTTAGTGGAACTCAACCACTGTGCGCTGTAAGCGCACAGGATGGGTCGCCGCCTAAAGGCGGCTTAAGACTTCCCAATCGTAAAATTTTCATCATCTTCCTTTGTATGATTCTCAATGTAATCCCTGATCTGTTCTTCGGTAACGACTC
>JACQJO010000006.1 GCA_016205025.1 Elusimicrobiota bacterium
CTGCGAACGGCCTCCACTACTGGGTTCAAGGGTGACTCCCCTGCGCTAAACCCTTACCATGAATCAATGATAGTCAATTATGGGGTTGCGGAGCTCGGGTTATCACTAGGTCTAAAGTCCTATTGTAATATAGGTCCTGGGTCCCAAGATGGCGAGAACCAGGCGTGTTAAATTAACAAGAGGTGATCGCATGAGAATTCTGATAGCAGCTGTGTTGCTCTGGAACGCTCCCGTGGGAGCCTGGGCTATCAGCGCGCCCGAGGAAACCGAACTCAACTCATTTTTATCCAACTTGACTTCCGGAGGGTACGCCCAGGCGGCCGTGGCCGGTATGGCGGAGCAATTTCTTCCCTTTGTCAATCTCCTGCCCATTGATTTTTTGGCTGCGGACGAGCAGGTGGCCAGGCTTCTTCAGAAGGAAACGGCCAGGCATGCCCGGCATACTTTTGGACGTGAGATGGGGAGGATGGGTTTGTCCGGGCCTTTATCCCTCAACGCATCGGGGCCTTCCCCGACGGCCAATTCGGGCCGGTCTTTCAAAAGACAAAAGCCGCTAAGCTGGCGCGCCAAGCTTTCGACCCGCCAAGTCGGACTAGCTCTTCTCTGGCGTTTTTAGAAATTAGGGACAGACACTACTTTTCAGATGAAAAGTAGTGTCTGTCCCTAATTTCTAAAGGGGCCGTTGGCGCAACGCCATTTCTTCGTTGTTGGAAATTTTCTTCCAGAAGATAGCCAGCGGGGTTCCAAAAATATAGGCCACGGGAACCAGGACAAGAGCCACTTCCGGTCCGAAGCGAAAGAACACAAGAACGCCCAGGATGACCAGAAGCGTCAACTGGCGGCCCAGGTTAAGGGATTTTTTGGCCGGAGCCTTGAGACTTCTATACGGAAAGTGAGACACCATCAGGTACCCGATAGCGGCAAACAGGAAAATTAAAACGCGCCTTAAACCGGTTTCGTGGTCTTCGAAGATTGAATTTCCGGCCTGCTGGCCCAGAAACAGAAGAAGGCTGGCCCAGAAGAGGGAAGCGCCGGTGATGGGAAGGCCGTCAAAGTAGGCGTTGGGCTTGCGCGTTGCCAGCGTCGATTGATTGAACCGGGCCAATCTCCAGGCTCCGGCGCCTAAATACCCCAAGCACGCGGTAAAACTATAGATGCTGGGCGTTTCATCGAACAGGCAGATATAAAACACGATGACGGGAGCCACGCCGAAGCTGATCAGGTCAGCCAGGGAGTCAAGCTCGATGCCTAAAGAGGAGCTGACGTTCATTTTACGAGCCAAAAATCCATCCAAGAAATCGCAGGCGCAGGCAATTAAAAGAAGAAGCCCCAGCAAGGTAAAAAATTTGGCCGGGTTTTCATAGAATTGATCCCGCTTGGCCAGGGCCAGCCATATAACGATAAATCCGAAGGCCAGATTTCCCAATGTCAACACATTGGGGATCCAGCTTTTATTGGGACGTATACGCGGCGATAATAGTTTGTCCTGCATAAATACGCGCGCCTTTTGCCGTCAGGAGGCGGATTTTGTTTTTGGGAACCTCCAGTTCGACGCGCGATCCTAGTAATATCATGCCTAGTCTTTCCCCTAATTTCAAGGAGTCGCCTGGTTCGGCCGTGGTCAGTATCCGGCGCGCCAAAAGACCCACGATTTGACGCACGCGGCAGTTATCCAGCACGTGATGGGTTATTTCAATGGTTGTCGAGGCGTTGATTTCGGAGGCATCGGGACTGTAGGCCGGCCGGAACCGGCCGTTTTTTCGGGTTATGTTTTTGACGGCGCCTTCCAGCGGGGATCGCTGGACATGGCAATTAAGCGGAGATAGAAAGATGCCGATTCTCAAGCAGGGGTGAGGGGTGAGGGGTGAGGGGTCAGAAATTTCGGTGATATCGGTAATGGTGCCGTCGGCCGGTGACAAGATTGGGTATTCGCCGGATTTGAGTCTGGCTAAACCTTGCGGGTCGGGGCGGCGCTCCGGGTCGCGGAAAAAAATTATTAAGAAAAAGGTGAGAAAGGCCAGAAAGGCCAGAAAGGCCAGAAAGGTGAGAAAGGCTGGGTAAGGGAATTGGAATACCAGAAATATAAGCACAACGGTCGCGCAACTGCTGGCGATGATCCAGGGCCAGCCGGCGGGATAGATGGGCAATTTCACGGTTTGTTTGCCGCGGTGGTTTCTTTTATCTCCACCAAAAGAAGCGAGTAGTTGTTTTCTTTCCTGGGGTTGTAGGGATCGGTAATTTTTTTATTATCCACGATGTTTCAGACCATTATTCGATTTTTTGGCGCAGCAGGGATTTAACGTGCGCGAGTATTTGGTCGGGTTCAATGGGTTTGGAAAGATAGAGATCGGCGCCGTGATGGATCCCCTCCGCGTGATCGGTGTCTTGCCGCCTAACGGTCAGCATGATAATGGGCAATCTGCTGACGGCGGGATTTTGGCGAACCGCCTGACAAAGTTCAAGGCCGTTCATTTTGGGCATGTTCCAGTCCACGATGGCTAATTCGGGGGGTTCCTTGGCGATCATCTCGAGAGCCTCGGCCCCGTCGACGGCCTGCGCCACCTCGTAGCCCGCTTGTCCCAGGATGTAGGATAGAACCAGGCGGAAATCTTCGGCATCGTCCACGATAAGAATTTTAGGCATTTCTTAAATTTAGCATTATTTTGCCATGGGCAAGGTAAAGGAAAAAATAGAACCCTGCCCATTGGAATCGACCCAAATTTTTCCACCATGAAGCTCCACGATGGCTTTGCAGACGGCTAGACCCAGGCCCGTCCCTTTAGCGCCCTCGGCGTAGCGGTAAGATTCTTTGATCTGTTCGAATTTTTGGAATATTTTGGACCGGTATTCCTTGGCGATGCCGGGACCGCTGTCTTTAACCGAGATTTGGACATATTGCGAATCAACCGGCCACGCCGCCATGCGAACGACACTTGAGCGGGCAGAGAATTTGATGGCGTTGTCAATGAGATTGACGATTACCTGGCGCACTCGGTCGACATCGGCCAAACAGGCCGGCATTTGATTTATTCGAACCTCAAGAGCGACATTTTTTTGGTTGGCCTTTTCACGAAAAAATGCGATGGTTTCGGTCAGCATGGGACGCAGATCGGACCTTTCAAGCCGGCAGTCCAGCTTGCCTTGTTCGATCTTAGTCGTTTCCAGGATATCGCTGACGAACCGATGAAGATTTTCCATGTTGACCGTTATTCTTGTCAAGAAAAGGCGCCATCGGTCCAGGTCGGCGGCGCCCGGCCGCTTGATTTCAGAGAAATTGTTGAAGTCAGACAATAGGGTGTTGACCAGAGACTGGGCGGCGGACAGGGGCGATCTTAACTCATGGGTTATCGAGGCGGTGAATTCCTGTTTCATGCGGTCTAATTCCTGGAGCTTGACCACCATTTCGTTGAAAGCCCGGCCCAGGGTCCCCAGCTCATCGCGGCCTTGGACCGGCACCTGGGTGTCGGACCGGCCCTGGCCCAGCGCCACCACGCCGTCGTTTAATTTTTGCAGCGGCCGTATGATGGAATGATAAACATAAGAATTCATCAAAACAGCCATGAGCACGCTCAAAATAATGATTCCGAGAAACAGCCGTTCCAGCCGTTTAAGGCCCTCCTCGGTTTTTTGGCGCAGCGCATTAAGAGCCGCGGTTTGACCCTGCAGGTGCTCTTGCAGCAAGCGCCGCAGCGTTCCGGAGGTCATTATGTGAGTGGCGATTGTTTGATTCCAGCGCGCCGGCCCAACTGCGCTCAAGTTTAAAATGATCTCTCCATTTTTGACCGTTTCCCGGTAGAGATTTTCCCAGGGAACCGGTTCGAGGGCCTTGAGCTTATTGGCGTTGGCTTTGCTTAACGCTTCGAAAATTTGGATTTCCCTCGCGTCTTTGGTGATGACGAAAAAATCGATGCGCGCAATCTGCCGTTCGATGTCGGCGGACAGTTCTTTAAGACGGGTCAGTTTTTCGGTGGATCCAATCATGGTGTCGCGCCAAGCGCGTTCTTTGCCGTGGGTCCAGAAAAAAATCCAGCCCACAAGGCCCGTGGTCAAGACCGCGGTCGTGGCGGTAAAGCCCAGTTTGTTTCTGATGGTCATCTTACGTGTCTCCCTTACTAAAGTGCTGAGTGCTGAGTACCGAGTGCTGAGTTACAAAGAGAAATATAAGAAAATTTTCTCCTTAACTCAGCACTCAGCACTCGCTACTCAGCACTTTTCTTCGACACCCTCAAAGGGTAGCCCTATTTTTATTTTTTCTCAAGATTCTTTAGTTCTTTCTCCACGATCGTCACGTCGATGCCTTGCCCCTGGAATTTTTTCAATATTTTTTGCAAAAGTTCCGCGCGGGTTTCCGGGGACGCTCCTTGAGCGGTAACTTGCGTGTAGTAATCCCACGAGGATTTGAGTTCTTCAGACATAACCTGTTGTTGGCCAAGCAGCCGGGTGAGTTCCAGTTTGGGTTCGATCAGGTCAATGTCCACTGGCGAGTATTTGGCGATGATCCTTTTAAGAAACTCAATCCTTTCGGTCAATCCGGCGCCGGCCGCTGTTTTTCTTTGGTAGAAATTCCAAGACAGCTTGTAGGCCGCTTCCAGGGAACGCCGGGCGCGAACCTCGGCTGTTTTTCGTTTTTCCTTTTCCTGTTCGGTTTGGCGCATCTGCCGGCGAAGAGTTTCCAGATTCGCGTCGGGAGAGGCGCCGGCGGCTTGCATTTGCTGCGCCAGGCTGATCAATTTTCTTTCGGCCTCCAGCCGCGCCGCGATGGCTTGCGAGAGTTCCCGCTCGGCGTTTTCGCGAGCCCTTTGCTCATTTTGCAGAAGCCGTTCGAGGTCGGCCTCTTCCTGGGCGATTTGGCCGAACCGGAAGGACAAGGACAACTGGTGGTTTCCCGAAGTATCCGAAATTCCGGTCAGCGGAATTTGCAGGGCATAGTTTAAGGAAAGCCGGCTAAATTGATATCCCAGCCCCATGGCAACTTGCCGCAGGTTTCGCGATCCTGTTAGGAATCCGGCCCGGAAGGCCAAAGAATCCTTGACCGCTACGGGCCAGGTTTTTTCGGCTCCCAGCGCCAGCGCGTGATCATAGACGCCTTTGATGCTTTCGCGGCGCGTGAAATCCGCGCTGAACCGGGATTTAAGCGCCCTGACTGCGGCTCCAGCTTTAAGATTCATGGGCACGGGATCATCGGCGGAGGACTCTAGGGCCATGTTGGGTTGGTTGATATTTTGCGCGGCCAAGCCGACCGAGTAGTTGTCGCCGATGGCAACAAGCATTCCCAGATCGAAGCTTATGGCGTTTTTGGAGCGCCCTTGGGCAAATACAGGATCCGGTTTGCCCGACGAAGTTCCGGCTAGATTGATGGCATTGCTCGTTTCCGGAGTTGTTCCATAAGAACGGGTCAGTTGTTTAACCGCCAGGCCTCCATGGATTTGGGCCCAGTCTGCTTTATGCAGGGAGCGGCCCCAAGCCAATGAAACGGCTTGTTCCGAGAATAAGGAATCAAGCTGGAGTTTCCAGAAGCCCAAACCCGCTTGGCCGTAGCGCGCCTGGCGTCCCAGCGGTTGGGCGTAACCTAGGAGTGAAACGCCGATATCCGATTTATCGGATAAGCCCATGAAGAGCTTGGAGTACATGGAAGTAAGCTCCGGTTGGCGCAATAGGCCTAGGCCGCTGGGGTTAAAGAATATGCTGTGAACGTCGCCTCCGATGGCGGTGAAAGCGTTGGCCATGGCGCCGGGACGAGCGCCGTTGCCGACAGCTTCAAAGGCGCACAGCGCCTTTGAAGCGGGGAAGGCCACAGAGGCGACAAAGGCCACAAAGGCTACAGAGGGAATGGAATTCCTTTTTGTTTGTATTCTGTTTTTCATGTTAATCACCTCGCCACCACGATCGTGCCGTTGAAAGTCTTTCCTTCGGCGACGATTTGATAGATATAGACGCCGGAGGCAACCGCGGCGCCTCCGGGCCCCTTGCCGTCCCAGGTGAGGGCGTTTTGGCCCGATAATCCGGCCGCGCTGTAGATCAGAGCCCCGGTTACGTCATAGACGAAAAGTTCCACCCTGGAATCCAAAGGGTTGTTGAACCGAAAATAAACCAAGTCGTTGGCCCCGTCGTTATTGGGGGTGACAACGCGGCCGGATAGGCCGTTCTTGGGGTCAAAGATGAATTCCACCGGCGGCGCAAAAAGCCACCTGGGAATACCGAAGACACTCATTAAAAGACCTAGCAGTTGAATTAATTTTTTCATCTGTTTTCTCCTTTTTTGACGTTTGGCCAAATTTTTATCAGTATAAACCTAGAAGGCACTGAGGCACTGAGGCACTGAGGCACTGTGTTAAAAAAGACATTTTTGCTTAGTGCCTTAGTGCCTTTATGCCTTAGCGTCTTGTCTTTTTTATCTTGCCACAACAACGGTTCCATTGAATATTTTTCCTCCTGCTTCAATTTGGAAAATGTAAATGCCGCTTCGGGCCGCGTGTCCGAGATCATCGTTGCCGTCCCACATTAGGCTGTCTTGCTCGGGGCCCGGCTTCATGTGAGCGACCAAGGCTCCTGTGATGTCGTAGATGTATCCTTTGAGAGTATCCTTATTGGGATTTTCGGTTCTGAAAATTACGATGTCGTTCCAGCCATCGTTGTTTGGCGTGAAGATTTTGTGGGACTGGCCGGAGGCGTCCACGCGGAAGGAATCGGCGCGGGCCACGCCGCGGATTTGATAGGCGCCCGCTTGGCTGGTCATGGCGGTCAGCTTCTGCCCGGCGGGATCAATGGAGCTGCCGATCTTGACCCATTTAACGCCGTCATGCCAGTAAAGCGACAGCCATTGCGCCGCGTCGCCGGCGTTAATCGCTTGAGGACTGTTGGAGTCCGCAACTCCGGCCGCGATGGCTCCGTAGGCGACCTGGCCGCTTTGGATAGCGTAGTAGATCACCACCTCCGCCTCCGGGGCCGCGAGCACAAAGTTCTTAATGGGTTGGTTCATGGCGCCATCCAGCACGCTTAAGTAAACGGAGCGGTAAATGATGCCTGTTTCCTCCTGTGTGCGGTTGGAAATGGTGATATCCAGGTCTTTTTGGATCGCGTTTTTAGCGGCCGACAGGTAATTGTGAGGCATTGAGACATAAGATTTCTGGTCGCCGGCCACGGCGCTTAGTTTTAGGTTGGTGTCCAAAACCATTGAGTCCGCGGATTCGTTGCCGTCGAGATCAACGGCGGTCACTTTGTAGTAGTTGGGGGTTGCGTTCGTCAAAACGGCGGTGGATGTTTCGGTCCAGTAGGCGCCGTTCATTAAATTGAAAGGTCCGAAGAGGTTGGCGGTGGAACGATAAATATTGTAGCCCTGCACGATTTCCGGATTGTTTTGGGCATCGAGCGTTACGGTGCTCCAGCGGATAGTGAATATCGAGCCACTGATATCTCCGTATAGCCCCAGCACTTTTTTGGGCGGGATCGTGCTCGGGCCGCAGGGCACATAGGCGAAGTTGTTGGGGTTGATGTTGTTTGAAGGGTTGTGGACCCAGGTATTGCTGCTGGCGCTGGCGTTTAACGCCCGGATCGCGAAGTAATAGGTCGTATTGGCGGTCAGTCCCTGTACCGTCATGGAGGCGATTGTTAAAGCCGCTCCGGGAGAGGGAATGGTTCCGGTTGAAAACGCGGACAGCGGCAAGGCAGTGTCGAATTCAGCGTTGCTTGTGATGTTGGTGTTTGACGACATCTTGATGATGTAGCTGGAAGCGACACCTGAATTTGCGAAAGCGCCGGGTTGTTTCCACTCCAATACCGCGGCGCAGGTTTGCGCGGCGCTTGAAGCCCGCAACGTGCTGATATCCAGAGGCATGGGGAACGTGATGCTGACCGCCATAACAGCTTTTTCGCTGTCCGGCACTTGAGATTGTCCTTGTTTTGGTTGAGTAATCAGGATTCCAAGGGCAAGGACGGGGAAGATTACGGCTTTTGCGTAAAATCGAACAGCCGCCCGGAAGCTAAGGGCCCGCGGGTTCCAAACCACAAGCTCCTTAATGATTCTCCACAGGCGGCTGAAAACTAAGGCCGCACCGGCTTTAGGCCCGCGGGTTCCAAGTCGCAAGCCAGAAGAGTTTTCGGTGCGGC
>JACQJO010000030.1 GCA_016205025.1 Elusimicrobiota bacterium
GAATCGTTAAGAGAGCGGAGCTTGGGATGGGTTTCATGGAAGAATAATCTTTCCTGTTTTTATTATTAAACGATAGGGTCTAACGGTCCTAGGAGCCTAGGCAGAAAGACCCATACTTTTTTAGGCCCAAGGGCCCAGGCGGTACAGCCGGGCTTCTCTTACGATTAGCTCGGATGAATTCAACTAAGTCGGCGCGCCAAGCTTTTGCTGTTTTTATTTGCTTGTCCCAAATCGCGCATTCTTTTTCCGTCGCTGCGGACTTTTCCGTCGTGCCCGGCGACGATGCCGGTTTGAGTCAAACTTTTGATCGCCAGGGCAGGGGAGGCATTTCCATGGGTTCCTCCGTACTGCTGGCCGGCTTGCCTTTGATGAGCGCGGCCGGCTCGACGGCCGGGGCGTTTGCGTTTGGCTCGCGCGGCGCGGCTTCGGCGGCTGGACTGTCGCGACGCTTGGGGTCGGCCGCGGCACCGGGGGGTTCCTTCGAGGAAATTCTAGAGGCGCTCCCCCATTTTGTTCAACCGCTTCAAGAGACAGGCGGCATCGCTCAAAGGGAAAGCAAGGAAGACCTGGTAAAAGAAAAGAAGTTGGCCAAACTGAAGGCCGAGATCGCCAAAATTGAGGGCGGCAAGAAAGATAAAAAAGAAGACAAGAAAGAGGCCAAACCAACGAATCCCTTTGACGAATTTATCAAAGGAGCGACGGTTTATCAGGGTTTGTTCACCATTTACGAAGTTGATCCCAATAAAAAGACCGATGACCCGGCCAAAAAGTCCTCTTCGGCTTCCAAGGATGCTATTCCAGGATTTTTCAATGATGATGAAACCGAGGTCTCGGCCGTCGCCGGATCCGGCGTTAAGGAGTATTACCTCGAGATTCGTCCGGATCAACTGGAAAAGGATTACCACTTTTTGCCCACGCTTGAACGCGGCACCGGAGAATACGGCGTCTATTCGACCCTGATGCTTTGGAAGCAGGAGTTCGCCTTCTTTTTCCGGCGGGTGGATAACAAAATTCAGTTTGCCCGCAGAAATACCAGCTTTCGCGCTCCCTCCAATGAAGCGGCGCAAAAACTTCTCTCCTCTTCTTTCCCCGACTCTTCCGTCATTGACGAGATTGGGATCGAGGGTGGTTTCGAACACCCGGTGAGAAAAAGCGTTTTGATTAATATGTCGTCGCTATTTACTTCGGACCTGGTTGGTTTAAATAGGTTTTTAAGTCAAGCTTATGGAAACAAGGAGAAGGGGATATCGCCGATCTTTTTATTTAACCAGGGCTCAAGCCGCCTTGATTCTCTTGAGGTTTATCCTCAAAATATCGAGATTCTTCAGACTTTGGTTTTTAAACTGAATGCCGGCGCTATGTTGCCCTCTATTTCTATCCCCGGCGGCAGGGCCGCTCTGTTGGTGCGCTACAGCATTAGCGCGCTGCCGGACAATGGTTATGAGCCCAGAGAAGCGGATGACCGCGTGGGAACCTACATGACTGTTTTTCAGGATTATTCCGACCCCAATTCTTACGATCCGCATGTTCGCTTTGTCGAGAGATGGCATTTTGAAAAGAAAAATCCCTACGAACCCCTTTCCGAGGTGAAAAAACAGGCGGTGTATTATCTCGACCCCAACACCCCGCCTGAATTTAAGGATTTCATCGCGGCTGGCGTTCTGGGATGGAACAAGGCGTTTGAAAAAATTGGATTTAAGAACGCCTTGGCAGTTCAGGATTACCCGAAAGACGCGCCTTGGAAGCCCGGAGATACGCGCTACAGCATGATCCGCTGGTTTACGGGCTTGGGTCCCGTTTACGCCATCGGTCCCTGGCGGGCGAGTCCCTTAACGGGGGAGATTTACCAGGCTTCAATTTCGATCAATGACTGGATGGTTCGGGGCCTGCGGCGCGGCCTTGATTTTTTGCCTAAGTTTTTAAAGCCAGAGCAGGAGCTTTCCAAGCCGCTTTCTGATTTCGCAGAAGTTTCCGCTGACGCGGATGGCCGTTTTTGCCGCCTTTCGGAGCGCCTGGCGGGAGAAGTGAATTTAGCGTTGGCCCTGGCCGAGACCAACGGCCAGCTTAGCGAGGAGGAGAGAAAGCGCATTGTCGGGCAGTACCTGACCGAACTGACGGAGCATGAGGTCGGCCATACGCTTGGGTTGCGCCATAATTTTAAAGCCAGTACGGCGTTTAGCTTGGCTGATATTCAAGGCGGAAAAACAGGCGGCATTCTAAGCGGTTCCGTCATGGATTATCTTCCGATCAACCTGCCGGTCAAGGGCGCTGATGTTAAAAACCACCAGTATTTCCAAACCCAGGTCGGCCCGTACGATGAGGCGGCTATCGCTTACAGTTACACCGAGCTTAAAAATAAAACGCCCCAGGAGAAAAAGGCGGCTTTAGAAGAGATCGCCAAACGTTTCAGTTCGGACAAAAATTTAGTTTACGGTACGGACGAGGATTTTGTCCGCGCCGACCCTTCCGTGATGCTATGGGATTTGGGCGACAACGGCGTCGCGTATCAGAGAGCAAGGCTGGATCTCAATAAAGAAATCTGGAAGGACATTGAAGCCGGCAAGACTAAGGATTACAAAAAAGCCCGGGAGCTGTTCTTGTTTACTTTAAACCAGCATGTCCAGGCCTTGGGATTAACCCGCCGGCATTTAGGCGGCATTGCTTACAACCGGATTCACGCCGGAGATGCCTCCGGCAAAGTTCCTCTTGAGCCGGTGACGGCCCAAAAACAGCGGGAAGCCATGGGTCTCTTAAACGATTACTTTTTAAAGCCGGGGGCCCTGGAGTTTTCGCCCGGGCTTTTAAGCAGGCTGGGACCGGAAAACCTTCCCCAGTTGTATTCCTGGCCCCAGCCCAAAGAGCTTCCGACGAGTAAGGTAATCGAACAGCTGACATGGCAAGCTTTGGTGAGCCTGTACCATCCCGATATTCTTCATCAAATTAAAAATAACGAGGCCATGACACCCGCAGACCAGACGCCATTAACCTCGGCGGAGCTTTTTAAAACAGTCAGAAATTCTATATGGAGCGAGTTGAACGCCAAAGATAAAGTTGGAATCTCGGCGCGCCGGCGCATGCTGCAGAAACAGCATATTGATATTTTGACCGTCCTTTTTCGATTAAGCGACATGGTGGGCGAACCCCAAGACACGCGCGCTCTGGCGCGCCATGATTTCACCGCTATTTTAACCAGCGCGAACCAGGCGTTAGCCGGCAAAACCGTTGCGATTGACGAAGCGACCCGCGTTCACCTTAAAGACATTCAGGCCGAGATCAAACAGCTTCTCTACCCGGGCAAATAAGCAGGCGGAACCAGGATTTTAAGAGCCTTGGGCAGGATACTGATTTCCAGGCACTTGGCGTCGCGGAAGGGTTCGCCGTCCAAGTGATAGGGTAAGGGTTCGTCAGCCTCGATCACGAGCGAAGTCGTTCGGAATGTTTTGACTTCCGGGCAGGAGTCAATCGTTCCCCGGAAAAGACGGGGAAGCCTCCAGAAGAATTTCCAAAGAGGGATATCCGAAACGGCCGTTATATCCAAAAGTCCGTCATCAATGACCGCGCGCGGGGTGATTTTGGCGTTACTGCCGTACTGCTTGCCGATGCCGGCCGCCACCAGAAAATAGTTGCCGCTTAAGTGTTGGCCGTTAATCTTAATGCTGACAGGGCGCGATTGGAAAGCCAAGGCTTCCTTAATGGTGAGGTAATAGTAGGCCAATTGGCCGCGCACCGCGTGGCTGTTGAAGACGCGGGCTATGTGAGCGTCAAATCCCACGCCGGCTAGGTTAAAAAAATAGCGCTCGCCCACCCGGCCGGCGTCCATCGCCAGGGCTTGAGCTTGAAAGAGCAGATCGCAGGCGGCCCGTGGATTGTTGATGGGAAGGCCGATCTCCCTGGAAAGACCGTCCCCGGAGCCTTTGGGGATGATGCCGAAAAGATTGTCCGAGCCGATGAGAGCCGAAGCCGTTTCATTGACCGTGCCATCCCCGCCTACGGCAACGACTGTTTGGTGGTTTTTTTTAGCTTTTTGTGCCAGTTCGAATGCGTGGCCGCGGGCTTGCGCGAAAGCAATCTCGAACGAGGCGCCTTTGGCGGTGAAAACGTCGCGGATCGCCTGCTCGTACGGCCGCGGGTTTTTATGGCCGGCAATAGGGTTTATAATAAAAAAGTAAGACATGGAAAAGCTATGCTAGTTTTCATTCTCCTATTTTTAATGGGGAACAATATGGCCGAAACTGCCGGAACAAAAAACCGTTTAGATCAGCAGTCAAGCCCGTACCTTAAACAGCACGCGGACAATCCCGTGGATTGGTATCCCTGGGGCGAAGAAGCGATTGAAAAGGCCCGCCGCGAAGACAAACCCATTTTTCTTTCGATTGGCTACGCCGCTTGCCATTGGTGCCATGTCATGGAGCACGAGTCGTTTGAAAACGCCGGGATCGCCAAGGTTTTAAACGAACATTTTGTTTCGATCAAGGTGGACCGCGAGGAGCGCCCGGACATTGACGCCATTTACATGCGTGCGGTGCAGATGATGACGGGCTCCGGCGGCTGGCCTTTGTCCGTTTTTCTTTTGCCCCACAATTTGAAGCCTTTTTTCGGAGGAACCTATTTTCCGCCCGATTCCAATTACGGAAGGCCGGGGTTTAAAGAGCTGATCCTTCAAATCAGCGGGATTTATAAAACTCGCAAGGCGGATTTGGAACACGACGCCGAGCATTTGACCAAAAAATTAATCGAAGTTTCTTTGGTTAAAAGAGATCAGGATGCTCTTAAAAAAGAAATTTTGGAACAAGCCGCGGCCAATATCTTGAGCCATTACGACAGCGATTTGGGCGGTTTCCGGGGGGCTCCCAAGTTCCCTTCGCCCACCTCGCTTCAATTTTTAATCCGCCAGGGAGCGTCAAAGAGTTCCCGCAGCCTAGAAGCCAGGTCAGCCGCGCTATTGACGCTCGATCAAATGGCCTTGGGCGGCCTATACGACCAGTTGGGCGGGGGGTTTCACCGCTACTCCACGGATGAGCGCTGGTTCGCGCCGCATTTTGAAAAGATGCTTTATGACAACGCGCAGTTGGCCAAACTCTACGTTCAGGCCTGGCAGTTGACCGGAAAGCTTTTTTACAAACAAATCGCGGTTGAAACTTTAGATTACATGCTTCGGGAAATGAAAAGTCCGCGGGGAGGCTTTTATTCCAGCCAAGATGCCGACAGCGAGGGCGCGGAGGGAAGATTTTATACCTGGACGTGGGAAGAATTAAGCGCCGCTTTGGGCGATGGCGAGGATTTGAATCTGGCCGCCCAACAGTGGGGTTTGACCAAAGAAGGAAACTGGGAAGACGGACGCAATATTTTGCATTCCACCTTTCGTCATTCCCGCGAAAGCGGGAATCCAGAGCCTTCCGTTAATTTCATAAAAAAGAAATTATTTGAATGGCGGTTAAAGTATAAAATTCCCCCGGCTACAGATGAGAAAGTTTTGGCGGACTGGAACGCTTTGGCGGTTGCGGTCTTTTCTTATGCCGGAGCGGTTTTTGGCGAGGAGAGATACCTAAAGGCCGCCGAAGATGCCGTAGCTTACGCCCAAAAAACATTTTTTAAAAAGGCGCCGGAAAAGGCGCCTGGCTCCAACCTCGGGTTGGTGCCTGGCACCTTTTCTGTTTTACATGCGAGAGCCGGTAACCGAGACATCTCGGGTTTTCTCGAGGACTACGCTTCCTGGATTTTGGCCTTGACCGATCTTTACGAAGCCACGCTTGATATTGAGCATCTAAACCAAGCGCGGGTTATCGCCAAGCGCATGGTTGCCGAGTTCTGGCAGGCTGATTCAAACGCGTTTCGCTCATTTCCCAAAGAGGGCGCCGATCCCTATCTGCTGACCAATATCCAGGAAAGCTACGACGGCGTGATGCCCTCTGGCACCTCGGCCGCGGCCGAGGCGCTCCTTAAAATCGGGCGTTACTTTGAGGATGAGGAGATGACCCGCATCGCGGAGCGCGTTTTACGCGCTCATGTCGCCGAAATGGAAGGCTCCCCGGCCGGCGTGACGCATTTTCTCAATGTCTTATCGGAGCATTCCGAGGAGCCTTGGCAGATCGAGATTGCGGGCACCAGAGAGGACGCCAAGTGGCAGGCTCTTTGGCGGGTAACAAGGGAACAGTGGTGGCCGGCACGGATGACAGCGCTAATAGAGGGCGGGAAAGGAACTTTTCCCTGGACAATTGATTTACCAGCCAAGCCCACCCGCGAGCCGCAGGTTTATTTATGCAAAGGAAGGAATTGCTTGTTGCCCGCCAAGGATCCAAAAAAATTAGCGGAATTTCTGGATAAGGAAGCGCCTGGGTGGGAGCGGTAAAAAAAGAGTTATTTTCGGCTGCCGCAGGCCTCGATAAATGCCCGAGCAATATTGTTTGTCGCTTCTTGTAGGTAGCGCTTTGAATCCGGAAATCCCCCGAGGCAGGTATCGTATGCGCATAAAGAAGCGTATCCAATTATTCCATCGAGATTTACCGTAACACTGAAATGAGACTTGATAAAATCCAAACCCGTTACCCCTGCCCCTCTGTATAGAGCCCATAGGTGCATGGCGGTAGAACTCATTTGTCGGCCGGGTACGAAAAAATTGACCAACTCCCCACGGAAGCGATAATTGAGATCCTTGCATTCGAGGATAAAACCCATCTCGGTGAAGCCCGCATGCGTTTTAGAATAGTTTTGTTTGCTGTGTCTTAGGATATAACCGAGCTCGCTTGCCAATTCCGGGGAGATGCGAGGCTTTGACGACAATTCCGAACCATCGCGCTTCTGAACTTCTGATCTCCCGGGGACAGCCAGGCCAAGCGTAGCGGCAAAGCCCAATCCTATCAGAGAAATTTTTAATTTGGTCATGTTCAGTTCTCCTTTTTTATGGGATCAAACTCGAATTTTTCGGTTGAAAATTCAAGGGAGCTAAATTTACTTTCTATTTTCGCAAACTAAACTCTCAAAAACAGAAGGCGAATAGTTCCAGTCTTTGCCAAACCAAAGGCCTGCTAAACGCGAACGGCGTTCCTCGTAATCAGATACTACCCAAGCCCTGGGCTCATCGGGTCCCAGGCGTTTTAAGGTGCTGGTTCTAGATTTTTTGTAGCCAAAATATTTGCAAACAATTTTTTCGTAATAAGGGTAGGCAGAATTATCGTAGGCTGGGGTATAGATTGGTAATTTTGAGTTTTTTGGTCCCAACGCATAAGGACGATATAGGGTTATTGTTCCATCGTCATTGCGGTAGACAGCCTCGGCGCGCTCTTCAGGGGCCGCTTTTTCTGGGCTGATTTTTATATCTTTTTCACAAATCAGCGCGCTGACGCGGTAATTATAGGAACTGGCATTTTTCCTGCTGAATCCCTTGATTTTACCCTTGGAATCAATAATAACCGTTATTTCTTCGTCGCCACGACTAGCCCTACCCTGCGGACCTTTGAACCCGAAAAGTTTGCAGACGCCCTTTAGGTTTCTGTTATAGCCATATAGGTCCGTCGAGCTAATGGGTAAATAGCCCTGCCCGTTAGGATTTTTAAAGCGAGGTTCCACGATCGTTACCGAGCCGTCGTTGTTTAAAATAAGCTCTTCGTAAGATTTGATCGGTTGGGCCGAATCAATGGCGATTGATTTGGGTTGCTCAACCGAATCTTGCGTAAATTCATTGCCGATCTCCTGGCCTTGTTTTATAAGCGTAGAGAGCGGGCCGCTCCAGGCCAAGTTGACCGTTAGGAGTGTAAAAAACAAGGGTTTGTAGGGTGATAATATTCTTTTCAATTTTTTAGCCTCCAGCGATTTTTTGTTCCCTAAGAGTATGCCATCGGTTGCCATTGCTGTCGTGAGTCTTTGGGCCTATTGTGGGAGGGCCTTAAGTCCTAAGGAAATTTCCCTAAAGTCCTAAAGCTAAAACGGGACTTTAGTTTTTGGCGAGTAGCAATTCGGCTTTTTTCCTGTTAGAATTGAAGCGCAATGGCAAGAATAACTGTACCTGAAGTGGAATATATAGCCAGCGCTAATGGGCATCGCAAGGCGGTTATTTTATCTCTTAGGGATTGGAAGAGAATTAAAGAAACGCTGGCTGTAGTCACCGATAGGAGTCTTTATTCGTCTCTTCAAAGAGCTCGAAAACAACTTCGCCAAAAGGTTCGTTTGTTAACTCACAAAGAAGTCTTTGGCGATCTATAAACCCCTCTACCTGCCTGAGTTTTTTAAGCAGGCCAAGAAATTTAGACATCTAAGTAAGCTGGTCGAGCGCAAGGTTCGTCAAATCTGCGATGATCCCTACCGCGCCGCTAAAAGCGAATCGTTGGTCGGCAATCTGCGCGGTTTGCGTTCAGCAAGACTTACCAAGAATTTACGGATTATTTTTGCCGTGTCCGAAGAGTGCCCCGATCAATTTCATCTGCCGCCAAAAACAGTAGTCTTCTACACTCTGGGCACCCATGAAGAAGTTTATTAGATACGATTACTAGATTTATCAAATGCGCATCATCGCTGGATCGGCTAAGGGGCGAAGACTGAAGGTTCCTAAGCGCGAGTCGCAAATCCGGCCTATTTTGTCGCGCATACGGCAGTCCATGTTTGACAGCATCCGGCCCAAGGTGATGGCGAGCAACTTTCTTGATCTTTACGCCGGCACCGGCATTGTGGGTTTTGAGGCGCTGTCGCGCGGAGCCCAGTTGGTTGTTTTTGTGGACAAAGGCCGCGAGAGTTTGAAATTGATCGAAGCCAATATCACGCTCATGAAATGCCAGGATAAAGCCATTGTTCATTCGGGAGACGTCTTGGGCGGGGCGCTGATGCTGCTGAAAGCTAGGCTCGAAGGTTTGGATTCCCGCTTTCGCGGGAATGACGGAAGTGGAGGTATTCTTTTTGATCTTGTTTTTGTGGCGCCGCCGTATTTGGGCGAGGACCGCAGGGGTTCCGTTTTGATCATGTCGGTTCCCACATTGCAGAAACTTAAAGATTCGCGGCTTTTGGCGCCCGGCGCCTGGGTTGTTGTTCAACATCATCAGAAAGAGCCCTGGAGTTCCCTTCCCGATGGATTTAAGATATACAAGAAAGCGAAATTCGGAGAATCGTTGCTGACGTATTTGGAGTGGGAAAAATGAGCGCAGGGGTCAGGGGTCAGGGGTCAGGGGTCAGAAAAGAAATTTTTCTTTTATTTTTTCTTCTCACCCCTCACCCCTCACCCCTCACCCCTTTTTTGCGGGCCGAGCCTTTAGTAGACATCCGCGACATTGACCCGACTATCGCGGTGGACATCCGTTATGCCACCAAAGACAATTTTGTGGGTGAAATCATGTATCCGGTCAATCGCTGTCTTTTGCACGGAGACGCGGCCAGGCGGTTAGCCGGAGTTCAGAGAAATCTCATTAAGAAAGGCCTGGGTCTTAAGGTTTTTGATTGCTACCGCCCGCTTTCGGTTCAGAGGAAATTATGGGAGAAGGTGCCGGATGAAAAATACGTGGCCAATCCGGCCAAAGGTTCGCGGCATAACCGCGGCGCGGCGGTTGATTTGACCTTGGTTGATCCCTTGGGACGCGAACTTGAGATGCCGTCGCCTTATGATGAATTCGGGCTTCGCGCGCACCGGAGTTACCAGGGTGGCAGCGTCGCTTCCCGGCAAAATCGCGGTCAACTGGAAAAAGCGATGAAATCGGAGGGTTTTGAGGGTTTGGACACCGAGTGGTGGCATTTTGATGATAAAAATTGGGGGAGGTATCCCGTGGTAAATTGGCCGATTGAATCTATTGGCGAGATGGCGGCGGCTGGACAGATGATCGTTGTGGTGACCCAGGACTGGGAGGCTCTGCGGGCGAAGGTTTATCTTTTAGAGCGCGAGCAAGGCCGGTGGAAAAAACGCAAAGCCTTTCCCGCGGTTGTGGGCCGCAACGGCCTGGGGTGGGGCCTGGGGCTTCATCCCGAAATGCCGGAAGGTCCCCAGAAAAAGGAGGGGGACTTGAAAGCGCCGGCCGGCGTATTTCGCATCGGCCAGGCTTACCGGCGGCAGAAAAAACATCTCAATGCCAAGATTTCCCTTAAGCCGACGGCTGGCTTGGTTTGCGTGGATGATCCCAATTCCCGCCATTACAACAAGATTGTTCCTAAAGATAAAAACCAAGACTGGAAGTCGGCCGAGGATATGGCGAGCCAGGATCTTTATGAGTGGCTTTTCGTGGTGGAACATAATGCCGGTTCTGTTCCGGAAAAAGGATCTTGTATTTTTTTTCATGTTTGGAAAAACGCCAAGTCGGGAACCGCGGGCTGCACCGCTTCAGCCATAGAGAACCTGGAGTTTATCTTGCAGTGGCTTGATCCCGCGCGAAACCCGCTCGTTATCCAGCTTCCCGAGGATATTTATGAAGAACTGCAAGGCATTTGGAATTTGCCTCCTTTATAGCGCGACGATGGCGGCCAATCCAGTTTCCGGCGCCGGGGCAGAACCTAAAAAGATGGTTGTGGCGGTGCCGGTCGCGGATTTAAGGCGCCAACCGGCGCCCGGACAAAACAACCGCAGGCAGGACATGAACCAAGAAACCCAGCTTCTTTACGGTGAGAAAGTCATAGCTTATGAGGAAAAGGGAGGATGGATTCGGGTTGAGGCTATTGAACAGGAGCAGTTTAAAAAAACGAAGAAATGGGGGCCTTATCCCGGATGGATTAAAAAAGAATTTTTGCGCGAGGTCGCGGAGTTTCCGCGAACCAATGCCGTTGTTGCCGAAGGATACGCCGGGGTGATGAGCGAACCCTCGCCGCGCGCCAAGGTTCTCGTGCGCGTTTCGCTGGGAACGCGCTTGGCCGCGTCGCCTGATGCGGGGAAATTCCCGCAGTGGATCAGAGTTGAGCTCGCGTACGGCTCTCAAGGCTGGATTGACAAGCGGCAGGTCCGGCTTGACGATGAGACCCAATCCGCCGATCAGATTAGGAATTCCATTATTGAAAAAGCGAAATTTTTTCTTAAAGCCAAGGCTCCTTATTTTTGGGGCGGCCGCAGTTTTTATGACGAAACTTCCGAGAGCCAAAGAACCAGCGTGGACTGCTCCGGGTTGGTCCACCTGGCCTACGGCATTGGCGGCGTTCGCGTTCCCCGCGACGCTCATGAGCAGTTTCTAAAATCTGAAAAAATTCGCGCCAATGACTTAAAAACAGGGGACTTAATTTTTTTAGCCTTACGGAAAAATCCCAAAGAGGTTTCTCACGTCATGATTTATCAGGGCAACGGCATGGTCATTGAAGCGGCAAGCGCAGAGTCCGGTGTTAAGGAGTCCGCGTTTAAAGACCGCCTGGGCGTTCCCCTGGAATCCATCAAGGGCGATACGCTGGAAACAAAAAGCTGGATCGTGACGTTTGGAACCTATCTCAAAGAAAGGTGACACAGGTGACAAAGGCAACAAAGGTGACAAGGGTTAAGGTGATTAAAGAACTTTCAATCGCTCCTTTACCTTTGTCACTTTTGTCACTTTTATCACCTTTGTCACCTTTTCAAAGTGTTTGAACTCTCCTACTCCAAAGCGCGCGCTTATTTAAACTGCCCTTGGCTCTATAAGCTCAAATATCTTGATGAATGGAAAGCGCCGCCCAGTCCGCAGGCCAGCTTGGGGCTTTCGGTTCACAAGGCGCTGGAGCGCTACCATTTAAAACAGAAATTTTTAGATGACCCCCTCTCCCTGCCCTCTCCCTCGAGGGGAGAGGGAAAGGGTGAGGGTGGACCGAGAGGCGAGGAAGCGATTTTGGCCGCTTTAGACGACGTCTGGGACCGGGCGGGCTACGCTAATTCCGGTCAAGAGCTGGAATTTTACGACCGGGCTCAACTTATGCTTAAAAGTTATGTCAGCGAGATAGAGTCCAAGTGGAATGGCAAGGTTTTTTTCGTGGAGAAGGAGTTTTTTCTTGATTTGCCCCAAGCGGGCATGAAACTGCGCGGAATTTTAGATCGAGTGGATCAAATGCCGGATGGCTCTTACGCTTTGGTGGAGTATAAAACCCACGCGGTCCAATGGAGCGAGGAGCGTCTTAAAGACGATTTGCAGGTCACGGTTTATAACCATGCGGCGCAGGAGGCGCTTGGTTTGGCCGGAATCCGCCTTTTTTTCTTTTTTGTGAGTCAGGGCAAGATCGTGGAAGTTATTAGGGGTCACGAGGACTGGGCCAAAGCGGTTGAGATTTTGAACCAAGTTAAGGCGGGCGTTTTAAGCCGCAAGTTTGATCCTGACACCAGCTACTGCCCCCATTGTGAAATGAACAAAAACTGCAGGTATTCAACAGTCAGAAAAGGCGGATAGGGTGAAGGTGAAAAATTATTTTGCCCGACTGATACGATCCGCCATATGCTGGCAGGTGGCGGGTTGCGCCGGGGCGGACAGTTGAAAGCGGTTCCAGGGCCACAGGCCGCAGGCGTGACGGATGATTTTTTTAGCTTCTTTTTCAGCGCAGCCGCTGACGAAGAGTTCTTGCCTTAAGCGTTCTTTATTTTCCCAGCTACAGCGATAACTGCCTTCTTTGAAGGCGGACGGGAACAACTGCGGCCATTGATCGGGAACATCGAGCGATTCATCCAGAGCGCCGGTTGGCGCGATCGGCTGGCGTCCGGCCAACGCTAGTCTTTGTTTGAGCAGAGATAATTCTTCGGTCTTTTGGGCGTGCAACAACGCGGCCAGGGCCATCAGCGATAATAAAATCATTGTTGCTTTCATTTTTTCCTATTTAAGTTTTACCCCGGCTTGGCCGGTTGTCAATGATGATTTCGCGGCGCTTAGTATTTGGGAAAATGCGAGTATTGTGAAGCTTAAAAGCGCGGCTCTCTGGCGGTCAATAAAATTTTTATTGGACAAAGCCGTTCGTTTAAGACTTTCCGGGCGTTACAAGATTGCTTTGATCACGGCCCGTGATGTTAGTTCTAAGGCCGCCAAATATGGATTCCCTGATCTGGAAATTCAAGCCCTTTGGGAAATTTTGGATTCGGCTAAAGTTTTGCATCCCGAAAACCAAGCCGATCTTATCAGGGCCGCCCGGCGGGCTTCGGCATTGTCTAAAGAGTCGGGCGATCCCCTGCCCATGCTTGAGGCCGATGTGCGCTGGGGCGCTTTGCAAAGGGCTATGGGCCAACATCGGAAGGCGGCGCGAGTGCTCAAGAAGTGCTTGGCCAATTCATTGATCGGCAGAGATCCGGAGCTTAAGGCCTACGCCTTGTGGAACTTGGGGTTTGCCTTGCGCATGTGTTTGGATCTCCGGCAGGCCGTTGGGAGTTTTAGGCGGTCCCATCAAATTTTTCGGCGCTTGGGGGATTCCTCCGGTTTGGCCTACTCTCTTTGCGGATTGGCGGGTGCGACCAGGCTGGCCGGACAACCGGGCCGGTCGCTTGGTTTTTACCGACGGGCCTTCGTTCTTTTTCAAAAAGAGCGCGACCCTTATGGTTTGGCCTATACTTCTTGCGGTATGGCGAATGCCCTGCGAAGAATGGGAAAATATAGCCAGGCGCTTGTTGGGTACAATAGAGCGGAAAGGCTTTATCGAAAATTGGGCGACCGCGTTAATGAAGGATACGTTCTTTGGGGGAGAATGGTTTGTTCGCGCGCGCTTCAACGCAAAAAGCAAGCGGCGAAAGATTTAAAACGCGCGGGTTCAATTTTCCGCGCGACTAAGGATCATCGGGGATTGGCGTTGCTCGGCGTTTGGGCGAATCAACCCAAGAAAGGTTTAAGCGAAACAGCGATCAAGGAGGCACGATTATCGTGATAAGAATACAGCCCTACCTACTACCTGTTACCTACTGTCTACTGCTTTTTTCCTGCGGCAGTGTTCCCATTTCTGGCCGTAGGCAGCTTTTAATCATTTCACCCAAAGAAGAGATGGCTTTGGGCGACAAGGAATATAAAAAGGTTTTGGAGCAATCTAAAATCCTTCCGGAAAGCGATCCTAGAACCAAACTGGTTCGACGCGTGGGCCAGGATTTGGCCGCGGTGGCCGAGAAACCGGATTTTAAATGGGAGTTTAACGTCATTGACGATGATAAAACCATCAATGCTTTTTGTTTGCCGGGCGGCAAGGTGGCGGTTTATACCGGCATCATGGCGGTTGCTAAAACCAATGACCAGTTAGCCACCGTCATGGGCCATGAAATCGGCCATGCCCTGGCCCGTCACGGCGGCGAGCGCATTTCGCAGGGCTTGCTGACGCAGTTGGGAGGCAGTGTTGTAATGGCCGCGGTGGGCGGCAAAGATCCCAAAGCCCAGAAAGCGGTGGCTCAAGCTTATGGAACCGGAGCGCAGGTGGGCGTTCTTCTGCCTTTTTCCAGAAAACATGAGGAGGAAGCGGATTACATTGGGTTGATTTTGATGGCCAAGGCCGGCCATGAACCCAAGGCCGCCAAAGAGTTTTGGGAAAATATGGATAAAACCTCTTCGGAAAAAAAGGGCAAAGACGATCCGCTGGCTAAATTTCTTTCAACCCATCCGTCCCACGGCAAGAGAATCGAGAATATCGCCAAATGGCTGCCCGAAGCCGACGGTTATTATCAAAAATCGAGAAAAAATTAGTTTCGGAGTTTAGGCATTGATCAAGGTTCAAAAGGGCTTAAAGCGCCTGGTGCGCTCCATCATTAGAATTTTTTTGGTCAAGTTTTTATTGATTTTAATAGCCTTGTCAATCGCCATACGCTACGAGGTCCGCATGAACAACTTGGCTCCCTGGGTGGCGGGCGAGCTTTCTTCCGCTTTGCACCGCCAGATCATGATTGAGGGGGCCAGTTTGAGTTTGTGGAGCGGCGTCGTTTTAAAACACGTCAAGATTTCGGAGCATCCGACGTTTAAGGAAGGCCTATTCGCCCAAATGGAAACCTTGACGCTTAAACCCCAATTTTTTGAGCTTCTATTGGGGCGCGTGGTGGTGGATGATTTGGGGATCTACGGCGCCGCGATCAATTTTTCAAGGAACGCCCAGGGGGCTTGGAATTTAGCCCACATTGCCCATACGGAAAAAGACCGGCCCAAGGTGTTGAAGATCGGCGGCGTTAAAACTGAAGAGATCGATATTCCTTTTAACGTTTCCGATTTGGAAATTCGCGCCAGCCGGTTCGTGGTCAAAGACGATCTCTATAAAATTCCTTCGATGACCATTAGAGATGTTTCAGCTCAAATCAGTGATTTTTCCTTGGGAGCTCCTTTTTTGATTGATTGGGGCATGATCGCGGACATCGACGCCTACAGCGTCGCTTTGGGCACTTTTCCGGCATGGGTGGATCTTTTGGCTCAAAACCCGGCGCGTATGTCCATCGTCGGCCGTTTTAATTTTGGTCATGGAGACATGTCTAGGGCCGGCGCTAAATTTTCCGAATTCGAGATTAAGACCACCAGCTGGACCATCGCGGCCGCTGGCCAGCTGCAAACCAACGCCGCCTCCAAATCCAACATTGAAATCCACGGCCAGTTTCGAAACTTCAGCGGGGAGCTTTCCGGCAAGCCCATCGCCATGAGCGGCGAAGCCATGTCCCAGTTTGTCGTTGAAAACGGCAAGACCGAACGCGAGTTTTCATGCCAGTTAAAAGCGGATAACCTTAATTTTTCTTGGGGAACTTTATTGCAAAAAAATCCCGGAGTGCCGTTTGATCTTTCCCTTAAAGGAGTTCACGTTTCAACCCAGCCCAACCATCATAATGTTCAGGCGAACTTGAAACTTCTTGTTTCCCGGGCGCCGCCTTCAATCGTTCGCGGCATAACTTTTAACTTGCGAAGAAAGCCGAAAGAGGAAAAGCCAACAGAAGACGGGGAGGAGTTTCCGCAGTGGCAGGAACCCGGGCAGCCCACCTGGCAGATCGCCGCTTCCTCGGCGACGCTTTATCCGGGCGCCCTGCGTGGCGTATTCGCTCCCATACGTTCCTGGGCGCCGACCAGCGGCGCCGTTAACATTGACTCTATTGACGCCGAAGGAGCGCGGGGAAACTGGAGCGTTGATTTATCGAATATCAAGGCGAAAGGCGCCTCCCTTGATCAGCCCGGGGATCGGGTAAAAAATTTGGAGGTCGGCCTTGAATTTTTAAACCTCAAGGGCAGGGAGGGCAAGTGGCAGGCGGCGGCCAGGGGGGCCGCGTCCGTCGTTGGCGCCGATACGGCGTTTCTTGATTGCGATAATTTGGTGGCCCAGCTCGATTTAACGGGAGTCGGCAATACTCCTGAAGCCAAAATAAACGGAGAGATTCATCTGCATTTGGCCCGCGGCGGCATTCAGAACGTGCCAAGACTCGTCGCCGTGGCGCCCTTCATGAAGTTTTTAATTCAACCCTTAAATATCATGGAGGACCTGCACCGTTGGCGCATTGTGAGGCTCGATGGACAGGATTTCACCTCCATCCCCATGGAATCCATGCAGGGGGATTACTATTTTGAATACGGCAGGATGAATTTGGAGGCGGTCACCATCCGCGGTCCCTTGGCCAACGTTCAGGTCAGAGGAAAGGTCGATTTTCCGGCCAATCAGATCAACCTTATGATCGTGACCAGCCTTCCCAAGGAAAAAATCCGCTGGAAGGTCCCCGATGCCCTGCTGGATGATAGGGGCAATCCCTATCTTCACATCAAGGTCAAGGGGCCGTTGAACAGCCCGGAAGTTTATCCTGTTTTAGGCAAGAAAAAAGATATGCTAAAAGAGCTGGACGAGAATTTCCGGATACTTCGCGACAAGACTAAGCGCGTTTTAAACAAAATTTTCTCCAAAATTTAAGACAACATGCTTGAACGGCGCCCGCTCACTTTAAAATACCGTCCCGCCGCGTTTTGTGACGTGGTGGGGCAAGACGCGATTTCCAAAACTTTGCAGAACACGGTCGGGTCGGGCCGTCTGTTTCCCGCTTATCTTTTTTACGGTCCGCGCGGCTCGGGCAAGACATCCATGGCGCGCATCTTCGCGCGCGCTTTAAATTGCTTCAATCGTTCCTCCATCGGCCCGGTTGAGCCCTGCGGAACCTGCGATCCCTGCGTTGAAATAGCCGAGGGCAGGTCCATTGACGTCTTGGAGATGGACGCGGCCAGCCACACGCAGGTGGATAACGTCCGTGAGGTTATTTTAGACACCATCAATTTGGCCCCGGCGCGGGACCGTTACCGCATTTTTATCATTGACGAGGTCCACATGCTTTCCTCGGCCTCTTTTAACGCGATGCTCAAAACCCTGGAAGAGCCGCCTTCCCACGTTGTTTTTATCCTGGCCACGACCGAGCTTCATAAGGTTCCGGCCACCGTGGCTTCCCGCACGCAGAGCTTTCCTTTCCGCGCTTTCAGCGTCGATGAAATCGTGGCCCGCCTTAAATTTATATCGCAAGAAGAGAAAATTTTAATCGCGGATAACGCCATAGAACAGATCGCGCGCGCGGCCGGCGGGTCCCTGCGCGACGGATTGAGCATTTTAGAGCAGTTGGTCAGTTTGGCCGCCGGCGATCAAACCCGAATTGAAAAGGAAGACCTGACCGGCCTTTTGGGTTTTATCGAGGACGCGGTGGTTCGTGATTTAATTGACGCCTTGGCTTTAAATTTGGATTTCAGGCGCGCCCGCGAAATTTTAAGCGAAGAATTTTTAAGGCGCGGCCACTCCGCGACACAGCTTTTGTCCAGTTTATTAAGAGGCGTGTCTGATGATTTGAACCGCGTCTTAGACGAACCGCAGCTTAGCGGCGGCCACGCCGGCCGTTTGTACCAGCTGTCCAGGCATTTGGTGAGACTGGAGGGAGAACTTCGTTTCGCGGCTGATCCCATGCTGGTTTGCGAGGTCGGCCTCCTGGGTTTTTTGATCGAAAATTTTCCGGAAAGGGTAAACCAAGAGGGCGAAACGCCCGCGGCCGGCAAGACGCAAAGCGCGAAACCAGCTGAAGACGGAAAAAATGATGGCGAGGAAATCCAGCAAAACCAAGATGGACTAAGCCAAGAAGAGAAGTTTTCTAAATTTTTGGCCAAGCTCAAGGAGGCCAAGCTTGGTCTTTATCTGCAAGGAGCGCGGTTGCGGCCCTGCGAGCCAGCGGATAAAGGCTATGAGTTTATGGTTGCCAATACTTTTTTGCTTAAAGGCCTGGAGAACAACTGCAATAAAGTTTTGACTGTCTGGATGGACATTTTTGGAAAAATTCCCTTAAAATTAATCCAGACGGATCAGCCGCCGTCTGCGGTGTTAACTTCAAATGCGGCCGAGGAGCCCGCCGCCGCTTCGGACTCCGTCGCGGTCGGCATGACGCCGGGGGAACCCCAGCCGCCGCCGGCTGAAATTTCGGATCAAATCCAGAAAATCGCCAAGGTTTTCGGCGGGAAAATAAAAAGAATCAAAAGGCAGTAAGAGCTTGTGAAATCAAAGGTTTTGGACATCCTGGCCCAGGCCTTAAGATACTCCTTCCCCCACGTGGGCCCCAGGCAAGCGGAGCGCATGGCCTTAAAACTTCTTGTTTTGCGGGAAGAGGAGTTTAATCATCTGACCGATTCCATGACGCAGGCCCGCCGCCGGATCACCCGTTGTGATCTCTGCCAGGATTTGACCGAGTCGAAGCGCTGTAAAATTTGCGCCAACCCGGAGCGCAATCACGGCGTTGTTTGCGTGGTGGAAAATCCCCAGGACGTCGAAGCGATCGAGGCGTCCAGAAGTTATTTCGGGCTTTACCATGTGCTGCACGGAAGCCTTGAGCCCAAAATGGAAACCGGCCTGGCCGGACCCGGCGGATTAACCTTGGAGAGCCTTTGGACGCGCCTTGAAGGCGACCCCTTGATTCAGGAGGTCATTTTGGCCCTGGATTACGACACGCGCGGGGAATTAACCAGCCTTTATTTGACCCGTGAAATTAAAAAGAATTTTCCGAGTTTAAAGCTAACCCGAATCGGCGGCGGCCTGCCCTTTGGCGGCGAGGTTTTGTATATGGATCCAGCCACCCTTCGTCAGGCCCTGCAAGCCAGGATTGATTTGAACCGTCAAGCGGACAAAGCGGAAATCGGGGCATAGCTCAGCTGGCTAGAGCGCTCGGTTTGGGACCGAGAGGTCACAGGTTCAAATCCTGTTGCCCCGATTGCAACCGGGTAAAGTGCTAGGATAGCTAGAAATTATTTTTAAGCAGGAGGAACACCATTATGTCCACTCAAGTCGCAGAAACCAAAACCATCGCCACCGGTCAGACAGCGCCGGACTTCACCCTGAAGGATCAAAACGACCAGGATATCCGTTTGTCCGATTTTAAAGGAAAGAAAAACGTTGTTTTGGCTTTTTATCCCTTGGCTTTCAGCCCGGTTTGCACTAAAGAAAACGAGTGTTTCACCAACGACATCGGTCAATACACGCAGGCCGGGGCCGAGGTG
The DNA here is from genome assembly GCA_016205025.1 of Elusimicrobiota bacterium. Taxonomy (GTDB): domain Bacteria; phylum Elusimicrobiota; class Elusimicrobia; order JACQPE01; family JACQPE01; genus JACQJO01. Next base: position 19,335 of record JACQJO010000030.1, read on the forward strand.
CTGGGAATCTCGGTGGATTCCACCTGGACGCTTAAAGCTTGGGCTAAACAACTCAATTTTAAACACAAACTTCTCTCCGATTTTTCGAGAGAAGTGTCCAAAAAATACGGCCTTTTCCTGGCGGACAAAAATATTTCGCAAAGAGCCACCGTTATTGTGGATAAACAAGGCAAGGTGACCTGGGTGAAGATCCAACCCGCCATCACCATGCAGAGGGAGAACCAGGAAATTTTAACCGCTCTAAAAAGCCTGCCCTAAACCTGCCCTAAAGTCCCGGAATTCTCCTAGGACAAAAGACCTAGCTCTAATACCCCAAAGGCCCACGCTGGCGCAGCAGGCGTGGGCTATACTCATTTTTCGTACTTGATCAAGGGGGTTCGTTCAATGAACAAAGTCATCAATGGCAGTTGGGTGGTTGTTGCGGGGCTGGTTTTAAATTTCCAATTAAACGCCCAAAACTACGACGCTTTTTTCAAGAACCGTAATTTTTTTGAACTGGGCAATCAGAATAAAAAATTTTTTACGGTGAAAAGATTTGGGTCTCCCGTTAACGCGGCGTTGCTGGCCCCCAAATTAACCCATGATCAAAATAACGCGGATTCTTCGGGCAGCCAGGACTCTCCCTCCGGACCGGCCTCGAGTTCATTTTTAGAACGTCAACCCAGCAAGTCTTTTATTGACCGTTTTGAGGTGATAATCGGCAAGGGCGAAGCTAGGATTTACGATTGGAAGGGGCATTATGACGACAATGACCCAGAGCGAACCGATATCGAGAGGATCCAAGTCGAGGTTGTCAGTGAACTCTTTAGGCAAGAAAAACCGTTTATAGAGAAGCGTCGGCTTGAGAATGGTCAGCAAGAAGAATACGAAGAATACCTTGACGGCCACAGCATTAAACAGTTACTGCCCGCGCGTTTGGTTTTGACCGTGGATGCTTCGGACAAAACCCCGGTTCTTCGCCAGGCGGAAATTGCGCTGTTTGGTTTTTTAGTAAGAAGCCAGAGCGGTCGCCATCATCTTGGAGCCGAATTATTTAAATGGCGCCACAATAAAGTGGGTAATCTGGTGGAGCCATTTGATGTCAACCATGTGGCGCCGATTTATCTTATGGCGTATGGCCAAACAGGCGGCAAGGTTCAGTTTATTTATGATTTTGGCATGGATTTTCTTCCTTTTTTGGGTTACACCGACGTTGGTAAATACGCTGATTTATACAACGAGCAGGCTCCTGCCACTCAAACCAGGGGGTTTGAGCGGCAATCGGGGTTTAATTTCGCGAATAGGTCTATTGGTGGGGGATGGCGCATCAAGCTGGGAGTCAGTTTGAATGAGCTTGCCCAAGTCTTTTGGTCGTATGACTTCTATGAGACTTTCAGGCATTCACAAATCAAAGATGGTGCCTCCGTGTCAGCGTCGGCCGGCAGGATAACCAAGGCGTTTGTTCTGGAGGCGAGCCTGAATAAAATTTTTAAGACCGATAAAATCGGACAGCTTTCTCTTCAGGTGGGAACATCCGATATTAACGATCACTTGGGATTCGGTTATTTTCCTCCGCCGGCTGAGGGCAGCGCGTGGATGGTGCGCGATGACGAGAAGAGCTTCGATATCGTAGATGAGGCGGCGAGGAGATTTTTCGTTAATCTTAAATGGTCAAAATCAAAAAAGAAACCAGCATTGGGCAGCAAATAATAGGAGGCAAGTATTATGGCTAACATCATGGCAGTCATTGTCGCGTGCGTGTTTAGTGGGGGAGCGGTCTCAAGCGCTGGCACCCAAGATCAAATCGGCAGTAAGAAATTTTTGGAAGCGCGGATGGAGGCCGGTCAGCCGGTTAATGAGGCTGTCTCCGGACCGGTTTTGCCGGATGGCAACGGGTCTGTTTATCGTTTCGACAGGGCGCACTTTTTAGGGGAAAGCAGGGCGCAGTCTAGCCAGGTTCAAGAGACCAAACCAGCTAGAAACGACAATGAGCTTGATCAGTATAAAAGTGAACTTCGGGAAACCTTAAACAACATCGGCAAGTATCTTTTGGGTTTGGGTGTGATTGTTTTAGCCGCCGGCCTTTTGGTGGCTCTTTCTTCCGGTTCGGATGCTGCCTGGGCCAGCAACGCGGCCAACGGCGGCTTTTGGGCTGTTATCCTGGGCGGCCTTGTATGGGCTTTGACTAAAAGGGATAAAGCCAACGCTGTCGAAAAACCGGAAACAAAGTCAGCAGCTTAAACCCCATCCGGCAATCGTCAGTCGCTATTCCACAAATTATCTGTCCCCGCCAGGAATCGAACCTGGATAACGCGCTTAGAAGGCGCGTACTCTATCCATTGAGCTACGGGGACGAAATCTATTGATTTTATAATCGAAACTCAATAAAAATTTATCATCAAGAAAAAGGATCAATCGCCTTCTAAGCATTACGCAAATTTTGCCCTCAACGGGGGCCTGCCGGGTGATGGGAACGCGTGATGATTCGCCCCAGTTCCGGGTTCGAGGTTCCGAGCGCGAGCAAGGAGCGGATGAGCAGATCGATCGAGACCGACTGATCGGCAGCTTCCATCTTCGCCACGCGACTCTGGCTCGATCTGACAAGCTTCGCTACTTCGGTCTGTCCCAAGCGGCGCTGGCGACGCTTCGCTCGAAGGCCTTCAGCCAGTTTTAGCTTCAGCTCGATATACTCGGCCTCTTGGTCGGACAATCCCAAGAATTCCTTGGTGCTTCCAATCTTCCATCCCTTCGCTTCCAATCGTTGGCGTTTGATTTCACGCATCATCGTATCTCCTGAGGCGGTCCCTACAAATATCCTTTACGGGCTGCGGCGTGCGCGGTGTTTTCTTCTTGAATACTTCGGCGATCACTATCGCATCTGAATCGACTCGGTATATGATGCGCCATTTCGTGCTCGCGTCGGTGATCCGGAGCTCGTGACAATGCCAGCCTATCGAGGGCATCGGCCTTGAGTGCGGCATAGCGAGACTTTCCCTCTTTTGCAAACGCCGCAGCAGAAAACCCGCCTCCAATCTAGCCTCCCGTGAAAACGGCGGAGTCTTGATCTCCCCGTGCAGCCACAGCAACGGCTTATCCGCTGGGCTCATGAAGAAGTATATGTCAAAAATGACATATTGTCAAGATCCCAAAAAACTGGACATTAGGGAAAAATATTCACCTCCCTTAATCCCTGCCTTCCCGGCGGCGGCCAGACCAGTGTCCGGGCAATGAAATCCGCTAAGCGGTAGTGAAGAATTTTAAGACCCCGCCAATCCCAGAGAGCGCTGACGGC
>JACQJO010000031.1 GCA_016205025.1 Elusimicrobiota bacterium
GAGTCGTTACCGAAGAACAGATCAGGGATTACATTGAGAATCATACAAAGGAAGATGATGAAAATTTTACGATTGGGAAGTCTTAAGCCGCCTTTAGGCGGCGACCCATCCTGTGCGCTTACAGCGCACAGTGGTTGAGTTAACATTCAGCGAAAAGGACAAATCATTAAGAAGGGGATGCTAAAAAAAGTTAATTGTAAAGACGTGACCCCTAATCGTATGACCCCTAATCGTACTAATCGTACTCAAAACCCCTAAATTTGTTCCCGTTGCCCAAGCCCTGGAAGCCGCTCGCAAAGAGTTAGAGACTTACGCGATCTAAACTTTTGCTTAAATGACCCAAAAAAGTGAAGTCTTGCGGGAACTAAGAAAAATTCCGGGCGTAGGCGCAAGCATTGCTTTGGATTTATACGCGATCGGGATCCGGTCCATAGCGGATTTGAAGGATAAAAGTCCGGAAAAGCTTTACGATCAATCTAACAAGCTGGTCGGTCAGGTGCAGGACCGTTGTCTTCTTTATGTCTTTCGAACCGCGGTTTATTATGCCCGCGAGAAAAGGCCGGATCCATGGTTGCTTAAATGGTGGAACTGGAAAGACCGGCGGGTTGCTAAGTAACCGGGTTGGCCAGAACGAGCTGATTGCGTCCTATTTTTTTAGCTCTATATAGCGCTTCGTCGGCCAACTTCATCATATCCCCATAGATATTGGGCCGGCAAGTCTTAAAGCTGGCTAACCCAACACTGCCCGATAGCGTTAGGGTTTGGCCTTCAAAAATAAAAGCGTGCTGGGCAATGGCCAGCCGAATTCGTTCCGCGACCGCGATGGCCTGCTCAAGCGGCGTGTTTGGGAAAATGAGAGCGAATTCCTCGCCGCCGTAGCGGGCCAGGATGTCGCTGGAACGAATAGAGGCTTTGGCCACCTTAGCCACTTCGGCCAGCACATAATCGCCGGCTATATGGCCATAACGGTCATTGACCGCCTTGAAATGGTCAAGGTCTAGAATCGCAAACGAAAAATCTCCTCCGTAACGCTGGGTGCGGGCCATCTCTTTTTCCAGCCAGGATTCCAGATACCGGCGTCCATAGGTTCCGGTCAAGGAATCAATGAAGGCGATGGAGTAGAGCCGGACATTTTCGATCGCGATGGCGGCCTGGGCCGCGAAAGCGCAAAAAGTTCGAAGATCGGCATCCGTAAAATTGCCGTGGCGCTTATTGATGGCCTCGATTACCCCTAATGTTTTATTGTCCACCTTAAGAGCTGCGCAGAGCAGATTGCGCGTTACGTAGCCGGTGCTTTGGTCAACACGTGAGGTAAATCTTTTATCTTTACGGACATCATTGATCATCACGGGCTTGCCGTATTTGGCCACCCATCCGGCAATGCCTTCCCCGAGTTGAAGCCGGATTTCCCTGACGCCTGTTTTTCCTCCCGACACGGCTTGAAAATAGAGCTCTTGGTCCGTGGGGTCCAATAGAATCAGGGAGCTTGCCTCTACACCCATCACCCGCCGAATTTCTTTCATGATTTGATTAAGGATATCGCGTTCATCTTTAACTTGATCTAACAAGACATTGGTTTCCACCAGAGGCGGGGGAGCTGGCGCTTGATTAGTTTCGTGACGGTTGAGCACCAATTTGCCTATTGCTAGGAAAGCAAAAAACAGCGTCCCTGTTTTAATGCCTAGGCCCAGAAGAGAAGCGGCATCGGTGAAAGAAGGGCGGCTAAAATGAAGCCAGATGATGGCCAGGCATTGCAGCAACGATAAAAACCCCAGCTCTCGCTTAGAAAGAATGAGGCAGCAGCCAAATATTGGCAATAAATAGAGAGGCCACAGCAAGGAATCCGGTCCGCCGGAGAACCGCAGAATGGTCGTAATTAAAATCGTGTTGATTAAAAAGACGGCTGTTTTTTGGGCCCCCTCTATTATTAGGCGGTTTAGCAGGCGATGGTAACAAAGATTCCAGATCAGAAAGCCAGACAGCGCCCAGAGGATTTGAGGGTAAATCCAAAGAGGGTTGTGCCGGTAAGTGATCGCAAGGGCTACCAGGAAGATGCAAAAGACCCGCTCCTCGAACTGCGCGGGAGCCATAACCCGATCCGGTCTTGTCAGTTGCCGATTTTCCATTCTTAACTACCCCGAAAAACAAAATAACCGCCAGGTCAACCCCAGCGGCTATCAATAATCGGCGCTTAATACTTCAATCATATTCGGCAACCGGCACCCTTTGCAGGGCCTAAGTTTTGCGCCCCCAGCCTTGCGGCTGGGTTTGCCTTTATCGTTATTTAATGGTATCCCCCATGTATTCTTGTAGTCAAGAATAGCGGTCTTATTTTTATGGGGAGATTTGTAGAATTGCGGTTACGCCGCCTATGGCGCCAACTGCTCCGGTCTTCCTTAGCCAGCGCTATCCGTTTTAATCCCAGCGAGTGCGGTGCGAGTGTTAAAGGCGGATGGGCCTGTTTTGCTAATATTGCGGTAGTTCGATTTACCAGGCGCTATTTATTGCGATGAAACAAACCGGTTTCTTTTTTAGGTTAACGCTTATTTGTGTCGCGCTAAGCTGTACTGCGGCTGGCCATGCCGCCGTCGTTATCTCATCGATACCCATTGAGGCAATCGGGATTTATGGAGCCCCTGACGATGCCTATCCTTTTATTCGCGAGCTTGGCATAGATACTATTGAAATTAACACAACAGGCAAAACGCCGGAGGAAGTCTTTCCGCTGCTCGACAAACCGCTCGCGGACGGCGTTAAAGTTTTTCTTAATATTTCTATTTCTTCTTTAGAGTCCACCAAACTTCTTCCTAAAATCAATTCGCTCAAAAACCACGCCGGCATATCCTATTGGCACCTTATTGACCGGCCCGAGCTTCTAGGAACTGATCCTGATATGATCAGGGAGTTTGGCAACTTCATTCATCTTTCTGATCAACAGCGCCGGCCAACCTTAATTACCATTTCCGATCCGCGCGCCATCAAAAGACCGCGTTACGGCGCTCCCTATAGCGCTTACAAAAAATCGGCTGATATTTTGGCCGTTTTTGTCCCTGCCGGAAGCGGTCAGGCGAGGATCCTTTTTCAATCCTATATTCTGCCGGAACTTAAAGGAGAACGCTGGTGGGCGATTGTTCCCGTTAATCAGAAACCAAAAGAGCTCAAAAAAACAATAGCCCTGCTGGCAGAAGGAAAACCTTCAGGAGTTATTTACTTTCCTTTCAAAGACGAGGTAAAAAAGTTTGATCTTAGAGAAAAACTTGATCTTCAGAAGGCTTTGACTGAAATCAATTACGCTTTAAGAGGGACCCCTCTTCCGGCGCCCAATCCATCCGACGGGCCCAGCGCTTTCCTTGTTTTGCCAGCCTCTCCTGCGGCTGTGACAAACACGGTTTCGCCGGCTCCTGTTTTGTCGCAACAGCAGTCATCTGTGCCGCCGCCCTTCACGCCGCCGCCGATAGCAAACCCTGCACCCAATGGATCTCCTCCCGGATGGCTACCTCCGCAACCGCCGGCTGAATTTCAAAATTCTCATCAGACTCCACTGTCTTCTCCGGAAAATTCCTCGCAAGCAGAAACCTCTACGGCAACCCAGAGTTACCAACCGTCTCCCTTTAGGCCATCCCCCGGGGGTTGGCGGCGCTAAACTCAAAGTTTAATTGGTCTTTGTACCTAAATTACCGTAGGTCTAAAGCTCCATGGAATAACTGCCCGAAGGGCCCAGGTAAAATACGCGGCGGCGTTTTATGCTAATCAACAAAGCGTGCTCTCAAAGTTAAAATTCACAATAACAAGGAGACAACTACATATCAAAATTTTTGGTTTCGCGATGATAGGGGTTCTAAACATTCCCACTATGGCGGCTGTCCGATTGGGAGAAATTAGGGATCATGGTGTTCTGCGTAACGCAGAAATGACTCAAGCTATTTTTAGCCGGACGCGTTTGAGTTCAAGCGGTCAATCGAAACCGGGCATCGGCGATATAGTTGAGTTTCACGATGCCTCAAAAGGCATCGCCTGTTGCCAAAATGTTGAACCCATAAAACTTCGGGGTTGCCTAGCCAAGGCTAGAGACTTCCATATAGACAAAGCCCAGTCTTACAAAGCCAAGGGTTGGGAAGGCGCTGGCTTGGCGGTGGTAGCTATCATGGCCAGCCATTTTTCCGAAGCTGTTGGCGCTTCCAGCTTATGGAGGTACGCTTTTTTTGCAGGCGCGGCTTATGGGATTTGGGGCATGATGACTAACTTTACACCCAAATGGCGTCAGGCAGCTTACGCGTCCACTGATGATAAGAAGTTCCAGAAATTGAAAAATTGATTGATCTTTTGATAAAAAGTTTAACTTTGTTTGAACGCGCTTTAGTTAAGGTTTGTAGGCTGGTGGGCACCATATGCCGGCTTGGGCATCGTCAATTAAAACACTGCCTGGGCCCGGCTTGCCCTGCCCTTTGTTCCAGTGCTGGACCTGAATATGGGTTTGGTCAAGCCCCGAGCGGCCCTCGTAGGGGATATTAATTTCTCCACTTAAAACAATCTCGCCACCCGGCCGCAGTTCTTCCGCAAACCAGTCTCGCGCAAAATCATTGCCGATTCTTTCGCTCCAATTGCCGCGCCGGCATCCAGGTACTCCTGAATAGCCACCACCCTTAAGTTTCGGTAGCTTCTGGGGCCGTTGTTGCGAAGAATGATTTGGTAGCGCATGGTCATCCCCGAGTAGTAGAGGGGGTAAGAGCCCCAATATTTAGAGGGAAGCTGATCTTCAGGAGCGCCCGCATCTGAACAGTAACCCGGCGCCAGCCGGTCGTGGCAGAAGTGAAGCCCACCGGCATCCGCGATCGTATGACCCCAGGGATCAAGGTATTTTATTTCGTAGTTTAGGGCGACGCCTTCGCCTTTATGCTGTCCGGTTGGGAAATGAATCGGCCCCAAGAGATCAGAGGCGTATAAAGAATTAATGAGCAACGCCGCTAGTAAAATCGCTCTCCCCATAACGATATTAGGTTAACCACACTTGGGTTTTGGCGCAAGGGGAGTGGGCGAGATCGGTGGGGGACAACTTTTGATCTATTGCACAGGCGTAGGATGGGGGTCGCATCTTGACTTTTGACGTTTTTTGTCAAAAGTCAAGATGCGACCCCCTACGCACTGGCCGACCTTTTCGGTAGGGACTTTGGGGTAAAAAGGTTTAGGGCCTTTAAGCCTAGGAATTTTGGGTCCTAAGACCCTAGCCATACGTTTCCCTTTTCTTTTAGACTTATCTCAAGAGCGCTTTATCTTGGAGGTCAATAATGAGAAAAATTTTAACGTCCCATAGAAAATATGGCTTGGTAGCCTTTTTGATGATGATGGGGCCAGGCGCTCAAGCTGCAGAGAGGCTTAAGGCAATCCCTTTTCAGAATTTTGACGAGCTTAAAAAGGAATACTTTCAGTGTGCCGTTTCCCTTAATCCGGAGCTTGCCTCATCCCTTGGGCTTAAAGACTACAGATCAAAACTTAGCAATTTGTCTGAAGATAAAATTCAAAAACATATTACTTGCCTTGAGTCCTTAGAGCAAAGACTCGTTGCTGTTGAGCCCTCCCATAAGAAGCTAAACCCACAAGATAGGGTGGACCTCTCTGCTATGTTTTCCCATGTTCGCGCTAAGCTTCGCTATTGGCGGGATTTTAGAAATTATCGCCAAGATATCGGTCTCATCATTGCGCCATACGACACAATTCAGATGCAGATCGCCCAGATAGAAAGTGGGAGCGAGGCTGCTGCGGAGTGGAAGGCTGTGATCAGGAGAGCCGAGCAGATCCCTCAATACCTTGCCCGAATTTACGCTCATTTGGCCGAAGGCGCCCGAAATAACCAGGTTACTGATAGAAGAATACTGGAGGAGCATGGCATCCCGAGCATCGAAGAGGCCCAGAATTTCTTTGGCTCTGCCATGGCTGATGAGGCTAAAAAAACCTTGGCTCCTGGGAATTACACAAGGATGGAAAACGACCTCAAACGCGCTGGGCAAGCTGCCCAGGCAGCTTATGCCCAGATGGTGGATTATCTTAAAATCCATGTTCTTCCTCTGACCAAGGAAAGCTTTGCCATAGGCGAGGTTGAATACGCCTTGCGTCTTAAAAACGATTTTGGTCTTGAAGAAAAACCCGAGACGCTCTACTCAAAGGGGTTGGAGATGACTTCACAAATCCGCCAAAGGATGGAGGCTCTGGCGCGCCAGATTGATGCTAGCAAGGATCTCCCTGCTGTTATAGCGGAGATTCGGTCCCATTATCCTCAAGATGACCAGGAGCTTCTTAAAGCCTATGAAAGCGTTACGGAAAGGGCCAAAAATTTCGTAGTTACGAGAAAGCTTTTTGAGATTCCTCAAGACTACAAGCTCAAGGTCCTTGAGACTCCTGCCGGCATGCGTCCTGTTGTCACTATAGCCATGGAGGTTCCTCCTCCCCCTTTTGATCCCACGAAAAAGGGAGGTTTTATGGTTACTCCTAGTGGCGGAGAGAAAGGAAAACTTGCCCGGCACAACTTTGCCTTTATAGCTTCTGTTGTGGCCCATGAGGCTTTCCCAGGTCATGATTTGCAGTTTTTCTTTTTTCAGAATAACCCCTCTATATCCGCCGTGCGCTATCTTTTGGCCGATGATCGGGGTAATCATTTTGCATCCAGCCTCAATGCAGAAGGCTGGGGCCTCTACGCTGAAGAGCTTATGCGCCAAAAAGGCTTCTTTAATACCAAGGAAGAATTGATCCAGCTCCAATCCCAGCTTTGGCGTGCCTGGAGAGTGGTGGTAGATATAGCTTTACATACAGGCAAGATGGGTTTTGAGGAAGCGGTCAAAACGCTCCAGGAGCAAGTTTTTTTGCCTGCTGCTGTAGCCCAAGGAGAAGTCTTAAGGTATACTCTTATCCCCACCCAGGCCATTACCTATATGATGGGCCGTCTTCAGATAGAGAAACTTAAAGAAAATTACAAAGAAATCCAGGGCTCTAATTTTAATGAAGCAGAGTTTCATAAGGCCTTCCTCGGGTTTGGCCCGGTTCCACCTTCCCTGATCGCCCAGATTATGCTGGATGAAGCGCGTGGCTCTGTGAGCAAGGATCAAAACAAATAGAATATCCCCTAGCAAATTCGTCCTTCGCCTGCCTTAACACTCTTCTTTTTGGGCTAAACTAATAAAAATCATGGGCTTTTGGCTGCCGTTTTTTTGGGCCGCGCTTTGCCTGGGCGCCGAGCCGCCGTTTAACGTTTCTTGGCCGGGCAAAGCCGCGCAGGGTGGGGTTTTTGTGGTTACGGTTTCCGGTTCCAGAGAGATGGGGAGAGTTGAGGGCAAGTGGGGTGACCAGGCGGTTTATTTTTTTGCGGTGAGTTCGCGTTCTTTTGCGGCCCTGTCGGGCGTTGACCTTGAGAAGGCGCCCGGAAAATACGGATGGAGCCTCTCCGTAATTCCGGAAAAAGGGAGGCGCTGGAAAACCAAGGGGGAATTCGACGTCGCGGCCGGCACATTTCCGGTCCAGCGCCTGAATCTTCCCGAAGAGATGGTGGAGTTCGATCAAGCCACGCGCCAACGGGTTGATCGCGAGATGGCCCGGCTTAAAGCAATTTTTAAGGCCGCCTCCCAATCGCGCTATTGGGCCGGCGGATTTGACCGTCCCGTCAAGGGCGTGCGCCTTTCCTCCAATTTCGGACTTCAGCGTATTATGAATGAAAAACCCGGATTCAGGCACACGGGCGTTGATTTTAGGGGAGCTACAGGCAAACCCGTTCGCTCAATAAACCGCGGTCGCGTGGCGCTGGTGGCCACGCAGTATCTTGGCGGAAACATGGTGGTTATAGATCACGGTTTGGGTCTTTATTCCGTCTATTCCCATCTGCATAAAGTTTTAGTTGAAGAGGGAAAGGAGATTCAGAAAGGTCAGACAATCGGCCAGGTGGGCCAAACGGGCCGCGCCACTGGGCCGCATCTTCATTTTGCGGTACGGTTAAACGAAGCCCGGGTTGATCCTGTTTTATTGCTTAGACTCAAGATATAAGATAACCACCAGATACTTATCTTATGGAAATAGAAAATAAGGTTGCCCTGGTTACGGGCGCTTCCAGCGGCATCGGCCGCGAGATTGCCCTGGAACTGCTTAAAGAAGGCGCCCATTGCGCTATAGCCAGCCGGGATTTGGCGCGGCTTGAAGACCAGGCCAAGGAGTGGCAGGGGCAGTATCCTGGATTTTCGGGACGCGTTTTGGCCGTGCGTCTTGACGTGACCAAGGATCAAGATTGCCAAGCCGCGGTCGAAGCCGTTAAAAACAAGTGGGGGAGGCTCGAAATTTTGGTTAACAACGCCGGACACGGCGTCAACGGCTCTTCTGCCGCGGTTCCGATTGAGGAGGTCCGGCAGCTTTTCGATGCCCATTATCTGGGAGCGACGCGCATGGTTCTCTCTTCTCTGGATCTCATCAAGCAAAGCGGGCCCGGGGCGATCGTGATGGTCAGTTCAATCGCGGCGTTAACGGCGCCGCCACGGATGAGCCATTATTCGGCGGCGAAGGCCGCCATGAACACCTTGGCCGACGCGTTAAGGATGGAATTGGCTCCCTATGGAATTTCTGTTCTAACCGTTATGCCGGGCATAACGAAAACGGAATTTGGGGCTCGGTCAAAATTTTTTGGAGGAGCACGCTGGTCCAAGGGATTGGACGGCATGCCGGCCGCAACGGTGGCCAAAATGACGGTAGAAGCCTTGCGTTCCAACCGCAAGGAAATTATCACCGGACTTCAGAACCGGCTCATGGTGGCGGGCTTTCGCCTTTTTAAACCGCTCATTGAAAAAGCAGCTTCACGAATTTTCGGGCCGTGGTCTCAAGAGGATTGGGCGAAGAAATGAGATTGGGCGAGGAGGGAATCATCAAAAGATTGGTTGCCGCGGCCCTGGATGAAGATAAGGCCGGCCGGGATGTAACAAGCCAAATATTGTTTGGTCCTCGAGAAACAACCAAAGGGCAGATCGTTCACAAGGGGCAAGAGGCGGTTTTGTGCGGCCTGGATTTTGCGCTTGGAGCTTTTCGCGCGATGGATGGCGGCATAAAAATCAAGGTCCTGGCGCGAGAGGGAGAGCGCATTAAGAGCATGCGTACAATCCTGCATCTTGAAGGCAGGGCGCGCGCGGTTTTGGCGGCGGAGCGCACCGCTTTGAATTTTTTGTGCCATCTCTCCGGTATTGCCACCAAAACGCGGGAATTCACCGTGGCCCTGGGCGCCAGGAAGTCCCCGGTTATTTCAGATACCCGCAAAACGCACCCGATGCTCCGGGCGGCTGAAAAATACGCGGTTGCGGTTGGCGGAGGCAGTCCACACCGCCGCGATTTGGCCGAGATGGCTATGGTTAAAGACAACCATTTGGCCGCCCTGCGGCGTTTGCATTGGTCTTGGCATGACCGTTTAAGCGAGGCGGCGCGACAATTAAGGGAGAGAAAAATTTCGGTTGAAATCGAGGTTCAGAACTTCAGCGAGTTGGACGCCGCTTTATGGGTTAATCCCGATTGGATCATGCTTGACAATATGGCTTACGCCGGCCTGCGCCGAGCTGTCCGGCATATCCGCCAGAAGGCGCCGGCGGTCAAAATCGAGGTTTCGGGCGGCGTTGGCCTGAAAGATGTTAAATATTTGGCGCGGTTGCCCATTGACCGGATTTCAGCCGGCGCCATCGTGCATTCGGCGCCTTTCGCGAATTTTAGTTTAGAGTTGTTGTAGGAGGAAAACCATGAAGCGTATTTTTTTGACCGGCGTAGTTTGGTTTTTAATTTCCGGATCGCTCGCGGCGAGCGTTGCGCCTTCCGCGCTTCTTCGCTACGACTTAAAACCCGAAGAAATCAAAACGGTCTGCAAGGCGGCCAAGGAAAAATCGGAATCAGACTTAAAAACGCTCGTTGACGTGCCTGTTCAAACCAGAAGTTTCGACAACACCCCCCTGGCCTTGGAAAACGCGCTGGCGCAGTACGCCGATGAAATCAGCGGGCCCACGTTTTTGAAATACGTTTCAACCGATAAAGCGGTCCGCGACGCGGCGCATGACTGCGAGGTGGACTCCGAACAGTACGCCGTGGAAGTTTACACTCGGGAGGAGCTTTACAGCGCGATTAAAGCTTATGTGGACAAAGGAGGCTCTCTCGCGGGGGAGGACAAAAAACTTTTAGAAAAAATTCTTTTGGAATTTAAACGAAACGGTTTTGGCCTTGATGCCGAAAAGCGCGCGCAGGTCAAAGAGCTCAAAAAGCTTTTAATTGACATGGAGCTGACCTTCGGCAAAAACATCAATGAATACAAAGACCACCTGGAGCTTTCCCGCCAGGAGCTGGAAGGTTTGCCCGACGACTTTGTTAACCGATTGAGCATCACCAAAGAAGGCAAATATATCGTCACTTTGGATTACCCCGATTATTTTCCTTTCATGGAGAACGCCAAAAATGACATGGCGCGTCACGATCTTCAGTTTAAGTTTGACAATCGGTGCTCCACCACCAACGTCCGGCTTTTGGAGGACGCGATCAGTCTTCGCTATCGCATAGCGCACCTTTTGGGGTATTCCACTTTCGCCCATTACGTTTTGGAAGATCGTATGGCCAAGAGCCCGGAGCGCGTCAGCGAATTTTTAAGCAGCGCGCGCAAAAAGTTAAAAACCAAAGCCCGGCAGGAACTCAAAGAACGCCTTGAGCTCAAAGCCAAAGATATGGGCAAGGATCAGGCCAAGCGCCTGGATGTCTGGCAGTGGCGTTATTACAACAATCAGCTTAAGAAGCTTAGATACGACGTCGATCAAGAAAAGATCAAAGAGTATTTTCCGCTTGAAGTGGTGAGTTACGGCATGTTGGAGGTATACCAGAAACTCCTTGGCCTTCGCTATGAAAAAGAGGGAGACCCCGACCGTTGGCATGCCGACGTGGAGCTTTACCGGGTTTTTGACGCCAAGACGAATGATTTGATAGGGCATTTTTACATGGACCTTTTTCCAAGGGAGGGAAAATACAAACACGCGGCCGCCTTCACCTTGGTTAAAGGGCGCCGGTTGCCCGACGGCAGTTATCAAAAACCGGTCTCCTCCATCGTGGCGAATTTCAATAAACCGACGGCGGACCGGCCTTCTTTGTTAACGCATGACGAGGTGGAGACGCTGTTTCATGAATTCGGCCACATCATGCACCAGGTGTTAACCCGCGCTAAATACGGGCGCTTCTCCGGAACGAGCGTGGCGCGCGATTTTGTGGAGGCGCCGTCGCAGATGCTGGAAAATTGGGTCTGGAACAAGGATGTTTTAAAAAGTTTATCCGGCCACTACCAGGATAAAACGAAGAAGCTCCCGGATGATCTGCTGGGCCGGATGATTAAAGCCAAGAATTTTGATTCCGGTTTAAGGTATTTAAGGCAGAATTTTTTCGGCGCGGTTGATTTGGAATACCACACCAAGCCCCTGGCGGACACGACCGCGCTTTACGCCAAGCTAATGGAAGAGGTGAGCTTGATTCCCATGACGGAAGGCACGCACCCTCAAGCCAGTTTCGGCCATTTAATGGGCGGATATGAAGCCGCTTACTACGGCTACATGTGGTCTGAAGTTTATTCCGCCGACATGTTTTCCCGTTTTGAGAAAGAGGGGATCATGAATCCGGAGCTTGGCTTGCTGTATCGAAAGCTGATCCTGGAGCCCGGCCGCAGCGAAGATGAAGAAGAACAGCTAAAGAAATTTTTGGGCCGCGCGCCCAGCGACGAAGCCTTTTTAAGAAGTATCGGGGTGAAATAGTTCTACAGCCGCATTTTCCCCTCTCCCTTGAGGGGAGAGGGCAGGGTGAGGGTGATAAAGAATTTTCGAGAATTGACCCCTCACCCGCGCCAAGCGCGGCCTCTCCCCCAAGGGGAGAGGCGACAAAAAAATGCGGCTGTAGAAATAGCTTTAACTTTCGCCCCAATTCCTTTTAGGTCCCAGGACCCTGGCGGCCGTATCGAAGAAACGTTAGGTTTAATCACAACCCACTCAAGATGAGATTGGGAAATCAATATTTTCAAGGGGGACACATGAAATTCTTATCTCTGTTGATGCGCAGCGCGCTAATCGGCGCAATGTTGAGTTCGTCCGTTTCCGCTGAAAATCCGGTTCTTTACCAGAAACCGAATCAAGACATGATTAAAAATTGGAAACAGCTTTCGGATTCGGTGGATGGGTTGGCGAAGAGGATTAAGATGAATGCCAATTACAGGCTCGGAGTCAGTTTTGGGCAATCGGCCGTGGAAAGTGGGGCGGCGGTTTCCGATAACCAAAAGCGCCGTTATGCCGTCAACAGGTTTGTTTTTGGAGCCGGGGCCGGCATCTTGGCGAACAATGTTGTTATTGTGCCTGCAATTCAACGGTTTGCTCCCAGTAAAGGCCGCGCGGAGTGGTTAGGTCTGTTGCATATTCCGGCATTCGTTGGCGCTGTTGTGGGCGGTGGTTTCGGCGCTGGCATATATGGAAATTTGCGTGAGCAAGGGCATGGCGCGGCAAGCAGTTTTTTTGCCGCCGCGCTTCCCAGCGCTATGACTGCCGGATTGGGTTCGGGATTGCTTCATGTAGCTTTGTACAAAACAAGCAAAGCTTTTGGCCATGGCCTTGTGTGGGGGTTAGGTTTTGGAGTTACCGGCGCTGTGGTTGGCATTGGTATCTTTGAGTCTCTTCGTCGCGCGCCGGTAAGCCGATAGTTTGTCTTTAGCCGCGTTTTTAATTGGTTTTCTTTTTTTTGGCTCCTGCCAACGCGCTTCACCGCCTTCGTTGGGTAAAATTCCGGAATTTAAAGCAACGGCTGTAACGGTTCAAAGAGTTGGTCCTCTTGGGGGCGGAGAGCTTCTGGGGGAACCCTGGATTGGTAGTTTTTTGTTCACCAGCTGCCGGGGTCCCTGCTTGATGTTAGCCGGTCATTTGTCACGGCTTCAAGAGCAGTTGCCTGCCAGTGTTCGTTTGGTTACTTTTAGCGTCGATCCGGAGAGGGACACGCCCAAAGAGCTTCAGGATTACGCGCGAAGATTTAAGGCTGACCCTGCGCGTTGGATTTTTTTGAGACTGGACAGAAAAAATCTTTATTCTCTTTTGCGCGATGGCTTCAAGCTCGCGCTGGCGAAAAATCCGGACGCTCCGGCGGGCTTTGAATTCACGCACAGCACGAAATTCGTGTTGGTGGACGGCCAAGGTTTTATCCGAGGTTACTACGACTCCGAAAATCCCAAGGATCTCAAGCGCCTTATTCGGCATACTGAAGTGCTTGGAGCCAGGCACTAATTCTGCTGAATTAGAGCCAGGCACCAAGCAGGCACCAAGCGGTTTTGATTTTTTGATGCAAAAAAGATAAAAAGTATATAACTGCTTATTATAAAACGGATAGAAAACTCCGGATTTAATGAATGACTGAATCAAATTACGGCTGGGGGCTTCCTACTGCCGCTTCCACTTTCGCCAAAGAGATCGATTTTGGCATCTACCTGATTCATGCGGCGATGTTCGCGATCTTCATCTTATGGGGGATTTTTTTCGTCTATCTTTTGATCCGGTACCGCGCGCGTCCGGGAGTGGCGGCCAAGCATGAAGAACATGGGATATTGGCTTCCCTGATCCCTGATTTTATCGTGCTGGCCTTCGAGCTCTGCCTGATCTTTCTTTACGCCATTCCTTCCTGGAGCCGTATTAAAGTCGAGACACCCGGCGCCCAAGATTCCCTGACGGTCGAGGTGACGGCGGAACAGTTCGCTTGGGACATTCATTATCCTGGTCCTGATGGAAAATTCGGACGACGCGACCCGGCTCTGGTTCATGCCAGCAATGTTTTGGGTTTGGATCCCAATGATCCATCTGCCCTGGATGATATCGTGACGGTCAATGAAATGCATATCCCCTTAGGCCGGCCGACCTTGATGGGGTTGACCTCCAAAGATGTAATTCATAGCTTTTTTGTTCCGGATTTCCGCATTAAGCAGGACGCGGTGCCTGGAATGAGGATCCCGGTTTGGTTTGAACCCACCAAGACCGGAAAATTTGAGATCGGCTGTGCCCAGTTGTGCGGGTTCGGCCATGCTCTAATGCGCGGTGATGTTTTCGTGCATGCGCCGAAAGAATTCGAAAACTGGCTGGTTGATCAGAAACCGGCGTTAAACCCAACGGGAAAATAATGGTTTTTTCACTTATTTCCTTGTTCGTCACCCCCGCGAAAGCGGGGGTCCAGAGCGAAGGAACTGGATTCCCGCCTTCGCGGGAATGACAAAAGGAGGGTTTGGGGAAGTTCTAATTTATGGCGGATAAGAAACACTCGGATCATCACCAGGAGCAGCATTGGGTTTGGAAATATGTTTTTTCCGTTGACCACAAAGTCATTGGTCTTCAGTACCTGATCACCTCATTTTTATTTCTTCTTTTCGGATTCGGGCTTTTGATGCTGCTTCGCTGGCAGTTGGCTTATCCGGGTCAACCCGTTCCTTTATTCGGCCGGTTCTTGCCGGAGGCGTTGGCGCCCGGGGGTGTTCTGATGCCGCATTTTTATAACGCTTTAGGCGCCATGCATGGAACGATCATGGTATTTTTGGGAATGGTTCCGTTGGGAGTGGGCGGTTACGGAAACTATATTCTTCCTTTGCAAATTGGAGCTCCCGACATGGCGTTTCCAAGACTTAACATGATGTCGTATTGGGTCTATGTGGTGGGCGGAATTTTAATGCTCTCCTCTTTTTTTATACCCGGCGGCGCTGCGCAATCAGGTTGGACATCCTATCCTCCTCTGGCCGATATTAGTCCCGGGCAAACCATGTGGTTGGTTGCGATGATTTTTGTCATCACTTCGTCGCTTTTGGGTTCGATTAATTTTATCGTCACAACCCTAAATATGCGGGCCCAAGGTATGACTCTTTCTAAGATGCCGATTTTCGTTTGGGGGCAGTTGGTGACCGCGGTGCTGTTGCTTTTGGCTTTCCCGCCTTTAGAGGCGGCGGCCGTTTTACAGGTGATGGATCGTGTCTTTGGAACAAGTTTTTATTTACCCACCGGGTTGGTTATCTTTGGACAAACGCTCGATGTGTCAGGAGGGGGGCATCCGTTGCTATGGCAGCACCTGTTTTGGTTTCTGGCCCACCCGGAAGTCTATGTTCTGATTTTGCCGGCAATAGGGATTGTGGCCGAAATCATAGCCAATAATACGAGAAAACCACTATTTGGTTATAAGGAAATTGTTGCATCCATGCTATTTTTAGGCGTGATGTCCTTTTTGGTATGGGCGCATCATATGTACCTTGCGGGCATGTCAAGCAAGCTTTCCAATTTTTTCTTGGTGACAACCCTAATTATTTCGGTTCCTTCTGTAGCTATCTTGACATGTCTGATTTTGAGCTTGCGGGGCGCCTCTATCCGTTACAGCGTGCCGATGCTTTTCGCGTTGGCTTTTTTGCCGCTTTTTGGCATCGGCGGGTTAACCGGACTTCCCTTGGGTCTGACCACGACTGATATTTATCTTCATGACACTTATTACGTGATCGGGCACTTCCATTATGTTGTCGTTACCGGAAGTTTGATTGCTCTCATGGGAGGCGTTTATTATTGGTTTCCTAAGTGGTTTGGACGCAGGATGGATGATTTTTGGGGGAAGGTTCATTTTTGGGGCACGGTTATCACGATGAACGGCATCTTTTTTCCCATGTTTATCCAGGGCTTGGCCGGCGTGCAGAGGCGGCTTTATGACCCCACGGCGCAGGCGCACAATCTCCCGACCCAACCCCTGAACGTGGTGAGCTCGGTGTTCGCGTGGCTTCTCTTTCTGGCCCAGATTCCTTTTATTTGGAATTTCTTTTACAGTATGTTTAAGGGAAAAAAGAGCGAGGAAAACCCTTGGAAGGCAACGACCCTGGAGTGGGCTTGCCCGTCGCCTCCACCCCATGGGAATTTTGAAACGCCGCCCAAGGTTTACCGGGGACCCTATGAGTATTCGGTTCCTGGAGCCAAGACGGATTGGACGCCCCAGCACGTGGAAACATGAGCAGCACAGCGCACGCCGAACATCTGCAGGAGCCGGTAACGGGTATCCCCAACGGGAAGCTTGGCATCTGGCTCTTTCTCGCTTCCGAAGTGATGCTTTTTTCAACCTTGTTTACGACCTATATTATTTTGCGCGTCGCGGCCCCGGAATGGCCCCGGGGGTGGGAGGTTTTAAATGTTCCTTTGGCCATGACCAACACTTTTGTGCTGATCACGTCTTCCGTCACCATGGTTTTGGCTTACGCCAAGGCGGTTACCCGCGAAAAAGCCGCTTTTAATAAATACCTGGGATTGACCATTGCCCTGGGATTCGTATTCTTGGGGATCAAGGCTATTGAGTACGGAGCCAAATTTGAGCATCGCATAGCTCCTTCAACCAGCATCTTCTACGCCATTTACTTCACGACCACCGGTTTGCATGGGTTGCATGTGATCGGCGGCATTATTGCAAACAGCGTTCTTTTGTGGTTGAGCAATAAGCAGTGGGATCATCCCCTCTTCGTCGGCCGCATTGAATACGCCGGACTTTACTGGCATTTCGTGGACATCGTGTGGATATTCCTTTTTCCAGCGCTGTATTTATTATGAAACACCATCATCCCAACATAAAGCTTTACTTGGGTGTTTTTGCGGTTTTGATGGCTTTAACTGTGGTGACGGTTTTGGTTTCGTATCTGCATTTTCCCAAAACCTTGGCCATCTTGATAGGTCTGGCTATTGCCACGTTTAAGGCGGGGCTTGTGGCTACTTTTTTTATGCATTTGAAAGGCGAAAGGGCCTTAATTTTTAGCGTCTTGGGCGTGACTTTTTTCTTTGTCATTTTTCTTTATCTATTGCCGATCGTGGACATGTCTATGGTCGCGGACCGGGTTATTCACGCGCCCACCGCGCAAAATACCCAACCGGAACATGGGCATTAAGAATTTTCATATTTTCTTTATCGTCACCTGCCTGGTCTTGATGAGTTTTCTCGTCTATTGGTCCGGGCGCAACCTAGCTGCCGGCCAGGACGGATTCAATATCGTCATGGCTGTCGTTTCCGGCCTCGGCTTTATTGCCGGAATTTCCTATCTTTCCTGGTTTCTAAAAAAAACAAAATCCCTATGAAGAGTTTTTTTTATTTCCTACCTACTACCTACTACCTACTACCTACTACCCCTCTCCATGCCTGCGCCGTCTGCTTCGGCAAATCGGACAATGCCAATCTGGCCAAAGCCTTTTCCTACGGCATCTTCGTTTTATTGGGGTTCACTTTTTTGATTTTGACCGCCTTCGGTCTTACTGTTTACAACATTGAAAAACGCCGAGCAAATAAGATAGGTAACTAAGGTAACGAAGGTGACTAAGGTGACGAAGGTTAAAAAAATAAAAGAAAAGACTTTGCTCTTAGTTACTTTAGTAACCTTAGTTGCCTTAGTAACCTTTCCCTCGTGCCAGCAGGCAAAGACTCCCCAGCAATTAGGCAAAGCTTATTTCCGCGGCTATGGCTGCAATAACTGCCACCGGATCGGCAGCGAAGGGGGAAAGATCGGGCCGGATTTGACCTTTGTCGGTTTTCGAAAAAGCCGGCAGTGGTTGGATCAGTGGCTGAAAAATCCTCATAACTGGAAAAATAATACCTTGATGCCTAATTTTAATCTGCCGGATCATTCACGAAACGCTCTGGTGGAATACCTATTGACACTTAAAGGTGAAGGGTTTGATCAAACCGGGCGGCCCTGGAATGATCCTTCCTTGCAGGGCGACCTGGTCAAGAAAGGGGAAGTTTTGTTTGAACGAGCAGGCTGTGTGGCTTGCCACGCGCAGAAAGGGCGCGGAGGGTATCCTAATAATAATGTGGCTGGCGGGCAGATTCCCTCGCTCACTCTTGCCGCGGACGGTTTTTCCAAAGAAGAATTGAAACAGAGGATACGGGAGGGAAGAAAATCGGACAAGGCGGACCCTAAGGGTCCGGCCCCCATGATTGAGATGCCGCAATGGGGCAAGGTTTTTGGGGACGATGAGCTTGACGCGGCCGTGGAATATGTCTATTCCTTGCGGCCGCCCAAAGCCGCCGGCGAAGAATGGTAGTTAAGGGTCTGTTAAGGAATTAATGATCAATTTGCCAGGGCAGTTTTGGAGCGAGACGAAGCCAAATTTTTCGCGGCGTACTTGCAAAGTACGTGAGAAAAATTTGGCAAAGTCGCAGCCCAAAGGTGCCCTGGCCCTTCGGGGAGGCCCATATCCGCACCGGCTGCTTCGTCGCTCGGTCGGTTTTACATACTTTTCAAGTATGCGCCCTCCTCGCTCCTCGCATCCGGCGCAAATCTGGGCCTCCAAATTGACCATTAATTCCTTAACAGACCCTAAGCGCGCGGCCCTGCACTATTTCGCGTTTTTCACCGCTGCTTGTTGTTTCTTTTTAATCATCGCGGGAGGGCTGGTCACCAGCACCGGCTCCGGACTCGCGGTTCCTGATTGGCCCACCTCTTTTGGCGGTTTTTTCCCGCGCATGGAAGGCGGCGTTTTTTATGAACATGGCCACCGGATGATCGCGGGTGTCGTGGCCATTTTGACCGCCATTTTGGCTGTTTGGTTATGGCGTCGGGAAGAAAGAAAGACCGTTAAGTTTCTGGGCCTGGCCGCTTTTTTAGCCGTACTTTTGCAAGCGCTTTTAGGCGGAATCACGGTCCTTTACGAACTGCCCACTTTTGTTTCGGTTTCTCACGCCTGCCTGGGGCAGGTTTTTTTCTGTTTGTTGGTGAGTATCGCAGTATTGACCTCTGAACTTCACCAAAACCCGCCAGAAGCCTGGGATCGTTCCCATTTCCGTCATTCCCGCGAAAGCGGGAATCCAGGTCTGGACCTCCGCTTGCGCGGGGGTGACGAAAAGGAGGAGTTAAAGTTATTTCGATTTATAAGCATCCTTACCTTAGCGGCTCTCTTCACCCAACTTTTCCTCGGCGCCTGGATGCGCCATAGCGGAGCGGCCCTGGCGATACCGGATTTTCCTTTGGCTTTTGGAAAATTTGTGCCGCCGATGGATGACCCTTTGGTCCGGATTCATTTCGCGCACCGCGCGGGCGCCGTTATGGTGGCGCTCTTGATTTTGGCTCTTGGGGGATTGGGATTGCTTGAATTTCGTTCGGAGCCCAAAATTTTGCGCCTTTCCTTAAGGTTGGTTAATTTGCTCATTCTTCAAATCACTCTGGGGGCGGTGGTTATTTTGGCGCGCAAACCAGTATGGATTTCAACCGCGCACGTGGCCGTCGGCGCCCTTATTTTGGCCACGGCCGTTGTTTTGGCATTGACGGTTTTTCGCGGTATTGACGTTTGGTCCGGCTTGAAAAGTTACGCCGAGTTAACCCGGCCTCGGTTGACCTTGCTTGTTTTGTTTACGACGGCGATGGGTTTTTATTTGGCCTCTTGGAACAGCATGAACTGGCTTGGATTTTTTAACGCTCTTTTGGGAACGGCTTTTTTGGCCGGCGGCGCCAGCGCCCTAAACCAATGGTTTGAATGGCCGAGTGACCGGAAAATGAAACGCACGGCCGGCCGCCCGATCCCAAGCCGGCGGCTTAAGCCGCGCCAGGCGTTGATTTTTGGGTTAATCCTATCGTTGATCGGTGTTCTGTGGCTGGCGGCTGCGGTTAATGCCTTGACCGCCCTTCTTGGCTTGTTGACGACAGGCAGTTATTTGTTGGTCTATACGCCTTTAAAAAAGAGGACCAGTTGGGCGCTTTTGGCGGGCGCAGTGCCGGGAGCTTTGCCCCCGGTCATGGGCTGGGCCGCGGCCGGCGGCCGGGTTGATTCCGGCGGTTGGCTGCTTTTTGGTATCCTATTTTTCTGGCAGATTCCTCATTTTTTGGCGATCGGTTCTTTGTATCGGGACGATTACCAGCGTGCCGGATTTAAAATGGTTCCTGATATAAATACGCAGGGCATAAAAATGGCGGTTCAGATTATAGGAGGATTAAGTTTTCTTGTTTTTGTCACCTTAGTCGCGTTCTTCATGGGATTGGCGGGCTATCAGTATTTATGGGGAGCCGTTGTTTTAGGATTTTGTTTCTTTATGGCCGGGATAGACGTCGCCTTGCAGGAATCCGCCGCGGCCGCGCGCCGGCTGTTTTTGGCTTCCGTCGTTTATCTGCCCAGTTTATTGGCGCTTTTAGCTTTGGATCGGGTTATTTAGGGGTTCGATCCGGGGCCCTTTATGGAACACGATGCCGCCGTCAGCGTAAACAATCTTAATTTTATCTACCCTCGCGGCCAGCGCCCCGTTTTGCGCGGTTTAAGTTTCAAGATTGAGCAGGGTGAAGTTTTTGGCCTCCTGGGTCCCAACGGCAGCGGCAAGACGACTTTGTTTCGGCTGATCACCACGCTTTTGCGGCCTTCGCGGGGGGAGATTTCGGTTTTTGGCATTGAAGCCGCGGATTGTCCGGCTTGCGTGCGCGCCAAGATCGGCGTTGTTTTCCAGTATCCGGCCTTGGATAAAAAGTTGACGGTGATGGAGAACATGAAGGCCCAAGGGCATCTTTATGGGATTTCGGGCCGGGTTCTGGCTAAAAGAATAGATTCCTTGCTTGATATTTTTAATCTTAAAGAGCGTGGGCGCGAGATGGCGGAAAACCTGTCGGGCGGTTTGCGGCGCCGTCTCGAGATCGCCAAGGGACTGCTTCACCGGCCGAGGCTCTTGGTGATGGATGAGCCCTCTACCGGGCTTGATCCGGCGGCCAGGCTGGATATGTGGCGGTATTTGCGCGAGTTGGTGAAGGAATTCCGGACAACGGTTGTCTTGACCACGCACCTGATGGAGGAGGCCGAACAATGCGGCCGGCTGGCGATTTTGAGTGAGGGTTCCTTGGTGGCTTTGGGCCGGCCCGAGGATTTAAGAAGCCACGTCGGCGGCGACGTGATTCGCGTCAAGGGTTTGAATTTAGGAGATTTGAGGGTTAAAATCCAGAATCAATTCGGCAACAACGTGCGTTTGGTGGATGACAATTTGATCATTGAGCGGCGGCAGGCCCATGAGCTTATTTCTCAATTGGCGCAGGCTTTCCCCGACCAGATTGAATCGGTCACCCTAGCCAAGCCCACGCTGGAAGATGTTTTCATGCATTTTACCGGCCGGTCGTTTCAACGCAGGGATCCCAATGGCGCTTGAAGCTATTCGCGGCATGTCTATGGAAAACGTGATTTTGCCGATGATGATGCTTTGGCGCCGGGAGATGGTCCGGTTTTACCGGGACAAGGGCCGGGTGTTCGGGGCTTTGGTGCCGCCGCTTATTTTTTGGTTCTTGATAGGGTCCGGCTTGGGGGAATCGTTTCACCTGCCCGGCGCTCCGGCGGGGGTCAATTACCTTCAGTATTTTTTTTCCGGAACCGTGATTCTGGTTCTTTTGTTTACCGCGATCTTCTCCACGATTTCGGTCATTGAGGACCGCCGGGAAGGATTTTTGCAGTCTGTTCTTGTGGCTCCCGTTGCCCGATGGGTTGTGGTGAAAGGCAAGCTGTTGGGTTCCACCACGTTGGCTTTTCTCCAAGGCGCTCTGTTCTTGGTGCTGGCCCCGGCCGTTGGGTTGAACTTTGATTTTTCCGTTATTTTGGCCATCCTGCCTATCTTGGCCGTTCTCGCTTTCGGGCTTTCGGCCTTGGGCTTTTGTTTGGCCTGGGCGCTTGATTCAACGCAGGGCTTTCATTCCGTGATGAATGTGTTTTTGATTCCCTTGTGGCTTCTTTCCGGAGCCTTGTTTCCGGCATCCGGCGCGCATCCCTGGGTCAGATGGGTGATGTCGCTTAACCCCTTGAGTTATGGGCTGGCCGCTTTGCAGGGGAGTTTGTTAGGTTTAGACACCGGGCCGGGGGGGCCTTCTTATGCCCTGTGTTTTAGCGTTGTTTTTGGGTTCGCCATTTTGAGTTTTTTGGCCGCGGTTTACACTGCCCGTGAGCGCCGCCGGTAGCGCCCTCCCCCATATCAACGCGGTTCTAAACGCAGCCAGCGCTTTGCTGCTGATCGCCGGTTATATCTTTATCAGGAACCGGAAGATCGGGCTTCACAAGCTCTGCATGGGGGGAGCCTTCGCCGCCTCAACCCTGTTTTTGGTTTCTTACCTTTACTACCACTACAACGTGGGTTCGGTGAAATTCCAGGGTCAGGGGTGGATTAGGGGGGTCTATTTTTCGATCTTAATATCCCACACTATTCTGGCGGTCGGGGTGCTGCCCCTTGTTTTGCGCACTTTTTGGCTGGCCCTAAATAGCCGTTTTGAAGCCCACCACCGGATAGCCAGGTGGACCCTGCCTGTCTGGCTGTACGTCTCCTTAACCGGCGTTTTGGTCTACATTTTCCTTTATAAGGGGGTCGCGTCTTGATGGCGCCGATGCGCCATAAATACGCGACCCCCATATAAATGAAATTTTAGAACAAAACGCCGGTTAAGGAGACGTACAGCCAGAAAGGCATGGTCCACCTGGCTATCCGGTGGTGGGCTTAAAAA
>JACQJO010000032.1 GCA_016205025.1 Elusimicrobiota bacterium
GGCTTCTTTTCCGGCCAAAAAAATCGGCGTGGTGATTCCCATCGCACGTAGTGCGGAAGATATAAAAAATAACGCCGATTTTTATAGCAAGATTAAGGAAAAACACCTCCAAAACTGCCAACTTCCCGAAACCATTGATTTTGGCGGCGGTGAGGTAATCAAGAAACCTGTGGAGTGGGTTTAAATGGCATCGGATTCCTCCGGGAAAAGGATCTGTTTTTTGCCGTTTCGGCCATTGATCCGGCCAAAAGGCGCGGTATCCATGAACACCCAAGCCTCTATTGAGCGCCGTTCAGCTCAAATTCCTCTTTACATCGCTCTATTTTGAATGAAGCGGTTTGTTTGCTGTCGGACGCGGGGAGCCAGTTTTGACAACTTTCGAAACGTCTTGATTTGAGTTAACATTAAAATTCAAAGATGGAAGAGACGGCACGAGACCTTTTCAGCTAGTGTATGGTAAAATATATCCTGCCGATGAAGATAATACGAATTTCTCTTTTTTCGATAGTAATTGCGGCGAACAGCATCCGGGCTCAAGAAATTACGCCGTCTCAAGATATTACCTACGCTGACGTGCGTCGCCTTTTTTCTCAATCACAAGCTCCCGCGGCGGATGACTTACAGCCAGGTTCTAACTGGAATTGCGTCTCGTTTCCCATCCGAGATGGCAGCCATCGAACAGAAACCAAGTATGTATCAAATTATTTTCGTTTCCATCTCTTAAGCGATGGAAAAATTGTTAATGAATTTGACAACGCCGACGTAGAACCGCAATATAAATTTACGGAACGATGGCTCGAAGTAATAACAAGAGTGGCAAGCAATGCATTTTGGATTCGCGTAACAAGCAATGGAGATCTTGTTGTTTTGAAGGATCATCATTGGTCCTATGATCCCGGTTTTCTTTTTTGCCCAAATCTCTTCCGGTACAATTCTAAAACAGGAGTTTGTGAAAATAGCAGGGGGGTTTTGGGATTAAATAAGATTCCCACTGAAGTGGTGCGCCAGACAAAAAATGGCGAGTGTTCTGACCTCAAAGAGATAGAACTTAAACCCGAGCAAGGACATTACCCAAAATTAGAAAACTGGAATCTTAAAGGAGCGGATTTGCGAGGGTCAAGATTGCTTTTTGTTCATTTACACAATGCAGATTTGAGAGGTGCTAATCTAAGGAATTTCGAATTTGGATGGGCTAGCCTTTCTGGTCTGATTGATCGGTTTACTCAAGTGCCCGAGAAGCCTTGGTTCGAAGTTTATAACTGCTCAGTCAATAATAATCAACTTGCCTGCGTAAGACACTAATCTGCTTTTGACTGGGATTTTTGTTTATAAACTCACCGGTGCTTCGTTGTCTTAAAACTACAGGAAAAAAAGTATCTCTTTAGCCATTTGAAGTAGCTCGCTAATCGCTACAATGGTCGCGTGATCGGCAAGAACAAGAGAGTGCTATTGGCGGTTGGCCTGACCGGCGGGCATATTTATCCCGCGGTGGCGCTGGCCGAGGAGCTGGGCCGGGAGGGCTTCGAGTATCTTTTTGTGGCGCGTTCCGGCAGTATTTTGGCGCAAAAGATTTTAGAGCAAGAAGGCTGGCCTGTCGTTTATCTTGACGTCCAGGGATTGCCCCGGAGCGCGGCGTTTTTGTGGAAATTTCCGGTTTTTTTGCTTAAGCAATGGGAGGCTTTTCTGCTGTGCCGGCGCGTGATCGCGGACTGGAAGCCGGATTTAGCGGCCGGCTTCGGAGGGTATGTTTCTTTTCCCGTGATGGCCGCGGCACGCTTGCGCGGTACGGCTGTTCTGCTTTTTGAGCCCAATGCCGCTTTGGGATTAGCCAATCAAGCGGCCCGTTTTTTCGCGGACAAGATCGCTTTTTGCATGACGCCCGGAGGCGTTCCCAAATCGGTGGAGGTTGAACCGCCATTGAGGGCGTCGCTTAAAGGAGCCCGCGATATACCTGGCGCCCAAGCCAAGCAACGGTGGGGTTTACGAAAGGATTCGGCTTGCGTTTTAATTTTCGGGGGCAGCCAGGGCTCTCGCATCATCAACAGGGAGGCGGCCAGGACCGTGGCGGATTTAAAAGCGGCGGGCGCCGCCTTCTCTTTCATTCATGTAACCGGCGCGGCGGATCACCCAGAGACTTCCAGTTTTTACCGAGGTTTGGGTTTATCCCCGCAGGAGGCTCTGTGTTTGGAGTATTGTCAGGAAATGGGCTTGGCCTACCGGGCGGCGGACATCGTTGTCAGCCGGGCGGGAGCCATGACCTGCCTTGAGCTTTTTTATTTTGCCAAAAGGTGCATTTTAATACCTTTTGAGAAATCAGCCGGGGCTCATCAACGGCGTAACGCCCGGTACCTCGAGAGTTTCGGAATAGCTAGAATCATCGCGGAAAGGGGTTTGGCTGGTTCCTTGGGCGTTGTTTTGCAAGAAGAACTGCGCCGCCATAGAGGGGCTTCTAAACCCGAGGCGGCTGCGCTTCGCAAGACGCCGACTCTAGGAGACGTTGCCAGGCAGTTAATGGATAAGAAGAATTTAAAGAAGTAATTAAGAGATTAGGTGATTAAGAGATTAAGAGATTAAGTTATTAAGTGATTGGGTGATTAAGTGATTAGGCAAGAGATTAGGTGCGTAGAGATTCCAAACTTTATTTCTTAATTACTCAATAACTTAATCTCTTAATTACTTAATTACTTATTTAAAACGTTATGACTAAAAAGAAGATCCTCATTACCAATGATGACGGCATTTACGGCGCCGGTCTTGAGCCTTTGAAAAAGGCTCTTCGCGCGGCGGGCCAAGTTTATAGCGTCGTTCCGGAGCAGGAGCGTTCCACCGCCAGCCATTCTCTCACTTTGCACAAGCCTTTGCGGGTTAAACAGATAGGGCGCCGGGACTATATTTTAAACGGCACCCCGGCGGACTGCGTGCGCTTCGCGGTGCTGCATCTTATCCCCAAGATTGATTTGGTGGTTTCCGGCATCAACAGCGGGGTCAATCTCGGAGAAGACGTCATCTATTCGGGAACCGTAGCAGGAGCGGTTGAAGCCGCCATTTTGCGCATTCCGGCTTTAGCCGTGTCGCGTCCGCCCGATACGGATCCGCGCGCTTTTGTTCTGGCGGCCAAGATGGCGGCGCGCGTGGTGCGCGCGATGCTTCGCTATAAAAATCCAAAGGGCATCTGTTTTAATCTTAACGTTCCGGCTTCCAAAAATGGAACCAAAGAATCTAAAGGAATCCGCGTGACGCATCTCGGCCATCGGCTCTATGGCAAAACGGTTACGGCCCGGCAGGATCCGAGAGGACATCGCTATTATTGGCTTTTGGCCAAGAAGGTTTTGGGAGTGCCGACCCCGGGCAGCGACGTGGAATCCTTTGACCGCGGCTACGCCGTATTGACTCCCTTGACCTTGGATTGGACCGCCACCGCCTTTTTGTCCGAATTGAAGAAGTGGAAAATATAAAGAAAATAGGGGTCAGGGGACAGGGGTCAGGGGACAGCAAAGGCATTCTCTTTCTTTTGTTTTTCCTCACCCCTCACCCCTCACCCCTCACCCCTTCTTTGTGGGCCGGCGAGCTTCGCACCTCTTTAGGCGCCGCCAGCTATCAGTATGAAGGCGCCGGTCCTGGGGGCGATGTCTGGGAGGAGAAGCCCACCTATAACAGCCAGCCTTTTTTTTCGGCCCAATATTGCCCCGGCGGATGCATGCCGCAGATCGTCGGTTTAGTTCCCTCTAAGTTCGAGATGAACTTTTTGGCCGGCCGCCACGCCGGGTCTCCCACTCTGTCGCAGCCGATTGAGCGTAAGGTGGAAACTTGGCAGGCCGCCGCTGGGTGGACCTGGCTGCTGCCACAGGGTTTAGGTTTTGAGATCGGCCCCATGGCGCTTAATCAGCGCCATCGGCTTCGAGATTTGGCCGGCGGCGGTCAAACCTCGCGCGACATCACGCGCTTGGGCAGTTATTTTGGGATTCTGGGTTTCAAGAATATGGGCTTGTGGCAAGGCCGGTTCTCGGCCCGCGTCGGCGTTTTGGGCTGGCCCCGGAGGCAATCCGCGGCCAGTTTTTTTTCCCTGGGTTTGGACCGGCCGCTGGGCCATGGTCCATGGCGGGTGGGCCTTGAAGGAGCAACCGGGCTTTTTCAATTAGAGCGCGACGGCAATGAAACGGGGAACGTGGGCCAGGCCCGCGATGTTGTTATTTTATTCCGACAGGGAGAAACGGATTACAAAGCCGCGCTGTTGACGGTATCGAGATCTCTGGGAAAGTAACTAAAGTGACGGAGGTAACCAAGGCAACTAAGGTTAAAGAAAAAAATTTCTTTTATTCTTTAGTCACCTCAGTCACTTTAGTCACTTCAGTCACCTTTCCCCTGTCTGCGACACTCTCCTTGCGCAGCACCTGGCTTCCGGAGGGCCGCATGAAGTACGAAGCTTTCTCGGTCCGGCCGGACCGGCTGCCTTCTTATCGGAACAACCATACCGGAAAGAGTTTTTTTTGGGAATTCATCTGGAATGATCCCGTGTTTCCCGACTGGGCCGTGGCGCTTGAGATTTTGCAGGCGGGCCGCAGTTTGGCCACGGAGCGCATCGGCCATTATCAGACCGATCCCTTGCGCGTTTCGGTTCAATCTTGGCAGCTTTTGGTGGAACGAAAGTTGGCGCGAGACTCCAAGGGTTACCTTTCCGGCATGGCGGGCTTGGGAGCTTTGACCAACCAATTTGAAAGAGCGCGCAATATTATGGTCAACGGAGTGGATGTCAGTTCCGAGGTCGGCCTGGACCCTAATGTTTCGCAGCAGAGCGGAGTCAGGGTTTCCATTGACAACGCCTCTTTGCCGGTGGGAGCGCGTTTCAGGCGGTCCTTGTCGGGGAAACTTTATACCGACTCCGCTTTGATTTACGCCTTCTTATTTGATTTTTCGGACGTTCAAAGCGGCTCCTCTCCCTTTAGCGGCTGGATGAGCCAGGCCACCCTTTTAATGGGCTATTCCTTAAACAGCCGCTGGGACCTTTTGGCCGGATATATGGGATTCACCAACCACATCGCGGCGCCGGCCGGACAAGGCGGCCTGCGGCTGCGCGGCGGGCCCTCGGCCCCGGAAGGCATTTATGTGTTATGGCAGGAAAACGAGGTCTCTCTTTCGGCGGCCGTAGTCGGCGCGATGTTTCGATTCTAAGAGCGTTGTCCTTGACAGCTTTATTTAAGCTCACCGGTCCGTTTAAACCCGCCGGAGATCAGCCCAAGGCGATCAAGCAGATTGTGGCGGGATTAAAGGAAGGCCGGGCCCATCAGGTTCTTTTGGGCGTGACGGGATCCGGAAAAACCTTCACCATGGCCAATGTTATTAAGGAATGGGGCAGGCCGGTTTTAGTGATTTCTCCCAACAAGGTTCTGGCGGCCCAGCTTTACGCGGAGTTCAAAAGCTTTTTTCCCGCGAACGCGGTGGAATATTTCATTTCGTACTACGACTATTACCAACCCGAAGCCTATATCCCGCAATCCGATACGTATATCGAAAAAGACGCCGCCATCAATGAACACATCGAGCGCTTGCGGTTGAAGGCGACCTCGTCGTTGTTGTCCCGCCGCGACACGGTGGTGGTGGCCAGCGTTTCCTGCATTTACAACATCGGGGACCCAGAAGATATTAAGGAAATGTGCGTCGCGCTTAAGGCGGGCAGTCCCCATGACCGCGATCGGTTGACCCAAGAGCTGGTCGCGCTCCAGTACGAGCGCAATGATCTTGAACTGGTTCATGGACGTTTTCGCGGCCGGGGGCCGGTCATCCATGTTTTTCCGCCTTACATGGAGAATCCTTTAAGGTTCACTTTCGAGGGCGACGTTATCGGCCGCATTGAAGAGGTACATCGGGTGACCGGGGAAGTTTTAAAAAAGCACGCCGGCATTCATCTTTATCCCAGCCGCCATTTTGTGACGCCCAAACCCAGAATCGAGGCCGCCTTAACAACGATTGCCCAGGAACTGCAAGAGCGCGTCGAGGCGCTCAAAGCTCAAAATAAGCTTCTTGAGGCCCAGCGCCTGGCCTCGCGCACCAAGTACGACATGGCCATGATGAAGGGAATGGGTTTTTGCCACGGCATCGAAAATTATTCCCGGCACCTTTCCGGCAGGAATTCGGGGGCGCGGCCGTTTTGTTTGCTGGATTATTTTCCGAAGGACTACCTCCTCGTGGTGGATGAGTCCCACGTGGTCATCCCGCAGGTTCGCGGCATGCATGAGGGCGATCGCTCCAGAAAAGAGGTTTTGGTGGAGCATGGATTTAGACTACCCAGCGCCTTAGATAACAGGCCTTTGAAATTTAACGAGTTCGAATCCTTAATGGGGCCAACTATTTATACCAGCGCCACCCCGGGCCCTTATGAGTTGAAACGCGCCGGCGGCGAGATCGTGGAGCAGTTGGTGCGGCCGACGGGCTTGATTGATCCGGAAGTGGAAATTCACGGCATTTCTGGCCAGATGCCGCATTTGATCGCGGCCATCGAAACGCGCGTTAAAGATCGAGAAAGAGTGCTGATCACCACGTTAACCAAAAGAACGGCGGAAGATTTAAACGCCTATCTAGCCGGCCAGGGCCTGCGGGTGCGCTACCTTCATTCTGACATTGAATCGCTGGACAGAATCAAGATTTTAAAGGACTTGAGGCTTGGAAATTTTGATGTTTTGGTCGGGGTCAACCTTTTAAGAGAGGGTTTGGATCTGCCGGAGGTCTCTTTGGTGGCGGTTTTAGACGCTGATAAGGAGGGTTTTTTGCGTTCCGAAACCACCTTGATCCAGATTTGCGGCCGGGCGGCCAGGCATATTAAAGGAAGGGTTATCTTTTACGCCGACCATCGGACTGGTTCCATGAACCGGGCTTTGTCCGAAATGGCCAGGCGGCGCCTGGCCCAGCTGGCTCATAATAAAAAATACAACATCACTCCTCGAAGCATTAAAAAAGACATTCAGGAATTAGCAGAATTTGAAGCCAAGGCCAAGACTGACGGCCTGGCCTTAATCCGCCGGGAGTTCTCTGACCTGGCGGACGCCAAACAGATTCCCCGCGTTATCCGGGAGATTGAAAGTCAGATGAAAGAAGCCGCCGATCGCCTGGATTTTGAGCTGGCCGTCTCCCTGCGCGACCAACTTTTCGAAATGAAAAAGATGCTGTGATCATTTACCCCTTGCATTGTTTGGGCAGCCCTGTTAGGGTGTGTTTAGACGGTTTGAATTTTGATGAATCCAAAAAACGAACAAGATTTAAGGCAGCAATTCGGACTGGCCCTGCGCCGACTGCGCGAGAGCGCGCGTCTTAACATCGCGGGGTTAGCGCGTCAGGTTAAGGTTTCACCGGCTTGGCTCTCTTATGTTGAAAACGGCCAGAGAATGCCTTCCTGGAATTTCATCACGGCCTGCGTTTCCTTTTTGGAAAAGATCGAAGTGTCGCGCGGCGCTTTGACCCGGCTTCGCGCCACGGGCCGGCGCCTGGTCATGCAAAAAGCGTTCGCGCCAAGGGCAACAAAAGCCGTCATCCCAACTTCTCCCAGCAAGCTTTTAAAAAATCCCACCATTATTACGCGAAATAACTAGATCCCAGTTCATAACTTCCCCAGGCTTGTCATTGCGAGCCTCGGGCGAAGCAATCTCATCAAAAGAATCCTCTTTATGAGATTGCCACGTGGCGCCTCGGTGCCACTCGCAATGACAGACTTGGGGAATTTCTGCTCCCAGTTCACTTTTAGTGAACGTTTTTAACCAAAAGTGAAGCCTTGGGTCTTGACATATTTTAGTTTCGGGGCAATCCTATAGGAATCTTATGATGGGGAGAAAAAAAAGCGCGGCGTTTCTTGCTTTGTTGTTATTTCCTCAATGTTTGCCGGCCAGCGATATCACCATTCTGGTCAAAGATAATTTTGGCAACGCGTTAGCCGGCGCCACCACGGTTTATGCTGTTGTTTTTGGCGACACCGGTCCGGATGGCGATTCCAGCACCCAGGCTTTCACGAATAATTTAGGAAGCGTCACGTTTAGCCTTCCCAACATCAACAAAGATTTTCATTTCTTTGCGGTGCATCAGACCAGCGGCCCGACGCTGCGCAACCAGATGTTCAGCCCCTATCACACGACAGCGCATTCCTGTTCGGGTTGCACCAATTCGAATCGGGAAGTGCGGCTCGGCCAAGCGCTCTCTAACGTGGGTATCGTGACCGCGACCGTTAGCGGAGCCACGGCCAATAAAATGCTTTTTGGAAACATGAAAAAAGCGGGCAGCGGAACCGATGTGGCGATCGGCGCCTGCGTGACAGACGGCGCCGGCGGCTGCGGATTTTATTTTTTCAATGTGGCGTCAGCCCCGGCCAATACTTATGAAGTCGGTGTTTATGATCCTGTTGGTGATATCGGCGACAAACAAACGTTGACCTTGGCTTTGAATACCAACGCTAAAGTCGGCATTACCTTGGACATATCGGGCGGATTGGGACAGGACACCTCGGCTTCCAGCGGCGATCAAAGCGTTGATGAGCAGAATGCGCAGCAGGAACAGTTCGGGGTCAGCGTGGATGGCGTGCTGGTGAGCACGGATACCGGCAGCCCCAATCCTCCTATTTTTGTGTCCTGGACGGGAATTAGCCTAAAAGTGAAAGAGTTTCTTTTTGACGGCACAACGCAGTTCGCGGACCGGTTTTGGGCCCATGCGGATCAAAACGGCCGGTTCAAGTTTTTTGGGTTGACCCAGGGGACCACCTACTACGTTTCCACTATGGCCGGCTGCTCTCAAAACGGCTCCGTCTGTTTTGAGGGACTGCAAAGTACCGCGACGCTTAATGCCGGCACGACTGATTTGGCGTTGAATGACTTTCTTTACACAGGCGGAACTCTTCAAAAGAAGATTCGGGTTAGACGCGCTCCGGCCGGAACCGGAAAAATGTTGATCGGCGTCAAGGATAATCAGGGCCGTTCGATACCCGGGTCCTGGATCAGCGTGTGGCCGGATTGGTCCAGCTGGCATACTGATCCCGCTTATAACGGCGGCGATCCATGCGACAACCAGATGCATTTTGGCGGCGTTGATATCTCAAGCCCCGGATTGGCGGGCGTTAATATGGAGGCCAGTACCGGTTATGTTCAGTTAACCAACCTTCGCCCCGGCAACTACCAGGTTCAGGTTTGGACAAGATTTTCTAACGAAGGAAGGAATTATAACGCTGGCGTGGACGGCATTTGGAACTGGCAGTGGGGCCATAGGGGCTGCGAGTCGGGCCCAATTGGCATTCCTGACAGCGCGGATGATCTGCGCGTTTTTATTCCGGAGGCGGCTAACTCCAACGTTCAGATTTACAACACTTTGGGAACCTTGCAGGCGGCCACCTCGATCACCGTTGTGGTTCCTTTAAGCACCCAGCCCAAGAGCGGCGTGGTTAATGGAACGTTAATATTTCCACAGGTTGTTAATTTAAGCGATCAGCCGATCACCATCACGATTCAAAAACAATGCAAAGAAGGCGAGGGGGAAAGTTGTTGGAATAAAGGCGGCTATGACGTTATCGGCGATGACGAGACGCCGGCCGCCAGCTATAACTACTCCATCGCGGTTGACAGCGCGGCCCAGTATTGGGTTCAGGTGACGGGTAAATACTGGGGTGTGGTGCGCGACACGGGCGAACGCGACAACCTTGATTTAAAAAGTTCCACTTACGCGGTGCGCAATATGAAGTTCGCGCCGGCGGGCCGCTTGGTCGGGTATGTTTACAAACCGGATCGAAGCCGATTTATTCCAGGCCAGGACAGTTTTGGCAATTATTTAGGCGGCAACATCAATGCTAATAGCGAGCATAATTGGGCCTGGGGCCAGGTGTCTAATGACGGCGGCTTTCAGTTGGGCGGGCTTCTTCCCGGACAATATCAAGTCCAGGGGGAAACTTGGGGCGGAAACGTGACTTATGCCAATCCCGAGCCCGCGGCCGAAGCGACGATTGTGGCCAATCAGGATGCCGCCATTGATTTTCGATTTGTCAACGGTCAGGTCGTATTGTTTCAAGCCTCAACCGTGTCGCTTCCGGCTTTAAGCGGCAATATTGTGACTGATGGCGGCAACCGCCTGGAGGGAGAGCAGTGGAAGGGCGTCAGGGTGACCGCCGGAACGTCGCTGGAGAGTTTGGCCAAAGAGCTTTTAGTTCACGAAACCGAAGAGCTTCAGTTTGAAATGAAGCCGTCATCGAGCGCGTTTTGCAGGGGCAATTTAAAATCCGTTAAGGGATGGTGTCCGGCCAAGCTTCCGGACGGCAAGATTTACGACATTTATCTGGTGCGCCAGGGGGATATGTATGGCTGGGAGGTGGGCCAGCAACAGGGAGGCACCTATTTTTACTTTACGCTTGTTAATTCCACTAAAAACATCATCGTTGATTCGGTGCACGCCACCACCCAGGTGGTTGTTAACCAGGGAGGTCCCAGTCAGGGAACAACCTTGGGCGCCGTTCTCGCGGATTTGACTCCCGCCGGATCCGTTGCGCCTGGAGCCACCATCCGGGGTTCGGTCGCAGCCTCTAATTTTATGCGCCAAGAAGATTTTCAGCAGTTAGGCGGCGACTTCGACCAGTTTGTCGAGTTTATTCCGTTGATTTCGGTTTTAGATGAAAACGGCAAACTGGCGGCAGCCGGAATGGTGACGCCATGTCCGGAGGAGTTGCCGGCTAAGGGCCAAGAATTTGAGAGAACCGTTCAGCGGGGAGATTGGGATGGCTTCAGGAACCTTTTAAATTCCTTTAGTTGCGGGTGGGGTTATGAGATCCGGGGCTTAAGTCCCAATAAAACCTACACGTTAGCCGGCACCACGCCCAACTATCCGCCGTTTTCGCGGACCGTTTCGGTCCTGGGCAACGCAACGACCTCAACCGTTAATATTAACTGGGACGGCGAGGTGGGCAGCGGTGCCACCATTAGCGGCGTGGTGCAGAGCACCGCGGGTGTCAAGATTGCCAACGCCACGGTTTTGGTGGAAAGCAAAGGCTTTAAGAAAAGAGCGGTCACCGACGTCAATGGCTCCTATAAAGCCGAAGGACTGGCTTTGGGCCGCTACGCGGTCAGCATCGAGGCTACCGATTACGTGCCCGCGATTACCAAGGTGGTGGCCAATTCAGCCGGATCATTTGTGGCGAATTTTACGCTGAAGTTGGGAGGAGCTTCCATCGAAGGGACGGTTAGGGAATTTAAATTGACCAATATCGGACCCGTTCTGGCCCCTGTTAGCGGCGCCCGGATTTTGGCTTTTGACGACACCGCCAACCAAGCTGACGTGACCGCGCTTT
This sequence comes from Elusimicrobiota bacterium, assembly GCA_016205025.1. Taxonomy (GTDB): domain Bacteria; phylum Elusimicrobiota; class Elusimicrobia; order JACQPE01; family JACQPE01; genus JACQJO01. The sequence goes on from JACQJO010000032.1 coordinate 11,300, forward strand.
TGGCGCTCTACAAGGTTAAATCCAGCACTGCCGGCGCCTACTCCTTGACCGGGCTGGAGCCTAATCATGTTTACCGGATTTACTGCAAAGCGCCCGGCCGGTCCGTGGTCAGCTTGACCACAACCACGGTCAGCGGCACTATTTCGGGCGTTGATTTCACCTTGACGCAGAAGCCCTTAGACGTTGACGTATTCGCATTTATTGAAGGGTCCAATTACAAGTTTTTGATCGCCAATCCCAATGATTTTGAAAGCGGAGACGCTTGGTATGAAGCCGAGTTCAGCACGCGCGGATTCGATAAGAGCCAAGCCGCCAACATCGGCAACATTTTCAGCGAGCAGCCGGATGGAAGCTTGGTGGGACTGCTTCCTTTAAGCGCTTTGACCACCGGGGTAACTTATGTTTTGCACATCGAGGCCAACTCTAAAACCGAGGGCTCGCCCATTGTGACCAAGGAGGTGGAGTTCGGCATCGGGGTTAATGCCACCGCCAAACAATCTATTGACGATGAAATTACCGGCGATGATTCCGAAGATGAGCAGGGCCGGCTGGAAAACGAAGTTTTAATTGATGATGAGGGAAATGACAACTCGTCAATTTCATTTCCGCCGGGAGCCGTGCTTTCGGCCAGTTCAGAAACTCTTCCCAGTTGCAATTTTGTGGCGGAAAGCACCTCCCCGGTCACGGGGGGCCTTTCGACGCTGGCCAAGCGTACCAGTTTAATCAGCGGCAGTTTTGGCGGAAGCATGTATAACTTGACCCTAAGCTCGACCAGCTTAACCGGCAAGGCGTTGACTTTGAATTTAGCCTACGATCCAGCGGCGGTGGGCGCTAACATCAGCCGCCTTGAGGTTCGGCATTATAATCCTGTTTCGGATAGCTGGGAAAAGGTTAATTGCCAGGTGACCCTTGATCCTGTTAACGGCACGGCCAGCTGCGACATTGATCCCAATAGTCCGGCTAGCGGTTTTTACGTTGCCGGCCGGGGTTATGGGGCCATGGCCGCGGCTTCCGACGGCCGGCAGTTTAATCCCTTGACGCATAGCGCCAGTTCCGGCACCTCAACATTCGCTGTTGTCGTTGCCGCCGCCGGCGCCGCCAACACCGACGGCAAGTTTAAGCAATACAACCTGCCCAACCCTTTTAATCTTAAAAATAAGACCTTGACTTTAAGAGCCGGTTCCGAAGGCGTGGCCTCCACCATTCGCGGCACTTATATTGTGATCACCCCCACGGCATCGGGAAACGGCGCCATCAGAATTTATAACCTGGCGGGCGATTTAGTCAGAGAACTTAAAGACACGGTCACCGGTAATCAATACAACTACTTCCACTGGGATGGCAAGAATGACTCCGGCAACGACGTGGCCTCCGGCGTCTACTTCGCCTCCATCGACGCCCCGGGTGCGGACAAAAAGAAACCGGTCAAGATGGTGCTGGTTAAATGAGGGGGGTGA
>JACQJO010000028.1 GCA_016205025.1 Elusimicrobiota bacterium
AACTTATTGTCAAAGACCGCATGGGTTGTCTTCCTATACGTCCCTGGGGCCACCCCTCATTTTACCAAGGAGTCGTTAACCTAGAAGGCTTCGCCTGGAAGGCGAGGGATATCCGGCCCCGACCCGCAATTGGAATTATATGTACACTGTACATATAAAAATCAAAAAAGTCAATTAGAGCTTCCACAAAAAGCCGGGGATCTCGGAAAGTTTGACGGTGCCCAGGTTTTTGCCGTCGCGGGCGCGCAGGGTTAGGGTTTGGGCTTCTTTTTCTTTGGCGCCGGCCACGCCCATGATGGGGACTTTTTGCATGGTGGCGTCGCGGATTTTGGCGCCGATTGAGTCGTTGCCGGTGTTGGTTTCAACTCGGAAGGATTCTTTCTTTAAAACTTCGGCCACTTCTTGGGCGTAGGTTTCGGCGGTTTCGCCGATGCTTAAAATTTTGACCTGCACGGGGGCGAGCCAGAATGGGAAGGCGCCCGCGTAATGTTCGATTAAAATGCCGAAGAAACGCTCCACCGAACCCCACAGGGCGCGGTGCACCATTAAAGGTTGGTGGCGCTTGCCGTCTTCGCCGACGTACTCCAATGCGAAACGGGCGGGAAGGTTAAAATCAAACTGCACTGTGGTCAACTGCCACAGCCGCCCGATTCCGTCCACCAGTTTGATGTCAATCTTGGGTCCGTAAAACGCGGCTTCCCCCTCCATCTTCTTAAAAGGAATCTTTAAGCGGTTTAAAGTATTCTCCAGCGCTGACTCCGCTTTCTGCCATTGGTCCTCGCTTCCAGCGTAATCCTTGGGCTTTGATTGATCCCAGGTGGAAAGCTCCACTTTATAATCGTTAAACCCGAAGGTTTTAAGCGCCGCGTGCGCAAAATCAATGCAGGCCGCGACTTCCGCCTCGATCTGGTCCGGTTTACAAAAGATATGGGCGTCATCCTGCGTGAAACCCCGCACCCGCATCAATCCGTGCATCACCCCAGCTTTCTCGTAACGATACACCGTGCCCAATTCCGCCAATCTTATGGGGAGTTCTCGATAGCTGTGCAGACGGCTTTTGTAAATCAGGATATGGCCTGGACAATTCATGGGTTTAAGCTGGTATTTGACGTTGTCAAATTCTATTGGGTTAAACATGTTTTCCCGATAAAATCCGGTGTGTCCGCTGGTGTTCCAAAGCTCAAGGCGCATGATATGAGGCGTGAACACCAGGTGATAGCCGCGTTTTAAAAGCTCGTCCCTTAACCAATCCTCCATTAATTTTCTGACCAGCCCGCCCTTGGGATGCCAGAAGATGAGGCCGGCGCCCGCTTCATCCTCGATGCTAAAAAGATCAAGTTCGGTTCCCAGCTTGCGGTGGTCCCGCTTTTTGGCCTCCTCCAAGCGCTTTAAGTGGTTGTCCAAATCCTCTTTAGTCAGCCAAGCGGTGCCGTAAATTCTTTGCAGCATCTCGCGCTTTTCGTCGCCGCGCCAATAAGCGCCGCTGACATGAAGGAGCTTAAAATGCTTGATCTTGCCGGTATCTTCAATGTGCGGGCCGCGGCACAGATCAATGAATGTTCCGTGCTGGTAAAAGGAGATTTCTTCCGTGGGCGGCAAGCCCTCGATGATTTCAACCTTATACTTCTCCTGTTTTTCTTTATAAAAACGGATGGCGTCTTCCTTGCTCTTAACCGAGCGGACAAACTCATGGTTGCCGTTGGCGATTTTCTTCATCCGGTTTTCAATTTGGGCCAGGTCCTCCGCGCTGAAGCGGTGTTCGGAGTCGAAGTCGTAGTAAAAACCGTTTTCGATGGTCGGACCCAGGGTGATTTTGGTTCCGGGGAACAGCTCCTGCACCGCTTGCGCCATCACATGAGCGCAGGAGTGGCGCAAGCGCTCAAGAGTATTATTGTCCGAATGATGACTATGACTCATAAGACAAGGCTAAAATTATCCTAAAATTTAAGGAATGTACACCCTTTTCCTGGGCATCCACATCACGACCTGCATCCTGCTGGTCATCGGCATCCTGCTTCAAGCCAGCAAGGGCGGCGGATTTTCCGGCATCTTCGGCTCCAGCGGAGAGGTAATTTTTTCAACGCCGTCGAGCTCCTCTTTCCTGCGCAAGGCAACCTGGGGATTGGCTCTCATGTTCGGCCTGACATCCGTAACCCTAACCATGCTGACCAAAGCCAGGATGTTTCATTCCGTTGTATTAGAACAGCCGGCCGGGCCCCCGCCCACCGGCCCCGCGCCCCAAACCCAGCAACAACCGGCCCCGGCACAGCCGCAACAGCCGGCGCAACAAAAATAATTAAAAACTTTTTTTAAGGCGGCCCAAATCAACGCGGTCGCCGGGTTTAACGCCGTTTCGCGCAAACCAACCGGCGCCGGTCTCCAGGGCGTATTGAGCGGGCCTGGCGGAGAGATAACCGGATTCATCAAGCGGCTCCATCGTCAGGATATTAACGATCACGCCGTCCGGATCAAGGTAAGCGATATCAAGAGGGATCACCGTATTTTTCATCCAAAACCGCCTGATCTGGGCATTAGGGAACACAAAAAACATGCCTTCGTTTTCCCCCAACTCCTGTGAAGTCACGAACATCAGGCCCTCTTGGCGTTTGATATCCGTGTCGGCCAGATAAACAGCTAAAACACGGCCGCCCAGATGAATGCCAAAGCGCTCATAGTCTTGAAGCTGAACGACCCTGGGGGATGGCGCAATTTGCTGTTTTCCGGCATTAGGCGAACAGCCAAGGAAGGACAAGAAAAAAACAGGTGCGAGTGGGATTCGAACCCACGAATAGCGGTTTTGCAGACCGCCGCCTTGGGCCACTTGGCTATCGCACCATCCCTCTTTCCGCATTGCGGAGAGAGGGATCGAAACGAGGGAGTAGGCTCCCTCTTCCGGTCTCTGCGCATTGCGAAAATAAATTATCACATGGGCGGTACAGGACTCGAACCTGTGACCCCCTCGATGTCAACGAGGTACTCTAACCAACTGAGCTAACCGCCCGAACTGACGCAGAGTATTATAGTGAAAACTAGTTGGCAGGGGCGTTTGGTAGAATTAAACAAGGAAAAATTGCGGGTGTAATTCAATGGTAGAATGGTAGCCTTCCAAGCTGCACATGTGGGTTCGATTCCCATCACCCGCTCGCTAAGTTAAAATACTCACTCTGTTCTTTGAACGCGGGCGTAGTTCACCGGTAGAATGCGACCTTGCCAAGGTCGAGAAGTGGGTTCAATTCCCATCGCCCGCTAACTTGGATTTACTATCGTGCGCGATGGGAATTGAAGGCAAGTCGCGCGCATGCAGTGCATGAAAAAGCCCGAAGGGCTGTCAGCGCGACTGCCCGGTTGCGAAGGAGGAGCGAAGCGACGGGTGAGCAAAATTCCCATCGCCCGCTAACTTAGATTTGTTATCGTGCGCCGCGGTGGTGGAATTGGTATACACGTACGTTTGAGGGGCGTATGGGGAAACCCGTGAGGGTTCGAGTCCCTCCCGCGGCAATGCCTAGCGTTGCCAAGCCGTGCTAAGCACGGCGGCAATATTTCCAATTCAACACTGCCATGAAGTATTCAAAAAGTGCTTAGATAGTGCGATGTTTAATCGGCGGCCTTTAGAGCGGGGCTTTACCTTGATCGAGCTGATGATCGTGGTGGCCATTATCGGTATCTTGGCCGCGATTGCCATTCCTAAATTCGCCGAAATGATCAGGAAGACGCAGGAAGGCAAAACGCGCGGCAATTTGGCCGCAGTCAGGGGCGCCTTAAACATCTACTACGGCGACAATGACGGCATCTACCCGGCAGACGATCTGGATGTCCTGACGGTCAATACGAAATACTTAAAAGAAATCCCGCAGGCTCTGGTGCCCTCCATCATGGATGTCAACAATCCCGGCCACGCGGCCACAACCACGGTCACCACCTTCGCTTCAGTCGCCGCCTCTTCCAACACGGACACCGGGGTATGGGCCTACGTTGACAACACCACTAACCAAGATTGGGGGGACGCCCGCATTGCCTGCACCCACAACGACAGCAAAAACATCGTTTGGAACAGCCGCTAAACCGAAGAATCAAACAGGGTTTAGCGCAGGGGAGTCACCCTTGAACCCAGTAGCGGAGGCCGTTCGCAGAGCTCGCGGCACCTGGGGCGCCGGAGGCGCTGCTCCGAGGGGCCCCGCCGAAGGCGGGGAGAACCGTCGGGACTGGTTCTCGGGTCTGGGGGCAAGGGTGACTCCCCTGCGCTAAACCCCTTCAATCAAACTTTTCCCCTCCATGCCGGAGGGTTGGGGGATTTCAAGAAGTTCAAGGATGGTGGGGGCGATCTCTTTTAAACCGGCATCCTTGTCCTGGCGGAGTTTCCAATTCTTTTTTTCCTTGCTCCAAAGAATAAACGGAATGGGGCTTGTGGTATGCGCGGTGTGCGGCACGCCGTTCATGTTCATCACTTCGGAGTTTCCGTGATCCGCGGTCACGATCATGTGGCCGCCCAGGGATTCCATCTTTTCTAAAACCCTGCCCAGGCACCTATCCACAAACTCGCAGGCTTTGACCGCGGCCTCAAAAATACCGGTGTGTCCCACCATGTCGGCATTGGCGAAATTGCAAACCGCCACGGGGTAGCGCTCCAGGCTTTCAAGAAGTCTATTGGTGATCTGCTCCGCCGACATTTCAGGGGTCTGGTCATAGGTCGCCACCTTAGGCGAAGCGATTAAAATCCTCTCCTCGCCGGCCAAAGGCGTTTCTTTGCCGCCGCTGAAAAAATAGGTGACATGCGCGTATTTCTCCGTTTCCGCGATCCGCAGTTGAGGAATGCCGCGTTGGGCCAAAATTTCGGGCAGATTTGGGACCTTGATGCCATTGCCGGGGGCCTCGGGCGGAAAAGCGATGGGCAATTTAAGCGTGGCGTCATACTGCGTCATGCAGACCAAATGAATATCCGGCCTTTTATCTCTTGGGAAATCCTGGAAACCAGGGTCCGTGAAAACGCGAACGATCTGCCTCATTCGATCCGCCCGGAAGTTGTAAGTGATGACCGCGTCGCCGTCTTTGATCAACCGCACCGGCCCCAATGCATCCATTAAAATAGTTGGTTCCACAAACTCATCGGTTTTTCCGGCGTAGTAAGAATCGCCCACGGCGGCGGCCGCGTCCCGCGCTTTTTGGCCATCGCCTAAAACCAGACAGCGGTAAGCCTTGGCCACGCGCTCCCAGCGTTTATCCCGGTCCATAATCCAGTAGCGGCCGGTGACAGAGGCGATCTTTCCGATGCCCAGCTTCCCAAGCTCAAGCTTTAAATTTTCAACATAACCTTTGCCGGTTTTTGGCCCCACGTCGCGGCCGTCTAAAATAACGTGAACGATCAATTGATCTTTGGCCAACCCCTCCTGTTTGGCGAATTTGAGCAGGGCGGTCAAATGCTCCCAGTAGCTGTGAACCCCGCCGTCGGAAGTCAGCCCGATGATATGCAGAGCGCCTTTGGTATTTAAAACATGCCGGGTGGCGCCCTTTAGGGCGGCGTTGCTGAAAAAAACGCCGGTGCGCACAGCGTTGGTGATGATTGAAGACATCTGCGGCACGTTCCTGCCCGCGCCCATGATCATGTGGCCCACCTCGGAACTTCCGATTTGACCTTCCGGCAAGCCGACCCAAGTTCCGGAGGCGTGAAGCAACGTACGCGGATAATTCTGCCAAAGCCGGTCGTAAACGGGTTTGCGAGCGTGAGCGATGGCGTTGCCATCCGCCTCGGGACGATGCCCCCAGCCGTCTAAGATAAGAAGAAGAACGCGGTTCATTCTGCTCCTCTCGCGGCATACCCAAAAATTCGGTACAACAACTTGGCGGCGGTAAATTCCGAAACGACCTGGCCTTTAATCGGGGCCAGTTCCATTAAATCAACGCCCACCACTTTTCTTTTTTTAAAAACCTCTTTCAACAGATCGAGCGTTTCGTACCACAGGAGCCCTCCGGGCTGGGGCGTTCCGACACCCGGCATGATCGAAGGGTCAAGCCCATCCAGATCAACCGAGATGTAAACATGCTCGCCCAAATGATCAACGATCCGAGCAATCGAGGAGGCTAACGACCGGTGGTCGTGCGCTGTGAACAAAGCCAGATTACTATTATCTTGGATATAGCGCGCTTCCTCGATATCGAGATTTCTGATAGCCACCAAAGACGTCCGGGCCTTGCCCCCCACGGATTGGCACGCCTCAATGGAACGCCGCAGGGCGCAGGCGTGGTTCCAGGGCGTTCCCTCGTATCGATCCCTCAAATCCGCATGGGCATCGATGTAAAGAATGCTCAAGTCCTTGTGCAGGTCTTTAAAAGCGTTAACGGGCGCGAAGGTGACGGTGTGTTCCCCTCCCACGGTGGCCACGAATTTTCCGGCTTGGGCCAGTTCACGCACCACGGCAGACGTTTTTAAAAGAAATTCTTTGCTTTCGGCGTTCGGCTTCGGTTTTAATACCGGGACCGTGGCCACGCCGTAAGCTTGCGCGATTTCCCGGCGCAGTTCCTCGTCATAAAATTCCACCTGCCGGCTGGCCTCTAGCAATTTATTCGGGCCGTTCTTGGTTCCCTTCATGTAACTGGTTGTTCTTTCAAAGGCCACCGGAACAACCGCGAATTTCGCTTTTTCTAAATCACAGAAAGGCAGGTCCAAGCCCAAAAAATTTTGGCGTGGCCCTAAAAAGGAAAGGGACGCTGGGGGACGGTTAGGCGCTTTAAGCGCGGACACCGATTTACCGGCTAATCGCCCAGCACGTAGCTAAAAATAAGCGGAGCCACGATCGTGGCGTCCGATTGAATCATGAAACGAGGCGTGTCCGGGCTGATTTTGTACCAGGTAATTTTTTCATTCGGAACCGCGCCGGAGTAAGAGCCGTAAGAGGTGGTGGAGTCGCTGATCTGCGCGAAATAACCCCACAAAGGAACATTTTTTCTCTTTAAGTCCTGGAGAATCAATGGAACCGCGCAGATCGAAAAATCACCCGCGATGCCGCCGCCGATCTGGAAGAATCCGATCGAAGACTCTTTGGACGTTTTGAAATACCAATCCACCAGATGCTCCATGAATTCGGTGCCCATGCGCATCGCGCGGTGGGATTTGACCCTGCCGTCAATGACGCCGGCCGCGAAAAAGTTGCCCAGCGTGGAGTCTTCCCAGCCCGGAGTGTAGATCGGGATGCCTTTCTCCCAAGCGGCGTAAACCCAGGAATTCTCGGTTGATATGCAGAAATGTTTTTGAATCTTGCCCCTGTCGAAGAGCTTATAGAGATATTCCCACGGAAAATAACTCTCGCCTTTTTCGGCCGCTTCGGCGCAAAGGCCCAGGATGATCTCTTTTTCCAAAAGGCGCATCGCGTTTTCGGGAATGCAGGTGTCGGTCACGCGGTTATAACCCTGATCGCGCAAGGCCAGCTCTTTCTCCGGAGTCAAATCCCGGTAATCGGTGACCATACGGTAGTTGTCGTGGGCCAGAAGATTAAAAATATCTTCTTCCAGATTGGCCGCGGTGGAAGAAATCGCGTGGATTTTTCCCTCCCTGATCATGCGCGCCAACGAAACGCCGAGCTCTCCCGTGCTCATGGCGCCGGCTAAAGCCAAAAACATCTTGCCGCCGCCGTCAACGTGGCCTCGGAAAGCGCGCGCGGCTTCCAACGTTTCGCGGGCGTTGAAATGCCGAAAATTTTTCTCCATGAATTCGCTCACTCCGCCAATTTCAGAACGAACGCCGGGTCTTTCTTTAACTACGGTACTGCTCATAAAAATACTCTCCTTACGGTCCCTAGAACACCAGCACGGCCGCCGCCACGACGCTGGTCCATTTGTTGGCCGCGCCGATGGCGGATTGCGTGACATTGGTCGTTTTGACGATTTTTCCCGAAATCTTCCAAATTTCTCTCTGCTCGTCCCACGAAGCCTCTTTGTCAAAATCAACGCCCACGGTTGAAGCGAGCATGGAGGCGGCTAAATCCTCCGCGTATTCCCCCGCCTGCTCCTCGGTCTCTCCAAAGCTGTGATGTTCGGATAGGTAGCCGAACTGGCCGTGATCTTTCGGAATAGCCAACCCGATCGAGGCCGCGATTAAACGGTGGGATTCATTGGTTTCGGAACGGGCCAAAACCACGTGAACGATTTGTCCCGGACGCAACCTTAGAATTCCCTTGCTGACCGGCAAAATCTTGCAATTGGGAGGAAATATGCTGGAGACGTGGACTAAATTGTAATGGGCGATTTTGGCGTCGCGAAGCGCTTCCTCAAAACTGGCCAACCGTTCGCGGTGCCGTCCCACGCCTTTTGTCAAACAAATATATCGCGCGACATCTCTTGCCATTATTTATTCCTCGCTTCCAACCCTCTTGAACCTTTTAACCCTTTTGAACTTTTGAACCTTAAAATTTTACTCCGTAAAATTTTCACGCGTTTATTCTAGCAACTGTTTTGCGATATAACAATAATTTTCCGCCAAGAAACCGTTGATAAATCTTCCTTCGCGTCGCAAACTAGTGGACGCGGCGACAAATTCGCATACAGTTTGCTGAGGCGATTTTGCCCAGGGTCGAAGCGACCCGCAGCGAGCATACCCGAAGGTATGTAAGCGAGGACGCGCGAAGAGCCTGGGCAAAATCGCCCAGCCCTTCGGGGAAGCCGATCTTGGGTTATCTGCTTCGTTGCTCCTCATTTACATACTTTTTAAGTATGCTCATTCCGGTGCGCCTCGCATCTGACCCAAGCTCGGCTTCCAAACTGTATGCGAATTTGTCGCCGCGTCCACTGGCAACAATGGGGATTTTTGTCCTTCTTTTTTTTGCCGGCAATTTTTTAAACGCCGCGCCGGGCACCACGGCGGCTGATTTCTTGAAGATCGGATTAGGACCCAGGCCCGCCGCTCTGGGTGACGCCTATACGGGCTTGGCCGACGACGTCAACGCGATCGCTCACAATCCCGCGGGTTTAATGTCGTTAAGACGGCAAGAGGCGACGTTCATGCACCACGAATACGCCGAGGGCATCGAGCAAGATTATCTCGCTTACGCTTACCCGGTATCGCGCTCCGGCGCGCTGGGTTTCGCGGTTAACGCTTTGCGAACACAAGCCATCGCCTCCTATGATGCCAATGACCAACCGTTGGATTCTGTTTCGGCGCGGGATTTATCCGCCAATGCGGCGGTGGCTTTCAAAATCAAGCGCTTGGCCCTGGGGCTTTCCGCCAAGCGTTTGAGCTCGCGCCTGGCCGACGTCAAGGCGTCGGGGTTGGCGACCGATGCCGGGCTTCTTGTTAACATCAACAACAATTTGCGCTTCGGCGCCGCGGCGCAAAATTTGGGTTCAGACATCAAGTTTATCAAGGAGAGTTTCCCCCTTCCCTCTATTTTTAAAACCGGCGTCGCTTTAAGAACCCTTCTGCCTTTTACCGCGGGGCATTACGGCACCCTGGCGGTTGACCGCCATTTTCCTCGGGGCGAAAGCGCCTACTCCAGCGCCGGGCTTGAAATCATCTCGCTTAAACTCCTGGCCCTGCGCATCGGCTACAACGAAGACCGGAGCCTGGGCCACGGCCTGTCGCTTGGCGCGGGCATTAAACTGACCAACCGGGAATTCTTCAAGTATTCCGCCTATCAAGGTTCGCCGACGTTTCCGGATATCGAAATAGACTACGCTTTCGCCGATTTTGGAGATTTCGGCCAGACCCACCGCATGGCCATGTCGGTTCGATTCGGACCGGATAAACACGCCCAAAAAACGATTAAAGACCTGGGGCCCAGGGAAATCCCGCCGGACCCTAAAAAAACGAATAAAAAATATTATGGGATTCAATAGAAGAAACGTCTTCATCGCGTGCTTGGCGGCGATGCTGGGAATTTTTATCAATCGCGGCGCCCCTGTCAGCGCGGCGGCGGCCCCGGATATTAAATCGGCGCATGCATTTCCCATGCCGTTTAAACCCTCGCTCGGCCACAATAAAATCACGTTTCGAGGACTCACCGCCAGGGTGAAGATCAAAATTTACACCCTCTCGGGAGAGCTGGTTAAAGAACTGGAAAAAGATAACGCTTCAAGCCAGGACCTGGTTTGGTCGCCCGTGACCAACTGGCGCGGCGAAGCGCTGGCCAGCGGAATCTACCTTTATGTCATTAAAACGGACAACGACAAAAAAACAGGCAAATTGTTCATTATCCGGTAGGGGTTCTAATTTTGAGATAATACCCAAGTGAAACCGAAAAAAAGAGTCGTTTTAATAGGAATTCCGATGGACTTGGGCGGCAACCGCCGCGGCGTTGACATGGGCCCCAGCGCCATTAGAGTCACCCGCCTGGCCGAAAAAATCATGGAACTTGGCTTTGCCGTGGAGGATTGGGGCGACATCGATTCGCCTATTCCGGAGGAGGCCAAACCCGGTGAACCTAATAAAAAATATCTTGCCGAGATTTATAAAGTGTGCGAGTCCTTGAATAAAAAAATCCACCGGGCTCTCAAACTCGGCGCTTTCCCCGTCGTTCTGGGCGGCGATCACAGCCTGGCGGTGGGCTCCATCGCGGGCACGGCCGGCCACTTAAAACAACACAACAAAAATCTGGGATTAATTTGGTTCGACGCTCACGGAGACATGAACACGCCGGACTCCACGCATTCCGGAAACGTTCACGGCATGCCCTTCGCGCACGTCATGGGCATGGGGGACCCGAAGATGGCCGGGCTCGGAGGATTTAAAGGAAAAATTTTGCCCCAAAACGCCTGTTTAATCGGCGCGCGCGATCTTGACGACAGGGAAAAAGAATTGATCGCCAAATCGCAAATTAAAATTTTCACGATGAAAGAAATCGACCGTTTCGGTATCTCCAAGGTGATGGAGGAGGCCATCGGTCTTGCTTCCAACGGAACAGCCGGCATTCATGTCAGCTACGACATCGACGTCATGGATCCCGCCATCGCTCCGGGCGTGGGAACGCCCAAGAAAGGCGGTTTAAGCTACCGGGAAGCGCACCTGGCCATGGAACTTCTGGCCGATTCCACGCTGGCTCTCTCCATGGACATGGTGGAAGTTAATCCTATTTTAGATAACAAAAACGCCACGGCGGAGTTGGGCAGCGAGCTGATCTTATCGTTGCTGGGAAAACGTATCTTCTAGCAAACCTGCCCCTTTCGACTCCTCATCGTTTACAAAAAGCTCCCAACCCCAACTGGAATAAATGGTGAATGCAACTTATACTTCCTAATAAGAATAAACTATGTAAAAAGATCGCCAGAATGAGAAAAACTCTTTATCTCCCTTACTTATTTTCCGCCTTTCTACTATTGCTTAATGGGACATGGAGTAACAGTAGTACGCTAGTACAAGTAGATTTAAATGATTTTTACCTTAGTGTTGCCTATTACTTTAATCTTCCCAGCTTATGTGAAAAAATTTCTCCAAAGGAGACGCGGATGGCTGCGCTTGGCGGTCAGGGCACTCAAATTAGATACCCGCGTTCCGTGTGCTATGACAACTTTGCTCAAAAAAGCGGAATAAAGTCATTTTGCAAACATGTCAAGGAGGCTAAGCATTTATTTTTAGACGGGAGTTACTATTCCGAAAAAAACTGCATGAAATCCGACCATGCTCCCATGGAGCCGATGGGGCCCGTCGGTGGAGAACTGGTTAGAATTTTCAAGTATTTTGGCTACGATCAGAAATCTATGACAACAACTTTTCAATCAAAGGAACAGCGAAACGCTCTGGCCCAAGCCGTAGCGCAATTAAGAAAAGATCTTGTAAAAACTCTGAATGATCAAAAATTCTTGGCACAACTAAGTAGGCATGCGAGCTACGAAGAAAAGATGAGCCCACGCAGACAGCGTTTACCAAACGCCAATGAGCGCCTGTTTGAACTAGCGGCGTTTCGAAATAATAGCGTTACTCTGTGCGAAAAAATTTCTCCGAATGCTGTCATTAAATTTCCCGAAAGGGGCCGATCAGATTATTTCCATTTTCCAAGAACCGAGTGTATCTACAGCATTGCCTACAATACGTCACAACCACAACTGTGCAGCAAAATTGTCAACACAGGGCAACTTCTGACCCCTCAATTCTGCAAGAAAGAGATAGAACATGTTATGAAGCTTTACGAGGAAAAGTTCGATCGGCCCAAAAGAATGAGTTATCTTGATCGCTATTTATCTGATGAAAATGCGAGAAATCAAATTGTTTCTGCCTTGAATCAACTTGGCTATGCCATTGCTCCTCCTAAGCCTAAGCCCGTGGATGATGATTCTTTTTTCGCTAGCTATTGGCTGCATCTTCGCTTCGAGGCAGAAGCAGAAGAAAAACTGCGCTTTGTCCAGAGAGTTGAGCGTCTTGCATCGTTTCCCACGGGTACGCTCTACTCTGAATTTTTGAAATACCAGCATATCATGAAGCCTCATGAAAAAAAATTCAGGGTGCAAAGAGAGGCATTTCGACCAGGTTACTATCGAAAACAAGAAGAAGAGCGTGCGGAAATTAAATTCGAAAGACAGGAAGTCGAATTTAAAAAATTTAAACCATTTTACGATTCTGTTCATACTGTAAAGGCCGTCCGAAAAAATTATCTTTGGCTCGATAACGGAGTTGTTGCCAAACTCATTGATACGCTGCCGGCAATACCAGAGGTTCAAGAAAAATTTCTTAAGGAATCTCTTGTCGGAAAAAATATCTTTTTTGAGCCATTGGATAGGACAGATTTCCTGGCTTTTAATATGCCGAGTATTGAGCATGGTGACCCGGTTATAATGCAATGGATGAGGCCAAATGATCCCATTGTCCCCGTTAAGTTATCGCCAGAGCCAGTGTTGCCGCACGATAAAACTCTGTGGTCATCCTTGCTTTGTTTAAAAACATTAAGCATGGGAAAAGAAATTCAGCATTGGTTGCATTTTAATGATTGGTTGATTTTAAATGGGGAACTAATAGGAGAAAAAGGTAAATTTTATTTTGGAACAAATCGTGCTATCTATGAATTCTCGATGCCTGTTCCACCAGCTGGCGGCAAAACCGCTTCAACGGGGATAATCCAATTGCCCGACACCTGGCCCATTTCTATTATCAGACTGGTGGACTCGAAAGACCCCTGGCAGCCACAATTCATGGCGAATTATGGAGCATTATATGATGCCCATAAAATTACAGTCACTAAGTTGGATTCCAAAAGAGGGTTATCTATCGTCAATAAAACACGAGAGGCTGCCTCAATAAAAATCAAATCTGACACTCTAAAATCCCTGCTGGAATTTTATAAATCTACTCACCCGGAAGAGATGAAATGCCAAATAGAGGAGAGCACGCTAAACAAAGGTCGTAATTAAGTCCAGGAGGCTATATTCTACGGACTTATGAGCGTTAACCTAACGAGTTGTTCTAACTGTCTTTTTAGCAGCAACTGTCTTGGGTTCCTTGGAAGCCAGGTAAGCCGCCAAATCCACCACGCGGCTGGAATATCCCCATTCATTATCGTACCAGCCGAAAATATTGACCAGCGTGCCATCAATCACCTCGGTCAGCGTGGCGTCAAAAATGCAGCTGGCGGGGTTGCCCTGAAAGTCTTTAGACACCAGGGGCGCGTCGTTGTAGGCGAGGTACTTCTTGAGCTTAGCCGTTTCGGCGGCTTTCTTAAACGTCTGGTTGACCTCTTCCTTTCCGGTCGGCTTGGCCACCTGGGTGGAGAAATTCACGATGGAAACCGTCGGCGTCGGAACGCGGATCGCGATGCCGTTTAACTTGCCGGAGAGTTCCGGCAGAACCAGCCCGATCGCTTTGGCCGCTCCGGTTGACGTCGGAATCATGGAGAGCCCGGCCGCGCGGGCGCGGCGCAGATCTTTGTGCTGAAAATCCAAAACCGGCTGGTCGTTAGTGAAGGCGTGAATCGTCACCATGAATCCCCGGTCAATGGTAAAAGTTTCATGCAGAACCTTGGCCAAGGGCGCCAAGCAGTTGGTGGTGCAGGAGGCGTTGGACAAGATACGATGTTTGACGGGATCGTATTTTTCCTCATTGATGCCCATGCAGACCGTAAGGTCTTCCCCTTTGGCCGGCGCCGAGATGATGACGCGTTTGGCTCCGGCTTCAAGGTGCCCCTTGGCTTTCTCGGCTTCGGTAAATCTGCCGGTGGATTCCACCACGTAATCAACGCCCAGTTTTCCCCAAGGAAGCTCCCTCGGCTCCTTGACCGACGTGACTTCGATTTCAGTTCCGTTGATAATCAGCTTGTTGCCCTGGGCTTTAACGTCGCCGGCAAAACGCCCGAAGGTGGAGTCATAAGCGAACAAGTGAGCCAGCGTAGCGGCGTCCGTTAAATCATTAACCGCCACCCACTCGATCGCCCCGGCGCAGCCGTTTTTTGCCGCAAAAGCGGCGCGCAAAATCAACCGTCCGATCCTTCCAAAACCGTTAATGGCAACGCGGATAGACATATCAATCAACCTCCAATTGAAAAATTAAGCTGACCAACGGATTATAACCTTTTTGAATTTTTTAGGCCGCCAACGCGAATCCGATAATTTTTTTGACGCCCATGCCGCCCAGGACCCGGCCGCATTCTTGAAGCGTGGCCCCCGTGGTGGCGACATCATCCACCAACAAAACTCTCTGGTCCGGATTTAACGTCCTGCCGGCCGGACCAAAGGCTCCTTTGACGTTTTCCTTGCGCCGCTGTGATTGCGCCAGGCTCATTTGAGGCCGCGTGGATTTCAAACGTTTCAAAACGTCGCCATAAACGGGTTTGCCCAAAATCTCCCCTACCGCCCGGCCGATCAATTCGGCTTGATTGAAACCTCTGGACCGCAAACGCCTGGGATGCAAGGGAACCGGCACCACCGCGTCAACAGCGTCTTGAAGGCGCGCTTTAGCCAAAAAATCCCTCAACGCAGGGATGAGCGCATCAACAATCCAGTCCTTTTGCTCATACTTGATCTTATGAATCAACCGGGTCAAAGGCTCGGTGCCGTAGGGGCCCAGGGAGTAGAGAACTTCCAACCCGGCCCTTCCGGTCTCCCGGAACAAATGTTCCCGTGCCACCGCCGCGAGGCCCGCCGCGCAATCAGGGCAAAGCCGCGCCGGGTCAGCCTTGATGCCCAGGTAAACCTCACAGCCTGGACAAAGCGGCGGAAATAAAAAATTCAATGTCAATTTAAAAAAACTTTTTATTTCCTTCACTCTATCCGCCTTATCCGCCCCATACGCTCTATACGCCTTCTTCCTAGAATTGGAACACGATCTGCGCGTTGATCGCGTAGGTGTAAAAATCTTGGTCTTTCAAAACGCGATTCTTGAATAAATTAAAGGTGGAACCCATGCCCGCGCGAAGATTGCGCCCAATCTCGAAATCCCCGTTTAAATTCCAGTTCCAGTCATCCGTATTGGTCTGCTCCACGTTAAGGCTGGAAGTCCGGCGTTCCAAACCGAGCCCAGAGGTGATGATCATGCGGTTGGTGAAGGTCAGCCTCTTAGAACTGAAGGGAAGCGCCAAACCCGCCGGCAGGCTGAAATCGCCGCGAACCGAGGCGCTTGGAGAAATCGTTTTCTGATCGGCGGTCAATTTACCCAAGCCGTCAATCGCTTTATTGGTGGCGTAACCCATCTTGTTGGTCAAGCGCCACACGCCCCAGTTAAAACCGACCTGAAGGGACATGTTGCGGCTTAAAGCGTCGCTGGTTTTCACTTTTGTGACCAGGTTGAAGGTTTTGCTTTTTCCTTCAGAATAACTGGTCGTCAAATCATATTTCTGCCAAACCAGAAAATGCAGGTCACTGCCCAGATTGATGTCAACTTTCTTGTCAATATTGATGTTGGACTGAAGCCGCTTGCTGAAACGCGACGTTAAAGAAGTCGAAGACATCCAGCGCTGGGCTCCTAGCAGGCGTTCTAGGGCGGACATCGAAACGGTCAAATCCGGAAAACTCAAGCTCAAGCTCTTGCGCGAAGTGCCGGTCGTCTCTGTGCGGTCCAAGGATTTCGAGTAGTTATGAGAAATCGAAAGGGTGGCGAAGGGACTCTGCGGCCAGACCGCCACAAAAGGACTCCACCGGCTGTTAATGCTGATCGCGTCGCGCAAAGTCAAATTGGTGCGTCGCGCGCCGGCGTTAGTGGGCTTGAGCTGTTTGCGCACCCAGAGCTTGTCAGCGGCCTTGAAGTCCTTTAACACGTTTTCATAAGAATCGCCGTCGGTTGTTTGGTAATTGATGTAATGAGTAAACGAGCGAGTCGGATTAAAATCCGGGAACAGGCGTGAAAAGTCCAAATTCTGCGAAAACGAGGTTGAGGCCTGCCGGTTGATGCTTTTTAGCTGTCCTCTTAAAAACGTCTGATTGACTCCCGTTATGGTAAATGACGGGGACTCCACGCGGTGGTTCTCCTGAATCGAACTGGTGAAGGAGGCGTTGGGCTCCAGCCACTTAAATATTTTAACCGTCGTGGAAAGACCCGAATCCTGCGCGCGGGCTTTGGGATAATGCTGAATCGTTTGCGTGTCGTCTTGATTTAAGATGGTCCTTTTCTCTCGCACGGTAGATAAACGGTAGCTGGGATTTAAGCTAAAACGGGTTTTAAAAAAACTCAACGCCATCGAGGTGTTGTAGGTTTCGGAAAATTCGGCCAAATTGTCCGATCCTTTCAACCGGTCGGCCTTGGAGAAAAATACTTTCGTCGTGGATCGTCCCGCGGAATTCGACCATGATTGAATGAATCTCAAGCCCAGGGGTGAACCCATGGAGAATGATCCGGAATGCGCCTCGGTGTCATCGATTCTTTGGATACTTTTGTTATCCACGCGGGATTTAGACGTGCTCCAGGAAACGGGCGGAAGGACCGGTAAATCCAACGAGCCGTCCGCGCCGGCGGACTCTTTTTCCACGCGCCCTTCCGAAAGTTGGGAAACGAGATTAGAGGCTCCGGTTTGAATGACGCTGGGGGTCAAAAGAATTTCCCGCATACCCCTGGCGTTAAACGGCATGAAGGCGAAACGCGAAAAACTTAAATTCGCGGTCCTTTGCGTCAATCCTTGATTGATAATGGCTTGCCCCGGGGACTCAAAATCCTGGTTGTAAGATTTATAGGAAAAACCGAAATTCGCCCATCGGGGAACGGAAAAATCCTGCGCGTAGTATTTGGCCGTTCCCTTTTTTTCACGCGGCTCCTGCATGAAAATATCGTCCAACCAGACGTCGCCCGTAATGGCCGCGGCGCCGGCGGGAACGGATATTCCGGCGACCATCTGCGGCACACTGCCTAAATTGGGAATTCCCTTAACCGTGACGACGGGATTTAATTCCTGACGGTTCACCGCAAAAACGGTGTCGACCTTTCCGTCTTTGTTTAAATCGTCAAGCTTAATTTTCAGCAGATACCAAGTCCGGCTTACATTGCCGGCCCCGATCGGCAGTTGATACTCCCAATAGTCATTAGCCGAACCCACGCGCAAGAAAAAACTGGTTCCGGCCGGAAGCGTTGAGGCCGGGCCGTTGAAAAAGAAAGACAGAATTTTATGACTCTGCAGATCAACGGCTCTCGGGAAAGAAAGCTGGGTCGTGACCACGCCCGGGGCGCTGGTGGAAGACGCCGCAAAACCGTCAAAACGGATTCTCAATGACTGCTCGCGCCGCCCCTGTGTGGAGCGGGGCACCCCGCCCGGCTGATCATTGCCCCCGTAAAGATCGTCAAAAACTTGCGCCACCTCTCCGCCCGCCGCGAAAAGCGGGGCGTAGCCGACGTCATCAATATTGTTGATCGGAGTGACTAGAACCGTTCCCGTCGATAGGCTGGTGACCGGTCTTTCCCAGCGCGTGCCCACGGCGGCCATCCTGGCTATTCGTATGACGCCGCTTGATTTTCCGCCGGGTTTCCTTCTAACGGTGACCCTTAAGGTTTTCACGCTGACCCATTGAGCTTGATTTGAAGTGGTAACCCCCAAGGGAACGGCGGTCGTCAACCAGGTGGTGAAATTCACCGCGCTCGACGTCGAGCCGGCCACAAGCCCGAATGTTCCGCCGACGGAAGGGTCCTCGGGGTCGAGACGCCCGTTTCTGTCGATATCTTCGCCGTCTAAGCGGCCGTTGGCGGCGCCGATCTTAATGATCGAGCCGTCCGGATTATTGTAGTTCCAACCCACGTCCTCGCCGAAGTTCAAGCCGCCGTCGCTATTGACGTCCTCCTTGTCTAAAACGCCGTCCGCGTCCGCGTCCTCATTGACCCGGCCCAGCGTAAACGATATTTCAGGAGCATCGGAACCCGTGGTATCGCTGATTAAGGTCAACTCCAAAAATTCCTTATTGGAAAAATCCAGACCGATGGGTGAAAAAAGGTAACCGGCGCTGGCCGCCGTTGATGTCCCGAGATCATAAGAGATGTTTAAAACCGGCTGGGTGTCGCCATCGCCGACGTCGGCGTTGGGATTGATATTCTTGACTCTTTCCGATCCAGCAGACAGACTCAAAGCTCCAAACTTATTGGACGTTGCGTCCGCGTTGGGCAAAGGAAACCAAAACAGGGGATCAAGCCCGGACGCGTCCTCGATCTTGATCCCCTCCATGGATTCAATCAGAGCCTTCTTAAATGTATTAGGATTGCGCACGCTGCGTGCGATCTCGGTGTGCAAATTGGTCGTAAATGGCATGCCTGGCAGGCGCAAATCGTAAAGATGAGCGTCCCCCTCATAGATAGAATAGCTGGTGGGCAGTGAGCGGATGTCCGGTATGGTGGCCGGCTTGGCGGCCTGCTGAAGCAAGACCGAACTGCCCACGGTTAAACGCGAAAACCTGAACTTGTCGCCGATGTTGACGTCTTTCAATAAATCGCCTTCGCCTCTGGCGCCGATCAACGTTTCGGTTAAACGCGAACCAAAAGGAGCCACTTCGTAAGTCACCTCGATCTGGGTCTCGGGAGTGATGGTTTCCGGCCGCAGAAACGTCAAAAAGCCGGAATCGTAATCAATGAAATAATCCAAATCGCGGGTCAACAAACGGCCGTCTTGATAAACCTTTTCGGATTGCAAAACCAAGTTGGGCTGCAAAATGTAAGTTTTAAGGACAAAACGGATTTCATAGGCGAACACATACTTCGAAATGGGGCTCGGCAGATACACCTCGGAATCCGGAATGGCCTTGGTCAAACGGAAAATGCCCTGTTCGAAATCAACCTCGATGTTATTGGGGTAAACAATTCCCAAATCCGAGGAAACGTCCTTGCGAGACCCCTTTTCCAGCAATTTCAGAATGAAAGACCCCTTACCGTCGTCGCGCATGATCTTCGTTCTTTTGAATGAGTAGAAAGTTTTTGATTCTCGCCGGTAGCCGACCTCGTTGGCCGCGTCCGCGATGGCCAGGTCGTTGTCGGTCTTTAAGATCTTCGGCTTTCCCGTTCCCGCAAGGCTGGAAAGCCTGGTCCCGCCGGCGGCCGTATAATCAACGGCCATCACTGAATTGACCGCCTGGGACTGCAGGAACCGCAGGATTCCTTTCTGGTGATCCACGACGTAATCAACGCCGGCCACTAGCGTGTCCATTTTCCCCTGATAGGTCGAGGCCGCGACCACAAAATCTTCAGCGTTGATATCCTGCGCGTTGGAATCATTATTGGGATTCCGGTCATCGCGGTAAATCACCACGCTTCCCGCCTGCAGGGGCAAATGAGCCGAGGAGAACGCCAAATCGTAAAACGTGCGGCGGATATAATCCGTGTCCTTGATATCGCCCGACTCGAACTGATTCTGGCCGCTAAAGCGCTTAACCGCGAATTGTCCCTTGGTTTGGCTGCCCACCGCCATCAGGCGCGCTCTCTTAAAATCAAACTCTCCCTTGATGCCGAAAAGCTGTTTGGAATAAGACGTAAATTGAGTCTGCGGAAGATTCAGCGTAATGTCTCCAAAAGAAATCTCCCGGACCGTTTCGCCGGGAGCGCCCCGATAGACGATTGAAATATCCCTCTTGTTCTCCTTGGTATCGTCGTAATCAACGTTAATGACCACCCGGTCGCTGACGTTGCCGGAAATACGCAACTGCAATTCCTGGCGAAGATCAAAAATAGGTTTGGGCGTGGCCCTTGGCCGCAGGGGATGGGCGGGATTTAAAAATTTCTTGGTCTGGTAACTCAACGAAATCAATTTTCTTCCGGCGATCGCAACCTTGCCCTCCCAGGAAGGAATCTCCAATTCCGGCGGTTTCGGCCGGGGCGCGTCCGGCTCGGGCTCCAGCGCCAGGGGAAGGGCCAGGCGCTCGGTGATCTCTTTTTCGCGAGCTTCAAAGGAACTGACAGGCGTTTCCCGCTCTTCGATCTCGGCTCTGGCTTGGACGAAAGTTTTCAAGTCGAATTTTAAAGGACGATAATGTTTCTCTAGAAATTCTTCCCAGCTTAACTCTTCGTCATGATCCGCTTCAGGCCTTAAGCTGGGCAACAACGGCTGATCGGGCTCTCGCCTTAAAATCAAAAACGAGGCTCCGGGAAAGTAAGCTTCGCCGGGATCTCCGGCTAACCAAAAGCTTTCGGGATCACTGAAAAAATCCTGCCCCGCCAGCCAAAAAGTGTTAAAAAATAAAACCGGCGCGAGACAAGCTCCCGCCAACGTTTTAAGCCGTACTCTTACGCGCAAACGCAACTCTTGCCTCCCCAATAGGGCAACGCATAATAAAACCCCTTTCCCCGCCTCGGGGCAAGGTGTTCATCAACATGCGCCTCAAGTTTGATAGGAATAGCGGCCAAATGCAATAAAAAAATTGCAATATTGCGAATTCTTCAAAGACCCTGCATAAATCCTAAAATTCTTGAAAATGCGAATTTTCATGCGGGCTTACCTCAAAGAATTTTTGGGTAATTTCGGTTTGGGCGTGGGCATCTTCAGCCTTTTTTTCTTTTTCGGCGAATCCTCCAAGCTCTTCGAAATGGCTCTGCTAGTCGCGGGGGCAAACGGAATCATTTTTTTGCGCTCTCTGGGCTATCTTTATGGACAATACTGGATGAGCGTGACATTCTTCGTCGTGCCGATGAGCCTGCTTTTGGGCGTCATCCTGACCAACGCCCGGCTTCAGGAAGACCGGGAATTTTTGGCCATGGAGAGCGTGGGCGTCGATATCCAGAGATGGACCATGGGATTTCTGATGATCCTGGGGGCTGTTTTTTGCGCGAGCCTATACCCACTGGTCCACCAAATAGGCCCCCAGTCGCGATTGCATATCAAGCAGTTCGCTTTCCACGGAAGAAACCCCTCGGATAACCTGCGCGTTGAACCAAAAACCTGGCTTGATCTCGAGCACACCCAGCTTTTCGCCGAAGAAGTTCACGGGCCCGCCCTGCGCAACGTCGTTCTTTACTCCAACCAACAGCGCAAGGAATCCCAAGCTCCGGGCTCCGAGGATTCCCCCTATAAGGTCACCGGCAAAAACGCCGTTTACCGCATCATCGCCGAAGCGCCGCAAGAGGGCCGGCCCGCCAGGGTCCAACTTTTCCTGCGCATATTTCCGGGCACGCTGGAATACCCCGATTTGTCCCGGCCGGGGCATGTGACCGCCTGCTCTTTTAGTTCCTATGAAAACTACATCCCCATCAATACGGATCAAATGCCCCAACCGGGCATCCGTGAAAAATCAAGCGCCCAATTGCGCGCCAAAATGAAAAATTCCAAAGACGACCGCCTGGAACTCGAATCCCGCCATAGCCTGGCGTTTAGCCCGCTATTTCTCTGTTTTGCGTGCGGCTTGGTTTCTTTCGCGATGGGGCGCCGATCTAAGGGGTTTGGATTCGGGCTGGCGCTGGCTCTTTTGGGTCTTTATTGGATATCCTTTGTCTTATTTTCCAGCGTCCAACAGCCTTGGGCCATCAACTGGGCTTTCACCGCGGCCGGGCTGGTCATTTTTCAGACGCTCAAGCGCTATTAACAATATGATTTATAACACCCTGTACGACCGCTATCTGGCCAAAAGCTTGCTCCATCAATTTCTTGTATGGTCCGCTTTCTTCGCGATTTTATTCACCCTGTCGGTTTTCTTGGAAAAGCTCGACATCCTATTGAATCACGACGCCGGCGCGGGATCGGTTTTGGCTTATCTTGGGCGCCAACTCCCCTTTTGGATATGGAGAGGCGCTCCGATCGCGTTCCTGGGAGCCTCGCTGACCGTTTTGGATGACGCTCACCGGTCGGGAGAATTCGTGGCTTTAGAAAGCCTGGGGATTTCGACCCTGCGCCTGCAGGGGCCGATACTGGGATTTGCCGCAGCTTTAACCTTGGCCGGGAGCTTGGGAATCGATTCCTACGCCCCTATCTTTTACCGGCAGGCCAGAACATATCTTAAAACCGATATTCAAAAAAAAGCGAAACTGGGCGGGCCTTTGCGCAATTTTGTGGCCAAAGGCCGCGAATCCCGGTATTTCACCTTCGGCTTGCTGGACCCCGCTGGCGTGCGCTTTGAAAATCTTTGGATTGATGAATGGCGCGACGGCCGGCATATAGGCGAAATCTTCGCCAAACGCGGGCATCACGATGAAAAACGCGGACTCTGGATTCTGGAAACGGCGGCCAAACGCAGTTATCCATCCGGCGGCGAAGAAACCGAGGTATCAACCCAGCTGCTCGATCATTTGACCCTGGAGCTCAAGGAAACGCCAAAAAATCTTTTGCCCAGTTCCTGGCGCCCGGAGGAAATGACCTTAAGCGAGCTAAACGAAAACTTAAAAATCCTCAAGGACAGGGGTATGGCTCATCGCAGCCTAGCGGCCGAATACCATTCGCGCCTGACAGCCTCCATCGCCTTCATCATCATGGCGCTGACCGCCACGACAGTGCTGACCGCGCTTCCCAGGAAAATTTTCAAAGGCAAACTCGTTCTTTTTGGAATCACGATCGTAGTGGGCCTTGTCTACTGGTTTATGGTGAGCTTAACCAAGACCTTGGCCACCCACGGCCTAATCCGGCCCGATCTGGCCTCCTGGGGCCCGCACCTAATTTTTGTTGCTTTAATGCAGCTCGCCCGCGTCTGGAAACCTTTTTAAGAATAACTTGCTGGCAGTGCCGAATGCTTAGCGCTACCGGCCTTGACCATCTAATCAATAGCCCACAAAGTCCACTAGGTCTACTGAAACTTCGGTCCCTTAGCGAAGGCCAGTGATGATCACAGGGAAGCTGAGCCGATTTATCAATCTACCTAGATCCGTAAGGGACGATTTGATCAGACCCTTATCGCCGAGTAAACTCGGACCCCAACTATTTTGCAGCCATACTTTCACCTTGCCGGCCTTGGATTTTTCAATTCCCACAATTACCATTCCGTGATCCATGGAAAACCAATTGAGCTTTGGAATCTTTTGATCTTTTCGTACTCTTATACTCACCGATCTATCCACATTGTAATATCCGGAAATCAACGAGTCACTCTTTACCGGCAGACCATTGGAAAGGGCGCCATGAATAAAACCTTCTAAGGATTTCTTTGATTTCAGCAAAAATCCAAAGTATCCAGAAGATTCAGCGTTCGGAACAACGATGGACTCGAATGCCGGACGAACACGGTCCGTCTTAAGAAGGAATCTCGTCCGTCGTTTCCCGCCAATATTTTCCAGATCTAGAGCGAACTTTTGATTTTGAAATTTTCTAGCGAGACTGATCATCTCCTCGTAGGAAGATATCATCGGCAGTTGCGGCAGATAACGGCTTCTATCCCCGACTTGAACGACTACCCATTTCATCCGATCCAAGGGAAATGTCTTCGCGAGGGTCAGCGGCGTATATTCACGGTTACCCAGATAGAAGGTTTGATCGGAGGAAGCGCCGCTGTTGTCGACTATTGCGTTTATTCTGCTCTCATATAACTCCAAAAGACGTTGATAAGCCCCATCAGAATTTATTGTTTGTTTTAGCTCCTTCCTGAATTCTCCGACAATTTCGGCCAGTTTCTCTTGCAGGATTTCCACTCTGCGCGGGGTAAGAACAGGCGTTGTTATCATGAGTCCATACCTCATCTGGATTTCGAAAGGGGATCCCCATGATCCGACGCTGATGTATTTGATCGGAAGCGATGGATTTTTTAAAGCCTCCAAAGCCTTGGCGCGCATATTATTGGCGCTGAAATAATTAGGCGATAGATTGATGCGATTACCGGTCAATCGCTCATAAGCATATTCGGTCGCCCGCGCATGGCTTTGATACCAGCAATTAGGCAACCCCTGCGTTCTCGCCTTTTTAATGTGAACGAGCATGATTTTATAAGGCGTGACGGTTTCCCGAGAAAATACTTGGGAATGCGCACCTCCCACAAAACATAAAACACCAAAAATAGCGACTTTAGTTATTTTCACGCGCCCCATTTTTTCAGTCTCCACCTCTTGCCTAGCTTCTGCTCGAAAAGTCGTCATGCCGGACCCCGTATCCGAGTACGGGGCAGGCTTGGTCCGGCATCCAGACCCTTTCCCGCCCGATGGAGTCCTGGACCCCCGCGCTTTCGCGGGGTGACAGAAAAAGGACTTTTTGAGAGCAGAAACTACCTGGAAACCTTTTTGAAAATAACTTACCGTCAATGCCGAGCGCTTGGGGGTAATTACTTATCTTCCGATAACACGACCGGCTCTACTCTATAGGAAGTTCCTCTCCATGTTTCAGGATGCTCTTTGGCCTTTTTTTCAGCTAAGCGCCCCAAAAAGTATTGCCCGCCGAGCGCAGGCACGCCAGAAGCAATCAATAGAAAACGACGAGTCAGCGGTTGAGTAGGTGCTGTTATGCCTTTATAGATACAACTGCCAATGAAACCCGCGACAGCTCCAAAGAAAGCCCCTGCAGTCTTTCCACTGTAAAGACTTCGCTTGATCAATTGTTCTTTATTCTTAAGTCTGTAATCTTTATCAATGCGATATACAACATACGTCTGCTTTGGGTCTTTTCCCCTTAAAATTCCGAGCGTCTGCGTAGTTGTGGTCAAGTTAGCCCTGACCCTGCCTCCTATTACGGGCGCCGCGGCTGTCACATCCTTTTCTTCGCTTAAAATAACGCGCGCTAAACCATCGAAGGTTTTGGCAGAAATAGTAACCCCTTCGAAAGCAGTAGCCGCCCATGTGTTTACGGAAAAACCAAAACACCCAGCCATCACCAAAAAAATGAATTGACGCATAATTTCCTCCAATCCAAGTTCCGAGGGGGTCACATCTTGACTTTTGACAGAATCCGTCAAAAGTCAAGATGTGACCCCAAAAATTCTGTTTAATTCTAACTCTGACTAAGTTGGTCGGCCCTGGCTTTGTTCTTGTTCCATAAAACAGCGGCCTCAATAGCTACCAACAACCCAAAGAGACCACCGCATATGGCAAAGGCAGGACCGATGGCCACGGGATCCAGAGCCGTCATGACAGCGCCGGCAACGGCCCCAAGTCCACCCAGGATGGTAAACAGAATTACTCCCAATGGAGGATGTTCTCTTAAGGTATCTCTAACTCCAAAAAATGCCCCTGCCAATAAAAGTCCGGCGCCCAGATAACCAACAGCCCCATAAAGAGGGTCCTTGCCCAAAGCCCAGACAGCTAATAACCCCGCGCCTGTCGGGGCGCTTATAACCGTATGCTTTTTGTACTTTTTAGCTTGCGAACGATAAAACTGGACTTGCTCGTTTGATTCTTTTGCGTATTCTGAATTTCCATTTTGCCCAGATTCATCAGCTTCGGAACTCGATTTCGGCTTTACAGCGGCTTCGGGGTTGACGGGAGCGCTGATTTCCCTGTTTTCGAAAGAGGCGGCAACTGTCGAATAAGCCTCTCCAGCAGAAATGCTTCCGGTCGCCTCTGCACAGAAAGCCAACGTCCCGGCCAAAAAAATACACGCAACAAAAATAACGATTTTATTCATGCAATAACACCTCCCAATCTTCCATTTAAATTAACGAATCAACTGCCACTCACTGGTTTAATACACCCATCTTCTTTTTTGATCCAGGGCCCTTCGGGGTATTCTAAATTGGGCCTTTAGGGAACGGTTCTGCGGAAAGCTACGTTCCTATGGGCAGGTTCTGGCGAATTTTGTCACAAAGAGTCTGCCATTGGCTTAAAATCTGCGGATTCGCCATCGAATCGGGGTTGGCGGCTTTTTCGATGGGGATTCCCATCAGAAGTTTTTTGATCGGGATTTCGAGTTTTTTGCCGTTTAGGGTTTTGGGGACGGCTTCGACCGCGTAAATTTCATCGGGGATGTGGCGCGGGGAAAGCTCCGATTTTAACTTGTCTTTAATTCTTTTTTTAAGAGAGTCATCCAGTTCGGCGTTGCTCTTTAAAACCACAAAAAGCGGCATAAAGTAATTGCCTCCTGGTAAATCCAGCCCCACGATCAAGCTATCCAAGACTTCGGGAACGCTTTCAACAACGCTGTAAATTTCGCTGGTGCCGAGTCTGACGCCCTGGCGATTCAATGTCGCGTCCGAACGGCCGTAGATGACGCAGGTTTCGCGCTGGGTTATCTTGATCCAATCTCCGTGGCGCCAGATGCCGGGGTACATCTCAAAATAGCTCTCGCGGTAGCGCTTACCCTGCGGATCATTCCAGAAATAAACCGGCATGGAGGGCATGGGCTCGGTTAAAGTCAGCTCCCCCACCTCGCCGGTCAAGGATTTTCCCTCCTCATCAAGGGCTTCCACCTTGGCTCCCAGCATCCGGCACTGGATTTCACCGGAATAAACGGGAAGTGTCGGGCATCCCCCCACAAAAGCGGTGCAGAGATCAGTTCCTCCGGAAATCGAGGCCACCCATAAATCTTTCTTAATGTTTTGATAAAGCCAATCAAAACCCTCCGGCGGCAAGGGACTCCCCGTTGAACCGATGGAGCGCAACGAATCCAAATTAGCCACCTTGGCGGGGATAACTCCATTTTTCATGAGCGCCATAACGTAAGAGGCGCTGGTTCCAAAAACATTCATCTTGGTTTGCTCCACGAATTTCCAAAGAACTTCAAGATTGGGGTAAGCCGGACTGCCGTCATAAAGCAGGATGGTGGAACCCGTCAAAAGCCCGCTGGTTAAATAGTTCCACATCATCCATCCGGTTGTGGTAAACCAAAAAAAACGGTCTCCGGGTTTTAAATCCGTATGCAAAGCCAGCGCCTTCCAGTGTTCCAGCAAAATTCCCCCCTGGCTGTGCACAATGGGTTTGGGAAGCCCGGTTGTTCCGGAGGAATATAAAATCCACAAGGGATGATTAAAATCAACGGCGATAAATTCCGGCCCGCCGGCCTTGCGCTTGAGAATATCTTGATAAGAAACCGCGCCTTCCAGTTTGGCCTTGGGATCGAGATAATTTAAAAGAACCACCGCTTTAAGGCTGGGCAGATTCTTACGGATTTCCTCCACCACATCGAGACGGTTAAATTTCTTGCCGCCGTAACCGTAGCCGTCCACCGCAAAAAGAACTTTAGGCTCAATTTGCTGGAAGCGGTCCAAAACGGATTTTGTGCCGAAATCAGACGAACAACTGGACCAAACGCCGCCCAAGCCGGAGGTGGCCAAAAGAGCCGCAACCGCCTCCGGAATATTGGGCAGGTAAGCCGCCACGCGATCACCGGGTTCCAGCCCGATTTCTTTCAAAAAAGCCTGAATGCTCGCCGTTTGCGCAGCCAGTTCCGGCCAACTAACCGTTGTTAAGGTTCTTAATTCGGACTGGGCAATGATGGCGGGGTTTTTGTCGGTAATGTTTTGAAAAATATGTTCAGCGTAATTAATCAACCCGCCCTCAAACCACTTAGCTCCGGGCATTTTATGGCCTGAAAGAACCCGGCTTGATTTTTGGTGAAACTTAATTTGGGCGTACTCGGCCAGGCAGGACCAAAACTCCTCCACGCGAGTTGTGGACCACTGCCACAAAGAGGAGTAATTGGAAAGCTTGAGGTTCTTTGCAGTTTCCAGCCAACGAATGAAATGGCTAAGGCGAGCCTGTTCTTTAAATCCAGCCGAAGGTTCCCAGAGAAGCGTCCCTTCTTTCAATCTCCTAGGTGCCCAGCTCCCAACTGGCGAGATACCTTTCCTGCTCTGCTGTCAGGCGGTCAATCGTGATTCCCAAGGTCTGGAGTTTCAGTTTGGCCACTCTTTGATCGATTTCCTTGGGCACGCTGATCACCTCGCGGCCAAGGCGTTTGGCGTTCTTGGTCAGATAAAGGGTGGAAAGAGCCTGGTTCGCGAAAGACATATCCATCACGGTCGGCGGGTGCCCCTCGGCGCAGGCCAAATTAACCAAACGCCCTTGGCCCAAAATATAGATACGCCGGCCGCTGCGAAGCGTGTATTCGTCAACCAAAGGCCGCGTTTCGCGAACGGATTTAGAGAGCGTCTTAAGCGCTTTAAGATCAATCTCCACGTCAAAATGGCCGGAGTTGCACAAAATGGCGCCGTCTTTCAGCAAGGCGAACTGCTCCTTGCCCAACACCGAGGTGTTGCCCGTCACCGTCACGAATATATCGCCTATTTTAGCCGCCTCTTTAAGCGGCAGGACTCTGAAACCATCCATTACGGCTTCCAAAGATTTAACCGCGTCAATTTCAGTGACAATCACCTGCGCTCCCAAACCGCGGGCTCGCTGGGCCACACCGCGGCCGCACCATCCATAGCCGCAAACAACGATATTTTTGCCGGCTAAAAGAACGTTGGTAGCCCGGATGATTCCATCAATAGTGGATTGCCCGGTGCCGTAGCGATTGTCAAACATATGTTTAGTGTCGGCATCGTTGACCGCGATAATGGGATAACGAAGCTTGCCGCTGGCGGCCAAAGACCGCAACCGTATAACGCCGGTGGTCGTTTCTTCCGTTCCGCCAACGGGAGCGTCCGCGTGATAACCGTTAGTATGAATTAAGCTCACCAAGTCCGCTCCATCATCCATCGTAATTCTGGGTTTGACCGAGAGAGCGAGTTTGAGATGCCGGTAATAAGCGTCGCGGTTGACTCCGCGCACCGCGAACACCTGAACGCCGTAATCCTTGGCCAGGGAGGCCGCGACATCATCCTGCGTTGACAAAGGATTGGAAGCGCACAAGGCCACCTCCGCGCCGCCCTCTTTCAAGGCGCGCATCAAGTTGGCCGTTTCGCTGGTCACATGAAGACAAGCCGAGAGTCTCCATCCTTTTAAAGGTTTTTCCTTGCGAAAAGTCTCTGCGATGGCGGCCACGACCGGCATATTTTGTCCGGCCCACTCGATTTTCTCACGGCCCGCTCTGGAAAGTTTAAGATCCTTAACTTCTGCTGTCATAATTGTCTCCTTTTTAAAAAACCCGGCTAAGCTAAGACGGGCGCTTGGAGCTTCGAGCTATTCTTAATGCCGAGAGCGTCCCTTAAAGCCTCCGCCTTGTCCGTCGCTTCCCAGGAAAATTCCGGACGGCCGAAATGGCCGTAAGCCGCGGTTTCCCGGTAAATAGGGCGGCGCAATTTCAAATGATTGATGATGGCCAATGGCGTCAACGGGAAAACTTTTCTGACCGCTTGGGCGACTCTCTCCTCCGTAACGTTGGCAACGGCCGTTCCCTGGAAATCCACGCGCACGCTGACGGGTTCGGCGACTCCGATGGCGTAAGCCACGGTAACCAACGCCCGGTCCGCCAGCCTGGCGGCCACGATATTTTTGGCGATGCATCGCGCCATGTAAGCCGCGGAACGGTCAACCTTGGTCGGATCCTTGCCGGAGAAAGCGCCGCCGCCGTGAGGGGCAACGCCGCCGTAAGTATCAACAATGATTTTGCGTCCGGTCACGCCGGCGTCTCCCGCCGGGCCGCCGGTGACGAATTTTCCGGTCGGATTGATCAAAATTCTGGTCTTGGAATCCATCAGCCGGGGTCCGATCACGGGATTTACAATGGCTTCAATGATCTCCTTGCGGGCTTTCTCCGTAATTTGCCGCCCGCTTTTATCCAAAATATCTTCGGTGTGCTGGGTCGAAAGAACGACGGTGGTGACCTTTAAAGGCCGGCCGTCTAAATACTGCACCGTCACTTGGGATTTGGCGTCCGGCCCAAGATAACCGAGAATCTGTTTTTCGCGAACTTCCCTCTGCCGGCGCACCAAACGGTGAGCGAGCATTAAAGGAAGCGGCATTAATTCATTGGTTTCACGGCAAGCGAATCCAACCATCAAGCCCTGGTCGCCGGCCCCGCCCTTGTCCACGCCCTGCGCGATGTCGGCCGATTGTCTGCCGATCACGTTTAAAACAGTGACCGTTTCCGGCGTGACGCCAAATTTGGGGTCGGTGTAACCGATGTCTTTTAATGTTTGGCGGACGATGGCCTTAACGTCAATGTCCGCTTTGGTCGTGATCTCGCCGCCGACAACGATAAGGTTGCAGGAAGCGAACGTTTCGCACGCGACGCGCCCGGTTGGATCGTCGCGCAGGACGGCGTCTAAGACCCCGTCCGAAATCTGATCGCACAATTTATCGGGATGGCCCGCCGCCACCGACTCGCTTGTGACCTCGTAATATCCCTTAGACATGTTAATCCTCCGTGTGTCCAGAATAATGCTCTACAAGGCTAGTTGGTTGACACGTACCAACCAGGGGATATTTCCCGTTCGCCCCTGTAGGCTGAATCCTCCTTTAACGAGCGATCGTTATAAGGAAAGCGGGTTGACAAAGGG
>JACQJO010000034.1 GCA_016205025.1 Elusimicrobiota bacterium
TATTGTCAAAGACCGCATGGGTTGTCTTCCTATACGTCCCTGGGGCCACCCCTCATTTTACCAAGGAGTCGTTAACCTAGAAGGCTTCGCCTGGAAGGCGAGGGATATCCGGCCCCGACCCGCAATTGGAATTATAACGAACAAGAGAATTTGTGGCATGGGTCTTTAGGGTAAAATCGCGTAGGCAAAAAGTCCTATGCCATTTTTGGGTATAAAGTTTTTGACGTTTTTGATGTGTGTCAAGTTTTTAGAAATTTTGACACCTTTAGGGAAATTTAGGGAAATTATTTTCTTTGAACTCTTTTTTTGGCTAAGGCTAGGAATAACTTGAGAGAAGAAGGGCCCGCTTGAAGCTGTTGGTAGAGCTGTTTAAGTTCAAGGTCTTGATATTTATGGATAAGAACATTCCTTAGCCCAAACAGAAGCCCCACTTGCGATCCCAATGTTGTCGCTACAGCCTTTTTTTCGACGAGCAGATCGGCAATGGCTTTGTAGGTTTCCGGTCGCTGGGGCGTGAGCTCCGTGACCCAGTGGTTTCCTATATCAATAGCTGCCTGAAGAGCGACCGTGACGGCGTGAAGCAGGGCATGGCGGGCAAAACGATCGCTGAGAAATTTGTCAAAAGGCATCTCCTGAAGATAAGACTCCCAGTCGCGGATGTTTTCCTCCAGGTCTCGAAGATGATTGAGAACATCTTTTTTCATCTTGTCAGAAAGTGATGATCGTGGAATTCCAGCATGGGCCGGATGTCTTGATAGGCGGAGAGTAGGTGAGCTTCCCAAGTCAGCCGTTCCTCCCTGTCGCGTTCAAACAGCAGTTTTCCTCTAGAAATGACCCCAAAGGCAAAAGCCGGTGTTGTTTTGTTAAGGTTATGAACGTCAAGGGGAATTTTGTAATTGAGGTTTTTTTCAAGGCGTTGGGCAATGAGCTGAGACTGCGACCAAGCGCCCTTTGAATCCTTGCAATAAACAGCGATATCCACATCGCGAGCGTCTTGGCGGCTCAAAAAAGAGCCATAGAGGTAGGCAAAGCGAACATTTTTTTTCTGCCGAAGTTTTTGTGTTAAGATTTTGACAAAAGTTCGTTTTTGCGGCCCTCTGAATCTAGGCACCTTTTTAGTTTATCAGAAAATAACAAGACCCCAAAGGCCACAATAGTGTTCACGGGGCCAAATGGCGCCAGGCGCTATGGCAGGCGCTATCCGATGGACACGGAAACGCGCATTTTCCGGAGTTCAAGATGCTTGAAAAAGAGGTCGGCCGGAACCGCTGTTTCGGGCGGTCTAGCGCCGGTTGTTTGAATTTCGCCTGAAGCGATCATCAGGGCCGCGATGGAAGGGGGGCATCCGGTATCCACATCGGTTCCCAGGCCCCATTCAGGGATGCCTTCGGTGCGGCAATCCGCTGTTATTGTTGTTTTATGGCCATTTTTTGTTCCCTTAACCACGGCGCGAAGGACTTCGAATTGTTTCAAAGGCCCCATCGGTTTGGCCGCCGCCTGATTCATGGCTAAGCGGTTGACAACATCAATGGGCGCCACCTTGACGCCTTGCAATTGAACTGGTTTCTCTTGACTAAATCCTAAATCGCACAGCAAGCGCACGCGCTCGGTGAATACGGGATCAAAAGCGATGCGGAAGGCCACCTCGCGCACCCCCTTGGGTTTCAGGGAGATCGGCAGGGTGGCCACCTCGGAATGGAGAGTGAACATGGGGGTTCTTTGGCCGATGGGTTGGGGAAATTGATGGGGACCGTCGGCGCTGGTGGGTTTAAGAAAACCGAACCTGCCGTTTTTGAAAACAGCCGGAGGCTTGGAGAACTCCTCTAAGATTGTTTTCAAGGAGTAAGATACCGGCAAAACCTGTTGCCGGTCGTAATTGGTTTTATCCGTTCCGGCCACCAGAATATCCACGCGGTTTACCCTGTCGAGACGCTCGCTCGCTTTCCAAGCCAAAAGATTGGTGATGCCTGGAGCCGCGCCCATGCCCAGGATTGCTAAAAGATTTTTCTTTTTGAATCGAGCATTTAG
Source organism: Elusimicrobiota bacterium (assembly GCA_016205025.1). Lineage (GTDB taxonomy): Bacteria > Elusimicrobiota > Elusimicrobia > JACQPE01 > JACQPE01 > JACQJO01. The sequence goes on from JACQJO010000034.1 coordinate 2,029, forward strand.
TTTTAATTGCTTGCGGGTCATGTGAAAGAGCCCGCCCAGATCAATGTAATGCGCGCCGGCTAAAAGCGCAATCTCCATGATCCGTAAATTAAACTGATACTGCACGCAGTTGATGATGATAAAAGCCCCTTTAAGTTTTTTGGCGCACTCCTTGGGTTTGGTGACATCCGCGAATATGGCTTCAATCCTTTTGTCATTCCCGCCTAAGCGGGAATCCAGTTTCAAGGATCGAGCCATCTCCTTGGCCTTGGCGAGGTTGTAGTCCGCTATAATGATGCGATCAGCGGGGGGAGCAAACTCCGCTAAATCACGGACCGTGATGCGCCCCATGGCGCCCGCTCCACCCAAGACAACGAAAGTTTTCATCAAGGACATTCTAGGAAAGAACAGGCCGGACGGTAATATAAAATTTTCGTAAATTTCTAAATCATAGCGTGAGAAAGTTTATCCAGACCGGCGCGGTGTTTCTTACGGTGGTGGGGCTAACCTCTGTCCTTGGCCACCTGTTTCATTTTAAGCCGCCCGAAGGCGCGCTGTGGCCTCCGGGCCCCGATTGGTACAACTCGCAATTGGATCGCTATCGGGCTCATCCCTTCTTTTCCTATACCCACATCCTTCTGGGAGGGTTTTTCTTGTTGTTTGCGCCGATCCAGTTTTTTCCTTTTGTTCGGGCTAAAGCCCTATATTTACACCGTTTTTTGGGGCGCTTGCTGGTGGCCGGCGGTTTGTTGATTGGCCTTTCCGGTTTGGGTTTGGGTACCCTGATCCCATTTGGCGGAACGTCTGAAACCATTGTGGCGGTGGTCGCTTCTTTCCTGTTTCTTTTGTCCTTGTCCAAAGCCTTTTATTACATCCGTGCTAAAAAAATCGGGCTGCATAGAAAATGGATGATCAGGGCCTATGCTTTGGGTCTAGGGGTGGCTTTGATGCGAGTTTTTGACAGCCTCTTGTTTCCCTTTCAGATAGTCCGGGACCAGGATCTTTTTTGGATTACCTTGATCTTGGGGTGGGGATTAAGCCTTTCTGTTGCTGAACTATGGATTCGGCGCGTTCCTATCAAAACATGATGGATTTTGAAATTTTATTTAATCTTGCCATAGCTTTTGTTCTGCCGGCTTGGGTTCTTCTGGCGGCGGCGCCCCGCTGGCATTGGGCCCGCAGGCTGATTCTATCTTGCTTGATTCCGCTCGCGTTGGCGTTGCTTTATTCCATTTTGATCATTTGTTATTTGGGGCGCGCGCAGGGGAGTTTTATGTCGCTGGCGGGTGTTCAACAGCTATTTGAGACGCCGGGTGTTTTGTTGGCCGGGTGGATTCATTACCTGGTTTTTGATTTGCTGGTTGGAATGTGGCAAACAGATGACGCGATCAAAAATGGCATCCCCGGCGTGCTTCGAGCGCCCTGCCTGATCTTGACCTTTCTTTTGGGTCCCATGGGATTTCTTGCCTACTTTATTTCGCGCACCGTTTATCTACGCAGGCTGGGACTGTAAACTTCGGCACAGATTCGGTATTGGTCGCCTGATCTGCTTGATGTTCTTAGCGTGAGTTTACTGCGGTTCGGGGCGCTCAATGAGCGCTGGGGAAACGGTTCCATCGTAACGAGTTGGCTGGCTCACGGCGCCGGAAATTGCATCAGCTATGCCTGGCTCGCTTTCGTCGTCTAATCTTTTTTGAAAATTGAGAGAGGCTGAACGTCGTTCGAAAATTTTTTTTCTAGAATAGCTTCTGGGAGAAAAAATAATGGACTATATCTTAGTGTCGTTATTGGCGCCGGTTCCGGTTTTTCATTTGTGGCTGCATGCGCTGCTTTCTTTTTGGCACAGGCGGCCGTTGTTGTTTTATTTTTGTGCGGCTGTTTTGTGGGTCGGCGCGTTCCTTGGGTTTTCGTACGTTGAGGCCGCTTTTATGATTTTGCTTTTTGATCCACCGGGAGCCGTACAGCTTGCGGGGATTTTTTTGATTATTTTTGGGACTCTGGGGATTGGCTTGAGCGCCTACGCCCTTGGCCTTAGACGGTTTGCGGTTTGGGCGGTACTGAAGCCGGAATCCGCTCCTCGCCTGCGGGTAGCGAGCGGAGTATTCGAATGGTGCCCTCACCCCGCTTATCTGGGGCATATTTTCATTATGCTGGGGTGTTTGGCGTTAACCGGCAAGTTCTACATTGCTCTTGTGGTCGCCTTCCAGCTCGTCATCATGCCCATCGTTATCTGGCTGGAAGAAGAAGAGCTTAGAAAGCGCACTCAATAATCCCCGATAGTGCCAGACACTATCCGCTTCTTTCCTCAGCGGACTTTCATTAAGGCTTCGGTGGCGAACGTGCGGGCCTTTTCATCTTTTAAGACGAGCAAAAGAGCGGGGATCGCGGCATTGCCGATATCGGCCAAAGCCTCGCAGCTGTAACGGCGGATTGTTTCCAAAGGATCCTGGGTACACTTATAGAGAGGAGGGATGGCCCGCTGGTCCCCAATAATTCCCAGGGAGATAATAGCCTTGGCTCTGGCGTGAGCGGAGCAGTCGTTTAAGGCTTGGATTAAGGCTGGGACAGCGGCGTTATCTTTAAGATGGCCCAAAACGCCGGCGGCAGCGACCCGCACGGCTTCCTGATCATCAGAGAGCATCCCGATTAAGTTAGGCACCGCTTTTTTGTTTTTAAGCCGGCCCAAGGCCAGTACCGCCTTCTCTCGAACCGGCCAGGAGTCGTCTTTGAGCGCCTCAACAAGGGGATCAAGAGCGCCCCCATCGCCCACGCGGCTTAAAACTTCAGCCGATATGGCCCTCACGTAGGGGTCCGGGTCTGATAAATATTTAATGAGCGCTTCTTGGGAATCTTGGGCAATAAAATTTTCTTCTTGAGATTTGTTTTTGTTAAAATCCATCCGGATGCGAAAACCTGTTTTAAAGAAAGGCAAGCGAACCCTCATTTCTTCCCAAGGTTAACTGACCTTGGGTTCATTTGCCATACCCGCTGTTTTCTTGCTGACAACCGGCGGAACGTTCGAGTGGTTTCCTCTCGCGCTTTTAGAGCGGCATATTGCCGCGCAAGAGCGGCGATGCCGCGAGCCTTTTTTTGGCCAGCAACTGGAAGGATTGGATTAATTTTAAGCGCAGTTTTTTGGGTTCCACCACCTCGTCAATAGAGCCGGTCGAGGCGGCTTGGTAGGGAGAGGCGAACCGGCCGGCGTATTCTTTGGAAAGTTTTTCGGTCATTTCGGCCGGATTGGGCGATCGCTTGATTTCTTTGGAGTAGAGAATCCCGACCGCGCCGGCCGGACCCATGACCGCGATCTCGGCTGAAGGCAAAGCGAAGTTGAGATCGCCTCCCATATATTTTGATCCCATTGCTATGTAGGCTCCGCCGTAAGCCTTTCTTAAAATCACGGTCACTTTGGGAATCGTCGCTTCGGCGTAGGCGAATAAAATTTTAGCGCCGTGGCGGATGATGCCGCCATGCTCCTGGTCTATGCCCGGCCAGTATCCGCCCACGTCAACAAAGGTCAACAGCGGAATGTTGAAAGCGTTTAAGAACCGGATAAACCGCGCGGCTTTGTGCGAGGCGTGGATATCCAGGGCGCCCGCCATGTGGGCCGGGTTGTTGGCCACGACGCCCACCACGCGCCCGGCCAGCCGTAAAAATCCTATCGCGATATTTTTGGCGTAGTTTTGCTGAACCTCGAAAAATTTGTGGTCATCGGCCACCTGACGGACCGCGTGCTGAACCCAGTAGGGTTTTTTGGGGTTCATGTCGCCGAGCATCTCAAGCAGGGCGGTTTCGCGGTTATCTTTATCCGCCGTCAGGGTGATAGGCGAAGTTTCCAGGTTGTTTTGAGGGAGGTAGCTTAAAAGTTCCTTGATTTGCCTGAAGCAGTCTTGCTCGCTTTGAGCCGCAAAGTGGCAGACGCCGCTGTGTTCCGAGTGGACTTTGGTCCCGCCCAGGGTTTCGAAATCCACTTTCTCACCGGTCGCTTTTTCAACGACATCCGGACCCGTGATAAACATATTGCCGATGCCTTCCACCATAAAGACGAAATCGGTCAAGGCGGGGGAATAAACCGCGCCGCCGGCGCAGGGGCCCAGGATGGCCGAGATCTGCGGGATGACGCCGGAGGCTTTCACGTTTCGGGAAAAAATTTGGGCATAACCGTCTAAGCTGTCCACGCCCTCTTGGATGCGCGCGCCGCCGGAATCAAGCAGTCCGATCACCGGAATTTTGGCTTCAAGGGCGAGGTCCATGAGCCTGGCGATTTTTTGGGCCTGGGCCAGGCCTAAGGAGCCGCCTAAAACCGTAAAGTCCTGGGCGAAAATGGCGACGCTTCGCCCGCCGATTTTTCCGGTTCCCGTGAGGACGCCGTCGCCCGCGGGCGATTTTTCCTGAAGCTCAAAATCATGAGAACGGGTTTTGACAAAAAGCCCGATTTCCTCGAAGCTGTCTTGATCTAACAGATAAGCCAGGCGCTCTCGGGCGGTGAGTTTGCCTTTGGCTTTTTGGGCCTGAATTTTATCCGGAAAATGCCCGGCCGTGTTTTGAGTTTTAAGTTCCATTAATTTTTTGGTTTTTTCGCTGCTTAGGTGGCGGTTCTTTTTTAGCGCCGCCAGCGGCAGTTTTTCAATTGTTAACGGATTATCGATATCCATAGTCTCCCAACCCCCCCGTGCCCTGTGCGCTCGCCAGGCTGACCCAGTAGTCTCCCTTTTTCCAATTTTGAATCCGCGCGCCGCCTTGACGCGGCCGGATTTTCCAGAGATCGAGATTAAGCCCGATACCCAAAAATTTTGAATAAGCCTCTTTTTCGGTCCAGAGTTTCGTGGCCTGATCCCATGAAGAGATTCCGGCGCGTTCTTCCGGCGCGAACGCTTCCTCAAGCCAGGCCGGATGGCGCTCTTCGATTTTTTCAATATCAATGCCGATCGGGCTTGAGTCCGTTGAAACCGCGGCGCAGGCCCACTCGTTGCTGTGGCTGATCGACAGCGAAATGGCCGCCGGCAGTTTAAGAGGGTTCCACCGGGGTTTGCCTGATTCGTCGGCAAGAATTTCGATTTCTGAAAGCCGGGGATAAAGATTGAATCCCGCCAGCGCTTGGCGCACGGCGCGTTTGGCCGCGACGCGGCCGGCGGCCCATTCGCGCCGCCGTTTGGGTGTTATAAATCCCTCAAAAACCGACCGCTCTCTTGTTGTCAGGGTTTGGGCCAAGCCGCCGCCGGTTGTGGTTTGGAACGCCAGAAAAATTTTAATGTGCATATTATTGTTGGTCAGACCCTTATTGTTTTGTAACCGGCCAACTCAACCCACAACTGGCCTTCTTCGTCAAACACAAAAGTGTCATAGACGCTTTTGCCGCCGTCGGCGCCTTTATAAATTCCGTAAACATAAAAGTTTTTAGCTTTTTGGCTGTAGCTGTAAATCTGAACGTGGTCAATGGCGTCCGGAAGCGTGGTCTTTTTTAAGGTTGCCTGATCGTACCAGCCGCAAGTTTGGAAAGCGGCCTCGATGAGGGTAGGATAGAAATGGGTTTTCGGCCGCGTATCGTTCCAGAGGGGCGCCTGCGGCCTCTGGTACTCGGCCAGGATGGTTTCATTTTCCAGCGCCAGAATTTGTTTCAAAACTCTGAATCGCGGGCCGTGGAAGAAAACTTTATAAATGTCTTCGCTTAAAACCAGGCCCTTGGGCGCGATAGCGGGTTTAGTCAGGTCTTCCCAAACGGAGGGATTCCTGGCCGGCACGTATTGGGCATGAAAATGCTCTTTGGGAGCGCCCAGCTTAATGCCGGCAGGGGTAATGAAATCGCTTTCGATGCTAAGTTCGACAAGATCCTGCGCTTTCTCTGCGATAACGCGCACCGAAACCGGCCGGTCCCGGAGCAGTTTGATGGGCAGATTAAAGCGCACGTTTTGGATATGGCTGGTTTGAATGTCGCTAAAGCGCGAACCCAGTTGCGCGAAAAGTTCCAGTCCCATCACCCCGGGAACGTAGGGCGTGGCGGCCACCCTGTGATCGTCGAGGTAGAGATCTTCTTGCAAAGAAAAAGTTTTTTGAAGAACAATTTTAGAATCAGTTTTGGTTTGGCCGGAGGCGGGCTTTCCAGCCGGCTGCTCGGCCGTTCGTTGTTCGAATCGGCCCAGGCTTCCGGTTAAAACAACCTCGCCGCCCTTACCGGTTGAGATTTCTTGAAGCATCATGGAGACCGCGGCCGAAGGCGCCATGAACTCGATGCCGATTGTCTCCAGCGCGGTTTTGACGGCGGGTTTGGTCGCCATGCCGGTCTCGGAGATGGCGGTTAAATCAAAGGTGAACGTTCTTCGACCCAGGGCCGTCATGGTCCAAGCGAGCTTGGCCAGGTAATCGCAGGCGGCGCTGTAATCTGTCTGGCCCACGTTGCCGAAGCGGCCCGCGATCGAACCAAAGAAAATCCATATCTGGCCGGGGGTCTTGGGGATGAGGCTTGTAAGCTGGCAGGCGCCGGCGGCCTTGGTGTCAAAAACGCGCTCAAAGTTTTCCGGGGTTTTATCCGAGAGCAGTTTGCTTTCCTCGATTCCGGCCGCGTGCGCCACCATGTCGATTGAAGGATGCCGTTGGCAGATTTTTTTCAAGGTTTCGGCCAACTCCTCTTCCTGGCTCACATCGCAGCGGATATATTCGACGCTTCCGGCCAGGGTTTTGAGAGTTTCAAGATTCTGAAAAACTTGAGCCGCCTTCGTGATCTTGGAGAATTCCCGCTCCAGAAGGACGGGGGTGGCCTTGGCCTGGCTGTTTTTGAGATTTTCCCAGAGTCTATTTTTTACTTCTTGAAGTTTTTGCGAAGAATATCCCGCCCACGCCTGGGCCTCGGGAGGGATTTCGGTGCGTCCCAAAATAATCAGGCTGGGCCGGAGGTTCTTGGCCAGGGCTTTGGCAAACTCAAAACCGACCCCTTGAGCGCCGCCGGTGATCAAAATCTTGGTTCCATGGGCAAGCTTGCGAACGGTTTGGCCGGAGGGCTCTTCTTTGGTTTCGATGACCCACCGGGCATTGGCCTTAAGAGCCACCTCAACAGCGGGCGTTGCGCTCTCCATCTCTTTTAAAGCCAGCCCGGCCATTTCTTGGGTTGTGAGTTGGGGATCCAGGTCAAGGGCTTTGACCGCAACGCCGTCCCATTCCTTGGCGAGAGATTTGGCAAACCCGGTTAAAATTCCGGCCAGAGGATTAAACCGGCCGGCGCTCAAACCATGCCGGCCATCCATGGCGGTTAACACCAGGAAAAATTCGGTGTTTTTATGGACAGCCTTGGCCAGCCGCATTAAAGGAATCGCGACATTGCGGGGAGCCAGGTTTTCTTCAAGGCTTAGCCCTTCCAGATAAAAAACGCCTCCTAAGGGGGTGGCGGGGCTGAAGTGTTCGGTTCGAGGGTCCAGCGTGATCACTGAAAATCCGCGCGTTTTTAAAGCCGTTTCAAAAGCTTGGCAGATTTCGGCCTTTGCGCCGGCCACCAGAATGGGCCGGGTGCGGTCCAGCTGGCGCAAGGGGGCGGGAGAAAACGTTTCGGCGCGCAGAGATGGGATTTTGCGCTTAAAGCCGTTTTTATCATCCGAAGGATTATCAACCTTTTTTTCATTAGACGCGTTGTAAAGGTTTAGCGCAGGGGAGTCACCCTTGCCCCCAGACCCGAGAACCAGTCCCGACGGTTCTCCCCGCGTGCTCGCGGGGCCCCTCTCCGCTACTGGGTTCAAGGGTGACTCCCCTGCGCTAAACCCATATGACGCGTTTGACAGCGCAAATCGAATGACATGGCGGATGGTGGGGTAATCTTTCAGCGACAAGCCTTCTTTTCGTGGAATTCCAAATCGTTCGCGGATCATGCCGAAGAGTTCCGCTTGCTTGACGGTGTCGATGCCGAGATCCGCTTCCATGTCCAGATCAAGTTCCAGCATTTCCTTGGGGTAGCCGGTTTTTTCGCTGACCAAAGAGACGACGGTTTCCTGAACGGATCGTTCGCCGGCGTTTGAAGCCGCCGGGGCCGCCGCGGCCGGGATTTGTCCGGCTGGTTTTTTTTCGGGTTCCGGCGCGGCTGGAGCGGCGTTTTTAGCCGTCCCTTTTAAGCGCAGGGTGTTATTGACCGTCTCGCATTCCGGGTTTTCGATTCCGGAAATGGCCCCAAGCCACTGAAGATGCTGTTTGGGCGCATAAATTCTGGGGACGCCGCGCGTCCAGGCTTTTTGAATGAAAGTCATGGCCAGTTGCGAGCCAAAACCGGCCGCGAGTCTTAAGGCGTAGGTCAGCTCCATTTTTCCGCCGGGACTTAGCGTAATGCCGGCCAAGTCGGCGTCGGGTTCTTTGTAATTGGCGATGGGGGGAATCTCGCCGCTGACTAAACTCCAGACGGCCAGGGGGTCCTCGATGCCGGCTCCCATGCTGTGGCCGGTAAAACCTTTTGTGTTGGCCACGATGACTTTGGAAACGTTTGCGCCGAATGTTTTTTTAAGCGCGTCCGTCTCCGCCTGCGCGCTTCCGCCGCGCGCCGGCGTGTAGGTTTCATGGGACATGAAAAGAAGGGACTCGGCCAGTTTGTCCCTCGAGATTCCTTGTTCTTTTTCCACCCGCGATATCAGGCGTTCCATGACTTGGGCCACATGGGCCAAGTCGAGGCGCGTGACATGGAAAGCGCTGTTGGCGTATTCCGTGGCCAGGATTTTAGCCAGGGGGTGCGTGCCGCGCTTCCGGAGCTCCTCATCGGCCTCCACCACAAGGCCGGCCGCGCCCATGCCGATGATCATGCCGTGGCGGCGCTTGTCAAAGGGCAGGGCGGCGCGCGAAACATGAGCCTTGGTGGTCGCGGCCCCGGAGATCAAAAATCCGCTGGCGAACCAATCCATAAGATTGGGATTAGAGATGTCGTCGGCCGCCGCCACCACGACTCTTTTGGCGCGCCCAAGGCGTATCCAGTCTTCGGCCAAAGCCACCGCTTGAGTCGTTGAGGCGCAGGCTGCGTTGACGCAGGCCGAAGGCCCTTTGGCGCCGATCCATTGCGCCAAGCGCGAATGGCCCAAAGCAAGAACGCGAAGGAGAAAATCGCGAGGAAAAAGATAATCGCCGCCGTTGGCCTTGGCTTGATGGAAGCGGCTGACCTCGGTGACTAAGGATTCGTAACCCGGGAATGCGCTGGCAAAAATGACGCCCGTGTCGTGAGCAAGCGATTCGGGGAGCTTCCAGCCTTTTGAAATTTTTTTGCCCGTCGTGGTTTCGCGAAAATATTCGACCAGCGGGATCCCGGCGTCTTTTAAAGCCAGAAGTCCGACGGCTAAAGCCATCTGGAACGTCCGGTCCATGGACTCGGCCCAATCCTGGGGGACGCCGAATTCTTTGGCGAGATCGAAATCGCCCGCCTGGCCGGCCAAGCTGATCGTTGCCTCGGTTGATTTGATGGATTCGAAGGCGTGATGACCCGAAGCCGATTTAACCAAGCGCACGATATTTTTGTCGATCTGTTTTTTTTGAACATCCTCCGGGACGCGTTCGATTAAATTTTGACCGCGCAGAAGTTCATCTAAAAATCCTTCCCTAAAAACTTGGTCCCAGGTGCCGGGGCCTCCGGCCGCGATGCCGGAAATGACGGCAACAGGCCTATCTTGACGGGAATGGGCGGCCGGCGAGAGATCCTCCGGGGCCTCCGGTGGATTTTTTTCTGGCCAGTTGACAGCCGCTCCTTCGCAGAACAGGCGCGCCATGAGCTCCTGAAATTCGTAAACGCCTCCTTTCTTGGGATGATTGGAGGCCAGGGCCGCCACGCCGGATTTTCCCTCAAGGATGGCGGTCACCAGAGCGGTTAAGACGCGCTTGGGGCCGGCCTCAATAAAAATTCTGACGCCGTCTTGATGCATGCGCTGGATCTGCCGGATAAACTCGACGGGATGGGAAATCTGCTTGGAGAGAAGTTCCAGGATTTTTTCGGGCTCTTCGGGGTAGTAATCCGCCGTGACGTTGGAGAGGACCGGTATTCGGGGTTTGCCAAACGTGAGCTTGGAAAGGAATTCCCGGTAAGGTTTTTCAGCCGGAGCCACGATGGCCGAGTGAAAAGCGTGGGAAACCGCGATGGTTTGAGCCGCGATGCCTTTGTTTTGGAAAATCCGCACCGCTTCTTGCACGGCTTGAGAATCGCCGCCGATCACGGTTTGAGAGGGACAGTTTTTGTTGGCCACCACGACATAGCCGGGGATGGTTTTTAACACCGGCTCCACGGTTTCCACGTTGGCCGAAACCGATGCCATCTTGCCCGCGTCGGGCACATTGACCGCGGCCATCTCTTTGGCGCGGGCGGAGACCGCGATCAGGGCGTCATGAAAGTTTAAGATGCCGCTGGCTACTAAGGCGCCGTACTCGCCCAGGCTGTGGCCGCAAACCACGTCGGGTTTTACGCCTAAGCTCGCCAGCAGGCGGTAGATGGCCACGTCCGCGGTTAAGACCGCGGGCTGGGTGATTTCCGTCTGCTTGATGCGCTCTTCGCGTTTTTTGATCTGATCCTGCGTTTCGCCTTCCGGGGCGAAAAGGATGCCGGTTAATTTGGCGTGGATTAAAGGCTCCAGGATTGCGTCGGCTTCCTCGAACGTTTGACGGACGACTTCATATCGTTGGGACAAATCTTTCATCATGTTGACGTACTGGGAGCCCTGGCCCGGGAAAATAAAGCCGATTTTAGCGTTCGTTTTTTGACCGGTTTGCCGTTTGATAAAAATTCCCTTGAGTTTAAGGGCCGGGGAATTGAGTGTTTGAGCGTCCGGGTTTTGAAGGGCGGATTTTAAGATAGCGGCTTTTTCTTTAAATTTTTTCGGATTTTCCGCCGCGAACGCCGCCCGCCAAGGCATAGCCGGGTTTATTATTCGAGCGGCATCTTGAGGCGACCCCAGTTGCCCAAGAAGACCCTGCGGGGTTTCATCCGAAAAAATAAACGCCCGGGGCCAAGCGTTTTCATCATTGCGAGGCCGCGGTGAAGCCGGAATCTGGGCGATCTCGTAGGGAGAAGATTTTTTTAACGAAGCTGTTTCGTCCGAAACTCGCGATGACGGCGGCTTTGAAGGATCAAATTCCTCTAAAGCCACGTGGAAATTGGTGCCGCCAAATCCAAAAGCGCTGACATTGGCGCGGCGTTTCTCTTTTTTTGTTTTCCATTCCTGTGCCTGCGTGATGACCCGGAAGGGAGAATTGCCGAAATCGATTTCGGAATTCGGTATTTCAAAATTGATAGAGGGGGGAAGGACTTTGTGGCTCAGGGCCAGCGCGATTTTAACCATGCCGGCGGCTCCGGCCGCTGCTTTAAGATGCCCGATTTGCGATTTGACCGAGCCAAGGCCGGTTGCCTGTTTGGCGGCGGCGTAAGGCCCGAAAACTTCCGTTAACACGCCGACCTCGGTTTTATCTCCGACGCGCGTCGAGGTGCCGTGCGCCTCCACCAGCTCAACCGCGCCCGGGGTGTAATCTAAATTGCGGAAAGCGCGTTCAACGGCAAGTTTCTGGCCTTTGGGGTTGGGGGCCGTGATTGCCCTGCCCCGGCCGTCGGAGGAGGAGCCGATGCCCCTGATCACGGCGTAAATTTTGTCGCCGTCACGGATGGCGTCGTCGAGTCTTTTGAGGATTAAAATTCCGGCGCCTTCGCCCATCACAAATCCATTGGCGCGGTTGTCAAAGGGGTAAGAGCCGTCGGGCGACAAGGCTCCGATTTTGGAGAACTTAACGTAAGAGGGGGGAGACATCATCTGGTCAACCCCGCCGCAGATCACCGCGTCGTGATCGTTGCAGAGCAGGCTTTTAACCGCCATGTCCACCGCGGCCAGAGACGAGGCGCAGGCGGCGTCTACCGTGAAGTTAGCGCCGTGGAAATTAAAAACATTGGCCACGCGCCCGGCGATCACGTTGGAGAGCTCCCCCGGCATGGTATCTTCGGTGATGCGGACGTTGTCGTTGGTGAGAGTCTGGCAGACTTCTTTAATCAAGTCTGTTTGAACCGAACTCTCAAGATGGCAGAGCGATCTGGCGGATTTGATGGCCGATTCGATCTGCGCGGCGTAAACCCTGAAATCGCTGGCGTCCTTTTTCGGGCCGCCCATCGAATTTCCGAATATAACCGCTGTCCGTTCCGGATCGAGCGTTTTGGTCAAATACCCGGCGTCTTGCAAAGCCTGGCGCGTGGCCGCCACCGCCAGCTGCTGGACCGAATCCATTTGGGCCGCCACCTGCGGCGGGATGCGGTGTTCCAGCGGGTCAAAATGGAAATCGGTGATGAATCCGCCGATTTTGGAATAGGTTTTATCCGGCATTTTGGGGTCAGGGTTCCAGTAGAGCCGCCAGTCCCATCGGGTCAGGGGGACATTGGTGATGAGATTTTTTCCGCCGATGATGTTGTCCCAATAGGCGGCCACGTTGGCCGCGCCCGGGAAAATCCCGCCGAGCCCCACGATAGCAATGGAGATATGCTCTGCCCCCCCGTTTTGACTTTTACTCATTTAAGATAAGGAGGGAACTCCCACGATCGAGTATCCGGCGTCCACGAATATGGTTTGGCCGGTGATCATTTTGGATTCATCCGAAGCCAGGAAGGCGGCCGCGCCGGCTACGTCATCTTGCGTAACGTTTTCCCGAAGCGGGGCCACGGCGCGGTTGTAGTCTAAGATCAAGTCGAAATCTTTAATGCCGCTGGCGGCCAGAGTCTTAATCGGGCCGGCGGAGACCGCGTTGACCCGTATTTTTTTGGGACCCAGTTCGAAGGCCAGTTCGCGCACATAAGCTTCCAAGGCCGCTTTGGCCACGCCCATGACGCGGTAGTTGGCGCAGACTCTTTGGCTTCCCAAATAAGTCAGGGCCACGATGCTTCCTCCTTGGCTCATGTGGCCCACGGCATGCTGGGCAATTTTAGCCAAGGAGTGAGCGCTGATTAAGGCCGCCTGGGCAAAGTCATCGTCTTTGGTGTCGATGATTGGATTTTCCAGAGCGGTGGCCGGAGCGAAGGCCAGCGAGTGAACGATGACGTCGATGGGCTGGGTCGTTTTAGCGAAAAAAGCCCCCATCTCTTCGTTTTTGGTCACGTCGCAGCGTTCATAGCCGGCTAAATTGGTTAATTGTCCCACCAAGTCTTTGATCCGGCTGTGGTAGCGAAATTGATACCCGAGAAGGATATTGGCGCCCAGGCTGTCGAATTTTTTGGCGATGGCCCAAGCGATTGATCTTTCACTCGCCACTCCCAAGATCAGAGCGGTTTTGTCTTTGAGGCTGATCATTTGTGATCATAGTCTACAGAATGAGTTGGCACTGCTCAAGACTTGAGAATTTTTTGTTACGACAGGGTTACGACTTAATCTTCAGCTCTCGCTGATGATTTGAGGGAATTAAGCCCAATTCCGCAGTTGGATCGTCACCCCCGCGCAGGCGGGGGTCCAGTTTCCGAGGATGTAAAGTTATTTATGGGACCGTGGGCTCAAAAAAGTAGCCTTGCTGGTTCTGATTAGGGCTTGTCAGGGTTCCCGTGGTCGGGATTCCCAAGAGGAGCCGGAATGACAAACGTGAACAGCTCCCTGCCTTCGCCGAGGTCTTTCACGAATAAGCGTCCATTATTGCCGACAGGTCTGCCGAAGTCGTCCGGCTTGTCTGGACCCTCGTCGTCGGAGGCCGCAGCCACCAGGGTGGGGGCCACGGTGCTGGTCGCGTCGAGGGAGCTGTAGATCGTCTCAAGCTGCGTATAGTCATGAGCGTTGGGACTGGCGTAAGCTGCATCAAACAGGCCGTTGGCATCGTCCATACAGCTGACCGCAGTCTGGTGGTCGAGGCCGAGGGTGTGGCCGATCTCTTGGCAGAGAACGTGCCGCTTCGCGTTACCGTTGTTATAAGTCGTCGTATTAAAATAACTATCGTTGACCTTGGCCGTAGCCTGAACGATGTGCCCCCCAGATACCCAAATCTGGGCCAGGCCAAGCCAGCCGTTGAAGCCGTATTTGCGATTACAGGCTTGAACCGTGCCGGATTTGGCCTTACAGGAAGACCCGCCCGAACCGCCCACGCTGCTCGTGTCGAGCACGGATGATACTGACCAATCCGTGGAAACCGGCCCCAGGTAACCTTTCCATTCGGCAGTGGACAGGTTGTTGCCAATCTGAAGAGTAAAGGGATTGCTCGTCCGTGCCCAGTGATAGGTACCCCATGAATTTGTGGCGAAAGCCTTCGCCGTCGCTAGAAAAGCTACTACTGTAAATACTGCCGCCATCTTGTTTAGTCTTTTCATATCAAAGCTCCTCCTCCATCATTATAATTTAAATTAGTATGCATAAAATTGGAAAAGTATACTTGAGTCCAAAGGCCTTCTGCTTTAGGCCCAATTTGATCTAGGACTAAGTCCCTACGCTTTTTTGCCCTTGGGACCCACGACAGAAGCCGCCGATCCTTTTATGCTTTTTGCAGGTGGGGAGAAAAAATACCACAGGAGGACAGCATGAAAAAAATCTTACAGTTGCTTGTTATCGCGATTTTGGGATTAGGGGGGCAAAAAACCCTTTGGGCTGCTATTGATAGTTCTGAAATCGTCAGCGTACTCGGCGGTTCCGGCGACACTCTAGTTACCCGTCGGGAACTGGAAAGACTGATCAGCAGAGTAAAAATTCAAGCGGAAAGAAACGGAACGGTGACTGATCTGGGCTCCGAAGGAAAGGTCTATAAACTTGATCCGATTGCGGTCCAGATCGCGCCTTTAGATAATCCCAGCGCCGGGAGATTGATTGATGGAAAGGTGGAGCCCGTTCTTCGCATTAGAACACTCCGCGCTACGCCCCGCCCGCTTTTTTTGCGTGAGCTTAATCTCAACGTTGTCGCGGCCAGCGCCGCGAAACCATTGGAGGAAGGCATTGCGGCCAACATCCTGGCCCACAGAAACAACAGATATCTTCTTTTCGGGCAGCTGGAAGTTTGGGTGACACGTGGCCTGCGAGAAAAACTCCCCATTGGCTCCAACCATACAAACCTCTACCTTAACCTCGTCCGGCGGGTGGTTGCGCAGCTTGCCAAGAGAGTAAAATAGCGCCTCGCGTTTTTTGTGGCGGATGGTGCCAGGCACCATCCATGGCACCATCCATAGCTAATCGGGGGACACGATACTTAATTCTTTAGGGTTGGATAGCGCCTGGCGCTATCTGTTATTTTTTTGGTTTTAAATCGCCGCGCTGGCTGTAGGGGTACCAGAAGTTTTTCTTTTCCATGACGTAATCGAGGTGCACGTGCTTGGGTTCGCGGAAGGCGTCCAAGCCCTCTTCACCAAGTTCACGGCCCACGCCGCTATGCCTCATGCCGCCGAAGGGGCCGGCGTCGTTGTCGGTTAAGGGATCGTTGATCCAGAAGGTGCCGGCTTTGATGTTTTCCATGGCGCGCATGGCATATTCGAGGTTTTTGGTGTAGATGCTGGCGCCAAGGCCGAACTCCGAATCATTAGCCAATTTGATCGCTTCATTAACATCTTTAACGGCGATTAAAGCTAGAACCGGGCCGAAGATTTCTTCGGTGGTGGCGATGCCGCCGTGGCGCACGTTGCCAAGAACGGTAGGTTCCAAAAACCAACCTTTAAGACCGTGAGGAGCAATTCTGCGGCCTCCGGTCAGAATCCGCGCTTTTTCTTTCTCCAGCAGGCGGCTCACCTGATCCTCCACCGTATTCAAAGCGGATTCATTGATCATGGGGCCGACGTCGGTCGTGTAATCAGACGGATCGCCAACTTTAAGCGTCCGGACATATTGCACCACCCGGCGCATAAATTCTTCGGCAATCTTGCGCACAACATAGATGCGTTTTGAAGAGGTGCAGACTTGCCCCGCGTTCAACAACCGGGCCCAGGCCACACCGGGGACCGCGATATCTAAATCCGCGTCCTCGCACACGATAAAAGGATCGATGCCACCCAGTTCCAAATTGATTTTTTTAAGTTGTTGACCCGCAACAGAGGCGATATGGCGGCCCACCTCGGTGGAGCCCGTAAACGCGATTAAATCCACGCCCGGATGGTTAATCAAGAGCTCTCCCGCGGAAGACCCACTGCCGGTGATGACATTGACCACGCCCGGCGGCAGGGCTTCATAAGCTTTGGCCAGGAGCAGGTTGCTTAAAGGGTTCGGGCTGGGTGGTTTGGCCACCACCGTGTTGCCCGCGGCTAAGGCCGGCGCCACTTTCCAGGACATGAGCAAAAGGGGAAAGTTAAAGGGAGCGATGGCCGCCACAACGCCATAAGGTTCTTTGATGGTGAAATTGACCTGGTGGTGGGCCACGGGGGGAATGGAGTTGCCGTGGCTGGCGCGGCCCACCTCGGCGTAATAATCAAAGCAGGCGGCCACCCATTCGATGCAGTCTTTGGCTTCCCATAAAGGCTTGCCGCTTTCCAAAGAAAGCGTTGTGAATAGCTCATGCTCCATGGCGCGGATGCGCCGGGCGACTTCATGGAGCATGGCCGCCTTTTCCACCCCTGGCGTTTTCCACCAATCCCTCTGCGCTTTCTTGGCCGCGCCCACGGCGGCGTCAACATCTTCCTTGGTGCAGTTGGGCACGCTTCCCAATAAATCTAAAGTGGCGGGGTTGCGCACCTCGATTGTTTTGGCCGTGGCGGCGGTTTTCCATTTTCCGCCGATAAAAATTTGAGAAATGGTGTTAAATTTTACGGCGCCATTTTTTTTGGAGGCTGTTTTTGTGGACATGGTTTTACTCTCCTTATTTAGCTTGAAGCGGCTCCGCTTCAGTACTCTAACTTGTTACAATGATCTAACTTCATTTAGGAAAAATTCATTATCCCATATGAATAAGAAAAAGCATTGCTTCGTCGCGGCATTTGTTTTCTTTTTTGTTTCGGTATCGCCTGGCGCCGCCGAGGTTCCCAGCCAAACTGAAGTCGTCATTATCGGCGCGGGTTTAAGCGGGCTTTCGGCGGCTTATCAGCTTAAAAAGGCGGGCGTTGCTTACCGCATCCTGGAGGCTGCGCCGCGTGTGGGCGGGCGCGTGCGCACGGTGACTTACCAAATTCCGGGTAAACCGGATATCTATGTTGATTCCGGAATGGAAGAGTATTGGGCAAGCAATCCGGCCGTGCGTTATCTTAAAGAGCTGGGGCTTCCGGTCGATCATGGACCGGCCGCCTCAAGCCTTATTTTGGAAGGTAAACTTTACGCGCTTGCCGACGAAACCAGTTTGGAATTCCAGAAAAAGATTTTAACGGCGGATGAGTTTAAGGCCCTCGAAAAATTTAAGGCTAAAGTTACGCCTTGGGTGCGCCAGCTTGAAAAAGGAAAGGCCAGCGCCGAGCTTCTCAAATTCAAGGAAGATTCCTTTGCGGATTTCGTGACCAAGGAAAAACTGCCTTCCAAGGTTGCCGAATGGATTCGCGTTTCCGTAGAGTGTGAAAGCGGCACCGAATGGGACAATATTTCAGCTTTAGACGGGTTGGCGGAGTTCCATATTTTTTTGGGAGAGGGCGAGGAGTATTACCGGGTTCAAGGCGGTAACCAAAAATTCACCGACGCCTTAGCTGGCGTCATCGGTTGGGAAAACATCTCGCTTAATAAAAGGGTGACCTCTGTGGTCACGAAAGGAACCATTGTGACGGTTCATTATTTAGACGGCCAAACCAATGAAAACGGTTCCGTGGAAGCCTCGCGCGTCATCAGCACTATTCCCTTGTTTCGATTGCCCCAGCTTCAGTTCGATCCGCCTTTATCCGAAGAAAAATTGGCCGCGATCGAGTCCTTGGGATGGGGCGCTTATTTCAAGGCGCATATTTTTGTCAAACCCGGGGCTAAAAAGTTTTGGACCGTTAACGGCCAATCCATTCTGCCCGTTTTGTCGGATTCCAAGCTGGGCGTGATCTATGACGGAAATCCACAGGATGAAGAACCCAAAATTTTGTCTCTTTTGATTCAAGGAAAATACGCCGAAACCTTCGGCCTCCCCATTTTTCCGGCGGATCGAGCGCGGCAGGAAATTAAGGAAACGTTTGAGGAGCTTTGGCCCGGGTTTTCCAAAGAAATCGAGAGAATTGAGTTTTACAATTACCATCCCCGGGCGATCGCGGCCTGGCCGCCGGGGCGTTCGCGTTTCGATCAAAAGTCCGAGGCGATTCGAAAGCCGGAGAACCGCGTTTATCTGGCCGGGGATTTCACCGAAAGCTCTCATTCCGACGGCGCTTTCATTTCGGCTGAACGCGCGGTCCGCCAAATTTTGGAAGAAAGAAAAAAGACGGAGAGGTAAATCCACCATGAATCTTTTAGCCTGGCTGGCGCCCACCCTGATGACGCTGTTTCTTTATGGCATCGGCCAGGGCTTGGTTAAAAAGAATATCGGAGACGTCCCGCCGGCGCGCTTCTGCCTTTATTATGTGGTGGCCAAAGCGATCGTTAATCTCGGTTTTTTTTTCACGCAGGATCACCCGCCGCTATTGGCGCCGGATGCCAGGGAATTTATGCTTTGGGGGCTTTTAGCGTATAGCTTAGAGGGTTTGGGCTGGATTCTTTATTTTGAATCCATCGTGGCCGGTCCCATCACGATCGTCGGCACGCTCTCGGCCGCTTATTCCGCGCCCACGGTTCTTTTTGGATTTGTGTTTTTGGGCGAGGTTCTGCGGTCGTTTCAGTATCTGGGCGTGGCTTTGGTTATTTTGGGCTGCGTGGGCCTTTCTTATTCGCCTGCCGACGCAACCAATCAAGTTAAAGGCAAGCGTTGGATTCCTTTGGCGGTGGGCGCGCTCTTGGTGTGGGGCTTGTCGCAGACAGCTTCCAAATACGCTTACGGCCTGGCCGGCGCCAGCGAAGTCAACATGGCTTTTTTCGGCACGATCGGCGGATTTTTAACCCTGGGGCTTTATGGATTCTTGCGCGATAAAGGCGGGGATCACACGCTGGCCAATTGGGGCAGGAGCTTTTTGCCCATGGCCATGATGGCGGGGGGAGATTTGGGCGTCATCATCGCCAACCGCTACGGCCCCATTTCTTTGATCACTCCCATCAGCAGCGCCTATCCGGTGGTGACGATTATTTTTGCTTCTTATGTCCTGCGCGAGAAAATTACTAAACTTCAGTATGCCGCGATCGCGCTGGTCATGATCGGCATGTTTCTGGCCCCACGGACGGGCGGGTAAGCCCCGCGCAATTTATTAACCGGCCTGGAAATGTGATATTATGGGTGATATCATTAAAAGGCATCAGTCGTTGCGGTGAATACTTCTAAACTTTATGAAAAGATTAAAAATAATCCTCAAAACGTGCGGTTTAGAGACCTTTGCAGGATTGTCGAAGCCTTCGGTTTTCGATATCGGGGAGGCAGGGGAAGTCATCGGGTGTACGCAAAAGAAGGGGTCGTCGAGATATTGAATTTCCAAGAGGTCAAAAGGATGGCCAAACCCTATCAGGTGCGGCAATTTTTAAAGATTATTGAGGTTTACAAGCTGGGGATCGGGGAGGATTAGGATGGGAGAATTTTCTTACGGAATTCGAATCTTTTTTAGCGAAGAAGATGGGGGCTATATCGCCACGATCCCCGAACTTCCCGGCTGCTCGGCTTTTGGCGAAACACCGGAGAAGGCTGTTAAAGAAGTCAGAATAGCCGCATCGTTATGGCTTCAGGCGGCCAAAAAAGAAAAACGCCCTATCCCCGAGCCTATATTAAAAAAGAAGTTTCCCGGAAAATTTGTTTTGCGGATGCCGCCCAACCTTCAGGCCATGCTTTTCTTGAGAGCCAAAGAGGAAGGCCTTTCGCTTAATCAATACATCCTTTACCACCTTGCCCAAGCTCAAAAAACACAAAGCGCTCAACAGGGGAAACGCTACTTATGATCACCAAAACTAAAGCTCAATCCAAATCGGTAGGGCAGATCGAAGTTCGCGATAAATACACCGGCGAGGTTATCGGCCGGGTGGCGCAGGCGTCGCCGGAGGATGTGCGCGCGGCGATCGGTCAGGCCGAAAAAACTTTTAAAGATTACGGTCAATGGCCGGCGCACCGGCGCGCCGCGGTTTTAGAGAAAGCATCCGGTCTTTTGGCTAAAAATAAAGAGGAAATCGCCGGCATCATCGCACGCGAGGCGGGCAAGGCCTGGAAGTATGCCGCGATCGAGGTGGACCGGGCGGTTGAGACGTTTAAGTTTGCGGCCGAGGAAGCCAAAAGAATTCACGGAGAGACCGTGCCCCTGGACGCTTCCGGCGCGGGCGAAGGCCGGTTGGGTTTTTATATCCGAACGCCGATCGGCGTTATCGCCGCGATCTCGCCTTTTAATTTTCCGTTGAACTTGGTGGCGCACAAAGTGGCGCCGGCCCTGGCCGTGGGCAACACCGTGGTTTTAAAACCGGCGACAACAACGCCCCTCACCGCCTTAAAACTAAAAGAAATTCTGCAAGAGGCCGGTCTTCCCGAAGGAGCCCTGATCGTTTTGGTGGGCAGTGGTTCAACAGTGGGCAACGCCATGGTGGAAGACCCCCGGCCGGCCATGGTGACCTTCACCGGAAGCCCGTCGGTGGGCGAAGCGATCACCAAAAGAGCGGGTTTAAAGAAACTTATCATGGAACTCGGCAATAACGGCGGCACGATCGTGGAACCGGACGCCGACTGGAGGGCGACGGCGTCCCGGTGCGTCATGAGCGCATTTGCCAACTCGGGCCAAGTTTGCCTTTCGCTCCAGCGGCTCTACGTTCATCAAGAAATTTTTAAGCCGTTTACCGATGCTTTTATTGAGGCCACAAAAAAATTAAAGGTGGGCAACCCGGTCCAAAAAGATTGCGACGTGGGTCCCATGATTACGGAGGAGGAGGCCCTCCGCGCCGAGTCTTGGATTAAAGAAGCGGTGAGCCAGGGAGCCAAGATTTTGACCGGCGGAAAAAGAAAGGGCGCGGTGCTGGAACCCACCGTTTTAATTGGTGTTACCGAGAAGATGAAGGTGATGTGCCAAGAGGTGTTCGCTCCCGTTGTTTCGATCGTGCCCTATTCGGATTTTGATCAGGCCTTGAAATGGCTGGGCACATCGGACTACGGTCTTCAAGCCGGCGTTTTTACCTCCAATATCTCCAAGGCTTTAAAAGCGATCCAGCGCCTTAATGTCGGCGGCGTCATGATCAATGACACCTCCATTTTCCGCGTGGATCACATGCCTTACGGCGGCAACAAACTCTCCGGTTTAGGCCGCGAGGGCGTGCGCTACGCCGTCGAAGAGATGACCAATATCAGAATGGTCGTCATCAAGCCCTGACCTTGAAGTCTTTAAGATTGTTTCCGGTGGTTTTTAAGTTTGCGTTGTGCGGCCCCAGAGTTCGAGGAAACGATTTAAAAATTCACGCTGAGACTTTTCCGTTTCAACGTAGCCGGCTAAAACCCAGGCTATTGTGAAGGCCTTGTGGTAGCCTTCAAGACCTAGCGCTTTTGCTTTAAGGTAAGCGGGATGACTTTGGTTAATCCAAAGGGTGTTGTCTACCAGCCAGCCCAATTCTTTTCTCGTGGGTTCTTCGGTAAATCCCATAGCCAAAGAGGCTCGTTTGCGTACGGATTTTGTTTCACCAGAGGCAGGTTCGGTTTGACCATTGTGATCGGCCAGTGTTTCCTCTGGTATTTGAGCAGGGTTAAGAACCGCTGTCCCGGCCTTGGTGTTTTCCAGCGACAAGGATTCGATAATGACGGCCGGCTCTTTGGGAACCCCGCGGACTCTTGCTTCTTTGGCTGTAGAAGGCGTCCATCCCACAAGGGCCGCTAATTCCGGAAAGTCGCCAACCAGTCCTCCCAAAACCCCGCCCATTTCTTTTTCCAGCGGCCGCACTTTTAGTTCCCATTGGTTACTTTCTAAGGCTATGTCTTCGCCAAAGTCCTGGAGAATGGGAACCAGCGCGCTCTGAATAGCTTTGCGAAATTGGTAATAGAGTTTAAGGCTGTTTTTATCTCTCAAAAAATCAGCTTTGTTCGTGGTTAGGATTTTGGCCAGTTCAGGAATTTCAATGGCTCCGCTGATAAAAGCCGAGCCTTTCGGGATCAAGCCAAGCCAATCCCAGCCCTTTTTGATCACTTTGCCAAAGGTGGCAATGGCGATTCCCTGGAATTCTTGAGATAACGGCTCTGCGTATTTGGCAATAAAGCCAATGCCGATAGGATTTCTCCTCTTGCCCATGCGAACAAAAAAGTCCCGATGAAGCCCAGTGTTAGCCGGCTGGGGCAGGGCCAGTGGTTCGCCATTGATAAAAAACCGGATGCCCTTTTTATAAATCAGTTTTAAAATTGGATCGAAATGGGAGTTAAGCAACGGCAGAAAATGTTGCCAGATCGCCTGTTGCACAAAATTGGGTCTAATGAGCAATGAGTCTTTTTGGTCTAGATAGATTGTTACCATCGTTCCTTTTTCCTTAAGTAATCCTAGGGGCAGGGTGTATTGCCAGGGGGCCTTAAGGGGGGTTTTGAGATGCCAGGTGGTCGCTCCATGAAAAGAAGCGCTTTTGGTTTCGGTAACAACGGTTTGCGCGATCAGCAAGGCAAGTTTGGCCCCCACGCCGGCAAAGCCGATTCCGTTTCCCCGAGTTTTTGTGGTGGCCGCGATGTCATGATAGGTTTTTAACTCCTTTCTTTTCATGCCCTTGCCGTTGTCGGCTACGGTCATTGATCGGCGCTCCTCATCCGTAGTGATTAAGATTTCGGAAGCTCCGGAATCAAGGCCGTTGGCCACGAGTTCGGTTAAAATAACTTCTTCGATAGCAAGGGGGTAGCTGTCTCGGATGTCTTCGAGTAGATGTTTAAGGTTGATCCGTGTTTCACCCACAGAGTCATTCTACCACTGGGCATCGCCTTAGGCCCCTGTTTTTGCGCCATATCTAGGAGCCTGTCCCGCATAAGGATTCCGTCTTTTTTTCGATAGTTGAATTAATTTAGTTCATCTTTTTTCGAGCCTCAATTCGCATCAGAGGTTACTGCTTGCATATTGCGCCATCCCGGTCACCCAAGGGATCCAGGTAGCGGCGTTTTAGAGGTACTTTTTGAGTGGGAAAGAAAGTGGACTTTAGGCCCAATCGCATCTTCCCCTGGGACCCAGAAAAATTTGCCCAAAGGGCCCGCGACAAATAGAAGGTTTGAATGTAGAATTTTCCCTAGCGGGGCCGGAAAAGTGGCGTGGGAAAACCTAATGGATACATGGAGGAATCTTAAATGAAAAAGGCGGCTAGGATATTAACCATCTTTCTCGGTGTAACGGTATCTTTGAGTGCTGGCGAGCTATCGCATAGTAAGACAAACTTTTTCAATATGTCCAAAAATGTTGGCGAAAAGTTCGGTGAAAATTCCAAGATCAGAGAAAAGTCGCGGTGGGCCTGGAATGTCGGCCTTTCTGGTTATGGCCCCGCTCATTCTGACTTTGCTTTTGGGAATATAAATCCCGACGGCGGAAGTGACCTAAGCATGAATCTTAATGGGAGACTGGTTTATGGGATTAACAAGCCCATAGCCCCATTTTTCGAGGTCAACACGATGCGGCCGACATATGCGACCTGGAGAGACGACGGAAAGATCCAGCTTACTCGTTATAACAATCCTATTTACTTGGGTCTTCGGGCTAGTTTGGGGAAATTGCCCTTCGAGGTAATTGCCGGAGGCGGACCGGTTAGGACCATTAATCAAGTTCACAAGAGTAGAGACCCTTATCCGGGTTCCTACGTAAGCGATGGAGGAAGCTGGAGTTTGGGTACTAAAGCTGGACTGAAGGCTTTGTTTGTCAATGAGAAGGACTTCAAGGCCGCTCTTGAATTTTCTTGGAACCGTTTCTTTAATTTTGACCGCCCAGAGAGAAGCAGAAATGTTTTTTTGTTTGGCATGAACGCAGATATGGGAGATGGAGTTTTCTAGGAGCCTCTCCAGCATAAGCATTCCGGCTTTTCAATAATCAGATCAATCCAGCCCATTGTGTTTCGAGCATCCATTCGCGTCAGAGCTCATAGAGAGATAAAATTTCTCCGTTGTCGAATCATTCGATAACGGGAGGAAATATGACTATGCGAACCTTTCGGCCCTATGATCCGACCCAAGTTTTCCTGCTGCCGCCGTCCTTGCAGGAATGGCTTCCCGCCAAACACCTGGCGTATTTCATCTTGGACATTGTTCCCTCGTTAGATTTAGACGCCGTTTTGAAGTCCTACGGTCCTCCGTCACGAGGAACCGTGCCCTTTGATCCGCGAATGATGATTGGAATTTTACTCTATGGCTATTGCGTTGGAACGCCTTCAAGCCGCAGGATTGCCAAGAGACTTGAAGAGGACATAGCGTTTCGAGTCCTGGCGGCTAACCAGCAGCCGGACTTTCGGACGATTTCAGAATTTCGCCGTCTGCACCTTAAATCGCTTAAGAGGTTGGGGTCAAGTCTTTACAATTAACTTTTTTTTTCTAACCCCTTAAATATGCAGTTAATTGTAAAGACTTGACCCTACTATCGTACTATCGTATCGTATCGTGACCCTACTATCGCTGACCCTACTATCGCTTTCTATCGCTTTGATTTGATTTTTCACAGCTTTAATTATTTAGGCCATCCTTGATTTTAACAAAGGTCTTTGGACCTAGAAAGAGTAGCCCTAAAGACCCAGAAATTTTTAGGGTCCGGCGTTTGATAATATTGTGGTTTCTCCCTGATTTATGGATCTCATCATAACGCCTGTTTGGAGCGGGCCGTCGGTTATCAATATCGGTTCCCAGATAGCGCTTGGGCTTTTGATCGCTTTTTTTGAAAGCGGAAAATTTAACACGCCCTACAGCAAATTCAGCAAGGGCGGCACGATTAACATGCGCTTGGCCGCGATTCTTGTTTATTTTTCTCCCATTGTGGCTTACACCGCTTCTTATATTCAGGCCAGCTCTCCCAAGTCGCCCTATCACGTCGCGCTCTTGGCGGGGTTCACCCTGCATTTTGGCAAGCGCTGTTTGGAATCCTTGTTTTTACATAAGTTTTCCCGGCGCGTTGGCCTGCCGGTCATTGCCGTGGTGGGTTTCGCGTATACCAGCGTGGCTGTTTTAGCGGGGCAGCTGCACAACGCTAAAGTGCCGGAAGTTTATGGGTACGCTTTTGGGCCGTCCTTATTGTTGGCCGGCGCGGCCGTCATGTTTTTTGGAGAGCTCCTCAATTTTTATCACCACTATCTTTTGGCCAAACTGCGCCGGGGCCAAGAGCGGGAGTATCGCGTGCCGCAGGGGGGCCTTTTCCGTTACGTGGCCTGCCCGCATTACCTGGCTGAAATTGTTGCCTGGTTTGGGTATGCCTTAATGTCGCGGCATCTTGAGATGTACGGCGTTGTTTTTATTTTCACCTGTTACCTGGCCGCCAGAAGCCGCAAAACATCCCAGTGGTACCAAAAAAACGTGCCGGGCTACCCGGCCGATCGTCGTTCTCTTGTGCCTTATTTATTTTAGCGGCACCGGCGTTTTGGGTTAAAATCTTTACATTGTGGTGAGCGAGGTCGAACCAAAGTGATGAGTGGAATCGAACCATGAAATTTGAGGTTCTGCAAAATTCACCGGGCTTAGCCCGCATCGGCCGGGTTACCTTGGCCAGCGGCGTTTCTTTTAACACCCCAATGTTTATGCCGGTGGCGACGCAGGCGTCGGTCAAGGCGCTGGGGTTGGATGATCTTGACGATGCCAAGGCGTCGATGCTTTTGGCTAACACTTACCATCTTTATTTAAGGCCGGGCTTGGAAACGATTCGGGCCGCGGGAGGATTGCATTCCTTCATGAACTGGAAAGGGGGAATTTTGACCGACTCCGGCGGGTTCCAAGTAATGAGCTTGTCTCATCTGGCTAAGGTTGAGGAAGGCGGAGTCACGTTCCGTTCGCACATAGACGGCAGTGCGCACAAATTTACGCCTGAAAACGTGATCGAAGCCCAAATGATTTTGGGCTCCGACGCGATCACTTGCCTGGACGTCTGCACCGCGTATCCCGTTGCCCGCGATCAAGCGCGCGAAGCGCTGGAGTTGACGTTAAGATGGGCCAGCAGATCAGTTGGAAGTTGGAAGTTGGAAGTTGGAAGAGCAAGCGAGCAAAATTTGCATTCTTTACTTCCAACTTCTAGCTTCCAACCTCCAACTCTCTTCGGCATCCTCCAAGGCGGTTTTGAAGAAGATCTGCGCCGCGAAGCCGTTGAACGCATGGCCGAGATGGGCTTCGAGGCTTTCGCCTACGGCGGTTTATCGGTCGGCGAACCCAAGGAACTAACTTGGGAAATGACTTCTCTTATCTCTTCAACTCTTAACTTCCAACTCCCAACTCCCAACTTCCCTCGTTATTTAATGGGCGTGGGCGATCCTTTGGATTTTTGGGAAGCGGTGCGCTGCGGCGTGGATTTGATGGACTGCGTTTTACCCACGCGGAATGCCAGGAACGGCCAGGCGCTGACCAGCCAGGGCAAGTTTTATGTCAAAAATAACGCGTTCCGGCGTGATTTTTCACCGTTGGACCCTGATTGCACCTGCATGACTTGCCGCAACTACACGAGAGCCTATCTGGCGCATCTTTACCACGCCGAGGAGCTTCTGCTTTACCGGCTTCTTTCTTTACACAATATAGCCTTTATGATACGATTGGCTGGTCGCATCCAGGAAGCGATACGGGAAGATCGCTTTGAAACTGCTTACCGTGAATTTAAGGAACAATACGCATTAAAAGAGGAGCATAAAAGTGCAACAGTGTGAATGTTTGAAAATGTTCAAAAACGTTTTTTCTTTGGCGGCCCTTGCGATTTTGTGCGTCGGCTCCTTTGCGGCGGCTCAAGGGGCCCCGGCTCCCCAGGCCCCTCAAGGCGCGGCCGGACTTTTTGTCACCATGTTTCCCATTTTGGTTTTTGGGGCGATTTTTTATTTTCTTCTTCTGCGGCCGCAACAGAAGGCCAACCAGGAGCGCCAAAAAATGCTGACCGCCATCAAGCGCAACGACCGGGTGCTGACCTCCGGCGGCGTTTACGGCACGGTGTTGAATATCAAGGGCGATATTTTAGACGTCAAGCTGGCCGATAACGTGAAAGTTGAGGTCAACCGCAGCTATATCGCCAAGGTCATCACCTCGGCCCAAAACGGCGCGGCCGCTCCATCGCAAGACGCGAAATCATAAACAGTGAAGAACATTCAGGTTCGGCTGGCCATTATCGGGGCTGTCACGGCCTTGGGTTTTGTTTTGTTGGCTCCCTCGGTGCTGTGGTATCTCAAATCTCCCGAAATCCGCAAGGAGCTTGAGCGCGCCAAGCGCGTGCCGCGCTGGCTGATTCGTTTGGGATTGGACCTTCGCGGCGGCACTCATCTTTTGATGGAACTGGATTTAGACAAACTCTCCCAGCAGGCGGACCGGCAGATCACCGCGCAGGACGCTTTGGACCGGGCGGTGGAGATCATCAGAAACCGCGTGGATCAATTTGGGGTGTCGGAGCCTTTCATCGCCAAGCAGGGGGACCGCTTTATCGTGGTGCAGCTGCCCGGCATATCGGACCCCAGGCGCGCCAAAGACATTATCGGCAAAACCGCCCTTCTTGAATTTCGCATGGTGGATGATTCCGAGGCCGCCAACCGCGCTTTGGAAAAAATTCGCGATTTAGGCGAAGAGCCCTGGGACCAAGAGGGCCGCATCAAGGCTTTGGCGGCCAAGCTTCTGCCCAAAGATACCGCGCTGTTTCGATCGCGCGACGGCGAAAGCTATTACCTGCTGCGAACCACCGCCGCTTTAACAGGCGCCTATTTGGTTAACGCGCGCGTTGAGATGGGCGATTACAGTTTTCCGCACGTTTCCCTGGTGTTTAACGCCGAGGGCGGCCGGCGCTTCGGCCAGCTGACCGGAGCCAATGTGGGCAAAAATATGGCGATCGTCTTAGATGAAAGAGTCCAATCCGCGCCGGTGATCCGGGAGCGAATCGGCGGAGGGCGCGCCATCATCGAAGGCAACTTTTCAATGGAAGACGCGAGAGATTTGGCTTTGATTCTGCGCGCCGGCGCTCTGCCCGCGCCGGTCAGAATCGCGGAGGAAAGAACCGTCGGCCCCTCCCTGGGAGAAGATTCCATCAGGAGAGGCGTGCGGGCTTCGCTCGGAGCCACGTTGTTGATTTTTGTATTTATGGCGTTGTATTACCGGACTAGCGGCGTGGTGGCGGACACCTGTTTGGCTTTGAACACTTTCTTGACCATGGCCGCCTTGGCCGCCTTTGGGGCGACCCTGACCTTGCCTGGGTTGGCGGGTTTGGCTTTGAGCATCGGCATGTCGGTTGACGCCAACGTGCTGATTTTTGAACGCATTCGTGAGGAATTAAAGCTGGGCAAAACGGTGCGCGTCGCGCTCGATACCGGCTATGAGAGAGCGCTGGGGCCCATCATTGACGGCAACATGACCGTTTTGATCGCGGCCGCGTTTTTATTTCAATTCGGGTCCGGTCCCGTCAAGGGTTTCGCGGTCACTTTAACCATCGGCCTGATCGCCTCGATGTTCACCGCCGTTTTTGTCAGCCGCACGTTGTTTTCGATGTATTACGAGTCGCGCCGCCAGGTCCAGACGATTTCAATATAAACATGGGAAAACCAGAATTCCAAACAAAACCGCCGCAGGCGGCCGCCGCGCGGCCCGTTGTTAATTTTTTTGAACTGATCCCTAAAACAAATTTTGATTTCATCGGATGGGCGTATGCTTTTTACGCGCTGTCGGGTTTGTTGGTTTTGGCCACCGCGGCCTATCTCTTCACGCGCGGTGTGCCCACCGGAGTTGAGTTTAGAGGCGGCATCGTCGTTCAATTCCAGGTTCCTCCCTCGGTTCAAATCGACGATATTCGCGGCGCCTTGGCCCAAGCCGGTCTTGACCATGAGGTGCAGAGCCTGGGCACTCCCGGCCAGTACTTGGCCAAGTTTAAGCGCGAGGAGGAGGAAAAAGATTTAGACGGACGCCTTGGGCAGGTTCTCTCCGGTTTGGCCCCCGGCCAAGAACACCAGATTCTTTCCAAGGACTTCGTGGGCGCGGTTGTGGGCGAAAGACTGCGCGAACAGGCCTTGTTCGCGATCGCTTTGTCCATGCTGGGCATGATCGTTTACGTTGGGTTTCGATTTCGCAATCTCATCTGGGGCGTGGCCGCGGTGGTGGCCATTATTCACGACGTTTTTCTTTCGATCGGTTTTCTGACGTTTTGGGGTTTTGAGATCGATCTTGTGCTGGTGGCCGCGCTGTTGACCCTGGCCGGATATTCCGTCAACGACACCGTGGTTATTTTTGACCGCTTGCGCGAAAGAATCAGGATATACCCCAGGGAAAATCTTAAAGACGCCATCAATCGCGCGGTCAACGACACGCTAAGTCGGACTCTTTTGGTGGCGGGCGCCATGTTTTTGTCGGTTTTGGCTTTGGCGTTGTGGGGCGGAATGAATTTGAAGCCTTTTTCGGTCACCCTGCTTTTTGGCGTCGTTGTGGGGTCTTATTCCACGCTCGGCATCGCGGTGAATTTGGTTTATACATGGGCCCAATGGACCGGCCTAAGAGCAAGATAATAAAAATTTGTGAGAAAAATTAAAAAACCTAAGCTTTCCGTTAAGCCCCGGGAAATCTTTTACTGCCTTAAGAGAAATAAAAAATTGGGCGATCTGACCGAAGAGACGATCGAGGAGATCGCGGCCGAAGTTTGCTTGGATAAATGGTTTGATCCCGGCTGTGTCTATGAAAACATATCGGCGCAGGAAGCCGAAAGCCTGGGAGTCTCCGGCGTGGGCCAGGCGGTCACCTGGGCCATCGCCACGCTGGGCGACCACGGATACGAGGAGGCTTTAAAGAAAGCCAAAGAGAGCCCCACCCCTTGCCATGCCGACGTCATGTGGGCTTGGGGCGAGGTGATGCTCGGCAAGCTGGCTGATTTCACCAATAACTTGATCGGCAAGGAGGCGGCGGGCGAAACCTTGGAAATCGGCCCTTCGCGCACCATTGATTTAAAAGAAAACCGCGAACTTTTTGATGTGGCGTGGCGCAAACTCGAGCCCGAACAAAAAATCGGAGCCCGGTTGGTCAACGACCCTCTCGATGGGTCCGTGAGAATTTCACCGGCGATGAGCCGGGTTTGGGCTGTTCCCTGGCTGACCAAAAAAGAGAAAAAACAGTTGGCGTTGCAGGGAAATTGATTGATCGTTTCAAGATTTGGCTGGTTGTCCGCGTCCTCTGGCTTTACACCTATTTCGTCGGTCTAACCTCCCGCGTGCGTTGGATCGGACGCGAATTCGAGCAGGATTTAATCCGCCGTAAAATTCCGGCCATTTACGCTTTTTGGCATGGCCGCCAGGCCATGCTTCTTTACTACCACAAGGGAAAAGACATTTCGATTTTGATTTCGCCGAGCAAAGACGGCGAGATCGTGGCCAGGATCGCGGCGTGCTACGGCATTCCCTCGGTCCGGGGCTCTTCGCGCAAAAAACCGGCAGAAGGCTTGATCCGCTTGGTGCGCGTGATCAAGAGGGGAGGGCATATCGCGATCACGCCGGACGGCCCCTTGGGCCCGGCCCAATCGGTCAAACAGGGCGTGCTTTACCTGGCCCAGGCGCTGGGCGTTCCCATTCTGCCTTTAACCTCGTCCTACGCGCGCAAAGTTGTTTTTAAAAGCTGGGACCGGTTTAACTTTCCGTTTCCCTTCAACCGCGCCGTGGTGGCCTATGGCTCTCCCATCTATGTGAAAAAAGAGGAGGATTTTGGCCGCAAGACCGAAGAACTCAAGCAAGTTTTGGATAATTTAACGCGTCAAGCCGATGATTTGGTTTCTGCTCTATAACGTTCTGTCGCCATTTTTGCTCTTAGGAGCGCTTCTGGCCGCCTGTTTTTCTGGGCGCGGGCGCCAATGGGTCCGAGAGTCACTTAATTGGCGGGCTTTAAGCCAGAGATTGGGTTTGAGCGGGTCTAATCCCCGCGCCGCCATCGCCATTCACGCGGCCAGCTTGGGCGAAGCGCGGTCGTTGGCTAATTTTTTGAAAGTCATTCATCAGGAAGCGCCGCATCAAGCGGTGCATATGACCTGCATGACGACGGCGGGCTTGCAGTTTATCGAAACGGCGTATATTCCCAAGGGGTGGGTCGAGACGGCTTCTTTGGTCCCGCTGGACATCTGGCCGGCGGCCGCTCTTTTTTTCTCCAAAATGAGGCGGCTGAAAGTTTTTATTTTGGTTGAAACCGAGCTGTGGCCCAATTTGATCGCAGAGGCTAAAAACCGGGGGCTGTTTCTTTGTTTGATCAATGGCCGCCTGTCCGAGAAAACGAAAAAGTGGCTGGGGTGGTTTCCGTCGTTGGGGCGGCATCTTTTCGGTTCTTTTGACGCGATTTGCTTGACCGAGGAAGGCGGCCGGGATTATCTCAAAACCCTCGGAGTCCAAGCCCATAGTTTGACGGTGACCGGAAACATCAAATGGGACACCGCCACCGGCCAGGCTGTTTTGGAACAGGCGGCTTTCGCGGACGCCAGAAACCGCATGGGTCTCGGCCGCGAGGAGTTTTTGTGGGTCGCGGCCTCTACGCGCGAGGGCGAAGAGGAGATTGTTTTGAGCGTTTTTAAAGAAATTTTTGCGCGCCGCAAGGAACTGCGGCTGGCCATCGCCCCGCGCCACGTGGAGAGAAATCTCGAAGTCTTGAAATTAGCGCAGGCTTACGGGTTCAGGGCCGTTCTGTTAAGCCGGTTGACCAAAGGGTTGTCCGCCGAGGTTCCGGTCGTGGTGGTGGATGAATTTGGGGTTTTAACCAAGTTTTATGACGCCGCTGACGGGGTGTTCGTGGGCGGCACTCTGGTGCCTAAAATCGGGGGGCATAATTTTTTGGAGCCCGCCGCGCGCGGCCGTCCGATTGCGATTGGCCCCTACTTTGAGAATTTTAAGGAAGTGGGCGAAGAGTTTATCGAAGCCCAAGCATTGGTGGTGGCCAGGGGAGCCAAAGAGCTTGTTGCGATCATGGAAGGATGGGTCAAAAACCCTGATATTCGTTTTCGTTTGGGAGGTCGCGCTAAAGAGATGTTCCAGAATTTCAGCGGCGCCACGCAAAAAACCTGGTCAGTTTTAAAGAATTTAGGGGTCGCGTCTTGACTTTTGACATATTCCGTCAAAAGTCAAGACGCGACCCCAATATTTGACAAAAGTTCAGTTACCGCTTGGGTAACCGCTGATGCCGGCAAGTCCTTTGAACACTCCAGGCTATAGGGGCAAACATTCTTTTGGCATCCGATGCAATGCAGGTTTTCAAGCCGGGCAATGGGGTGCTTGGAGTGCCAGGGACCGCCATCAGCGCCCGGAGGGTTCCAGGCAATCGGGTTTGAGCTCATGTGGATGGTGACCGTCGCAACGCCGGCGGCAACCGCGATATGTTTGGCGCCGTTGCAGTTGGTGATCAGGCAGTCGGCATGGCTGATATAGGCGGCCAAATCTTTTAGGTTTTTAAATTCAGGCGCGATGCGGATATCGGGATGGCCGGTTTGGCGGATGATCTCCAGCGCCGTTTCTCTTTCTTCGGGTCCCCATAAGCAAACGACCGTGGCCCGGTGCTTTTGGATCAACTCCCTGGCTGTTTCGGCGAACCCGCCGGGCCGCCATTGGCGCGTAACGCGGCGAGATTGCGGGGAAAGCATGACGAGAGGCCGGCCTTCCTGTTTATAGCCGGACCTCTCCAGCACCTCTTTCCATAACTCTTTGCGGCCCGGCTCCAGATTCAGCTTCAACCCGCAATCGCCGGCAACGGGCTGCGGCGCCGTGATGCCTAACTTTTGGCATAGGCCGTAAATGAGATGGAGTTTGAGCAACGCGGCGTACATCGGGTGCCCGGGGGGTTGAATTTTTAGGTTATGAATCAGCCCGGGGTAGTTGTTGTGGAAAGCGGCCCGGACCGGCGCTCCGGAGACCAGGCAGGCCCAGGCGCTCGAACCATTGGCCAAAAAGTCGACGACCCAGTCATAGCGGCGCCCGGCGACGAGGCCGGGCAGCTGCCAGGGCTGTTTTTTGGGGAAAATCAAAACGTCGGTTAAATCCGGGTTGCCCTCCAAGAGTTCGCGGAAATTGCGATCAACAAGAAAATCAATCTGGGCTTGTCCAAACAGCCGGCGAAGATAGCTGACGGCCGGGGTTGTCAGGAGAATATCGCCGACGCGATTGAGATGGATGACCAGGATACGTCGGGGAAGCATGATTAGATAGTAGATAGTAGATAGTAGATAGTAGATAGGGAGGGAGTTATTTTTTTCATCTATTTCTACGATCGGCTAATCGTCTGTTTTATTTTGGCGTAGCGTACTTTGCGGTGGTAGGCGGATAAGGCGGCCCAAATAAGGCCGGGAAAGCCGTCTAAGAATCCAAGACGTAAGAAGTAGCAGTGAAAAAATTCCCAGGCGGGAATAAAGTTGTGCCTCCAAGAAAGTTGTTTTCCTTGGGCCGCAAAATCTTTGGCCGCAAGATCGGTGTAGGTTTCCAATTTCTGCATGTATTCCGCCAGGTTTTTGTAGGGGCGGTGCAGGATCGGATTTTTAAGGCTTCCCACCGGGCCGTCAATGACTAAAGACTCATGCACGCTTTGATCGTCGCGATACCGGGCCGCGCCGCGCTGAAACAGCCGCAAGATTTTTTCACCACCCAATCCAGAGAACCGCATCCAGTGGTTCATGAAGTAGTTTTTAAAGGGGATGCGATAGGCGGCGAAGTTGCCACCATTTTTTCCCTCTCCCCCTGGGGGAGAGGGCAGGGTGAGGGGTTCACTTGTGATAACTTGCAGAATTTCTTTGCAGAGTTCGAGGGTCAATCGCTCATCCGCGTCCAGGTTTAAAATCCAAGCGGTGTTGGCCAGGGTCAGTGAATGGGCGTGCTGGTTGGTGAAGTTATCGAAAGGCCGCTCAAAAACCCTGGCGCCGAAGCGCTGGGCGACCTCCTTGGTTTGATCTTTCGAGCCGCCGTCAACCAAAATAATCTCGCCATTGAGGGGTTTTGCCGATTCTAAACAGCCGGGCAGGTCCTCCTCTTCATTAGTGGCTAAAACGATGATAGTTAGATTGGAGTTCGCCACATCCCAAGGATACCAATTCCGTCCAGGGAATTTGGGATAATAAAGACATGACCGAGGTTTTAGATATTCGTCAAAAGGGCGGCCCGCGCAATGGCGAGCGCCAGGTTTTGGATAAACAGCTTTTTATGCAGTTTTTGGCCTGGGGCGGGGCCAAAGACCGGGCGGCTTTGGCCAAGGCGCTGGCCGCTTCCAAACTCGAAGCTGTTTTGTATGAGGATTTAAACGACCCCGAAGGCGTCGGTCTATTAACCTGGAACGAAAACCCCGGCCATTTTTTAGACATAGCCAAAACCCTTTTGAAAACGGACGCCTTCCGCTCTTTGATTTTTAAACCGGAATACGTCATGCTGGGGCGCACCTACGCCTTGGGCCATGAAGCGGATTTAGAGGATTGGTTGATCCGGAGGCCGGCGCGCTCGGTGGTTGATCCCGCGTGGCCTTGGGCCGTTTGGTATCCCTTGAGGCGAAAGGGGGAGTTCGCCGCGCTGGCGCCGGAGGAGCAGACCGCGATCTTGCGCGAGCACGGCAAAATCGGCCACAGCTTCGGCGAGGCGGACTTGGCGAAAGATGTCCGGCTGGCCAGTTTTGGTTTGGATAAAAACGACAATGATTTCGTGATCGGTTTGATCGGACGCGAGCTCCATCCCCTGTCCGTCTGCGTGGAAACCATGAGAAAAACCCGCCAAACCTCCCGCTACATCCAGCGCATGGGCCCGTTTTTTATCGGCAAGGCCCTCTGGCGGAGCCCATCCGCCGCATAGCCTGGGGTACCAGAACTTCCAAAATGAAGTTTTAAGTTTTTAATTTTGAGTTTTAAGTTAGAGCATTCTCTTAACTCAAAACTTAAAACTCAACACTCAAAATCCACAAATTTTCTTTTCGGAATTTGCGTGAGGGTAATTCTTTAGCGCTTTGAAGTTGTCATCCTGAGCGCGAGCGAAGGATCTCGGGATTCTTCGCCTTCGGCTCAGAATGACCGAGGGGAACTTCAATCCGCTAAAGAGATGCGCGTGAGGGTATTGCCAAACGGCGGAACATGAAGTATTTTGTGTCCAATCAACTATCCGTTAGGAGGTTCTATGAGCGAAGCGAGAGAATCGGAATTTAAAGGAAACCCCATGATCGTTTTGGCCAACGGCCCGGATGACAAGTACCCTTTTCAGTTCGGCTTGAGGAAGGCGAAACTGGTCTTGGCGCACGTCGAGGACATCAAAAAGTTCGTGGAGAAACACGAAGGAGAATCCAAAGGCTCTCCTTCTTCCGGCGACGTTCCGTTCTAAATCAAACCCGCAGGAAGTCGGATTACATAAAACGCAAAGACCGATATCTTTGCAGATACCGGTCTTCTTAGGTGCGGAAACCCGGCCCTTTTAATCGAACCGAGTTTGATTGACTAGAAACTAGTCTTTAGTAGCGTCCTCTGCCACCACCTCCGCCACCGCCGTATCCACCGCGTCCGCCACCGCCGCCGCCAAAGCCGCCGCGATTACGATCTTCCATCGGTCTTGCTTCATTGACCACGATACTGCGCGATCCGAGCTGGCTGCCGTTTAGCTTCTTGATGGCCTCTTGCGCTGCCGCTTCATCAGCCATTTCCACGAAGCCGAACCCTTTGGACCTTCCGGTGTCCCGGTCAGTGATCAGTTTCACGCTGGAAACGGTTCCATGCGCGCTGAACATTGTCTGCAACTGATCTTCCGTCGTTTCGAAGGGGAGGCTCCCCACATACAGTCTTTTACCCATTTATTTCTATTACACTCCTTAGCTTTTTTTTCATTGGAGAGGTGTTAGGAACCTTTAGGAGTCTCTTGGAACAACCTGTTAGGTGGTCTTGAGGATCTCTTTGGAAGGAACTCACAACTCTCTTTAATCTCATACATTATGGCATATCTACGGGAATTTTGGAGCCAAGTCGTCAGGGGTATGCGGGGCAATGGCGCATTGGCGGGGGTGTTGAATTTGCATTAATCGGGATAGATCAGGGCGCACGAGATGTGAATTTATTTGCGTATCGTTAAGAAAGATTTTCCATTTTTCCAAATGGCGATAGGGAGGCCGTTTTTTTTGCATTCCTCGACGATTTTATCCACGGCTTCCCTCATGGCCTTTTCCGCGTCGCGTGCTAAGGGTGGCTTTACGGCTGGTTTTTTTTTCTTCTTCATGACGCTCCTTGCGCGATAAGTTCATAAAGTGAACGGTTATAAATTTCCAAGCCGGACTTGCTTTTCATCGCCACCACTTCGGGTCGAAGGGATGAATTGTCAAGAATGAGAATTTTATCAGCCAGATTCCAGTATAACCGGAAAAGATTTTTTAAACTTTTTCCAAAACGGCGCGTCACATCGGCCTTGGGCACATTGTGTCCTCCCATGGCGACCCTTTCCTTGATGCGTTTGAGCGCAAGGTCGGCGCTGGGAATCCAAAGATAGAAGAAAAGAATTTCATAACCATTCTTTTTAAGGTGTTTCAAAAATTTAAGATAACTTTTTCCGGAAAGAGTTGTCTCGAAAGCAAAGTCGGTTCTTTTTTTAGCCAGCTCTTGAATACGCTTGATAACGAGCCTTCCGGCTCCAAAAGCCGCTTTTTCGGGTTTAAGCGGCGCCAGCCCTTGGGCTATTAAATCGGCATTGACAAACTCATCGCACTTGCCGTAATGAGGGAGGAATTTTCTGGCAAAAGTTGTCTTGCCCGCCCCGTTTGGCCCGGAGATAACGTAAAGTTTGGACATTATTTTATCGTAGCAAACTCTGCCGTAATTCGGGATTCGTTCTGGTTTGGCTATTTTTTTGCGCTTCTTTGGCAGGCGCCGCACAGTTTTTGACGAATTCGTTATAATTCCAATTGCGGGTCGGGGCCGGATATCCCTCGCCTTCCAGGCGAAGCCTTCTAGGTTAACGACTCCTTGGTAAAATGAGGGGTGGCCCCAGGGACGTATAGGAAGACAACCCATGCGGTCTTTGACAATA
>JACQJO010000035.1 GCA_016205025.1 Elusimicrobiota bacterium
GCGCTGCTCCGAGGGGCCCCGCGAGCACGCAGGGAGAACCGTCGGGACTGATTCTCGGGTCTGGGGGCAAGGGTGACTCCCCTGCGCTGAACCTTTTCAAACAACCCTCATGTGGGACCTCATCCCTGCTAACTTAATTCTTTCTGAACGTATAAAAACGTCTTAAAATAAGGGGTTTTCGCTGTGTCCCTGGCTTTTGACCAGAAATACCCTGTAGAGGGAAATTTGAGTTAACTTAGCGGGGATGCATGTGGGACCTTCGGTCCCCAAACGCCTAGAACTAAAGACCCACCCTAATTGGGCCCAAGGACCCACGACAAAAATCCCGCTTGGCTTTATAATCATTACTGGTATACAACACAGCATTTGGAGGCTCGTGATGAAAAAATTTCTCTCCGTCATCGTCAGCGCGTCAATACTTGTTCCACCTTCTTCTTGGGGGCAGTTCCAGCTTCAAGACAAGGACGCCCAAGTTTTAGACTTGGCGGCCCAGCCCTTTGGCCAATCTAAACTTCTTTTCGGAACAGGCCAAAAATCTTTCGCTGCGGACCGGGAAATTATCGCCGTTCTTCCCGATGGAAGAGTTGAATTAAAACCCGACCGAGATTTTGACCGTCGCGATACGCATGCGCCCTACTGCGTCTGCGGTGTTCATTGGCATCAAGGCAGAATAGAGGAAACCTACAAAATCACCAGGTACTTCAGGATTGAAAAGCCGGAGCTTTACGCGAATCTGGAAACCGAAAAGATCGCCCGAAGCAAGGCAGTCAGCGTGGCGGAAGGATTGGCTGATGATTTGGCCTCCAGCGCGAAAAGCAAGGCAGGATGGAAAAGCGGATTGCTTACGGCGGCAGTGGTAGGCGCCGGGGCGGTCGCGGGTTTAAAATTAACCGGCCGATCAACAAAGACTTCCCTGTCTATTGGAATCCCGGCAGGAGCTTTAACCGGTCTGGTGGTGGGCATTGTCAAGGGCAATAAAGCCTATAAGAAGAAATACAACGAGGTTTATCAGCCGACGTATGATGATGCTTATGGCTTAGCTTATGACTCAACCTACCCCAAACAGCTTGAACAGGCGCGAACCCAATCGTTATCCACCCAGGTTCATTACGACACCAAGCTGGTGGAAACTTTTGATGAAACGCCGC
The DNA here is from genome assembly GCA_016205025.1 of Elusimicrobiota bacterium. GTDB lineage: Bacteria > Elusimicrobiota > Elusimicrobia > JACQPE01 > JACQPE01 > JACQJO01. The sequence continues at coordinate 1,149 of JACQJO010000035.1, forward strand.
CCGATAATTCTCCATGCAACCCGAACTACAAAAGATACCCCGGAGAAACTCCCGATTTTACGGGCAACTGCAGCCAGGGAACCCGCCTAAGCGTGCAGGATAACATCCTTAATAACAGTGTTGAGGCAACCGTTGACGTCGGCATTGACCGCTCCCAATATGACGCTATCCTGCGCATGAGGGGATTTGTGGGTGTTGCCTTCAGCGTGGAGGATGATTGGGGCAATCACATCACTTCATTGGAGCATGATCCCTCGCGGCCGCGGGTGGTGCGCGACATTCCGGATGTGTTTCGGCTGCCTTATCCTGTAATCTGTTCGGCCCGCAGTATGGTGGGTTATGATCGCTGGATTAAGGCCACTATAACCGTATATGACAGCGAAAATTTTCCCTCATCGCTAACGCGCCTGCGGGGATTCCAGGACACCATGCTTAAAACTAAATTTTGGTGCCAGGCCAACGAACTGCCCCCACCGCCTCCACCGCCCGTAGTTGTTAATCCCACGCCCAGACCCCAGCCGCAGCCCACCCGGCCCAATCCCGTGCCGGTGCCGGCCCCGGCTCCAACGCCCACGCCGCAACCAACACCCCAGCCCACACCACAACCGCCCACGCAAGGCCACCGGCTTACAGCCGATTATGACCTGATTCTAAATCGCGGAGCGGCCACCGTTAACGTCAGGATCACCAACGATCAAGAGTTCTATAAACTGATCAATGCCGGGAACTATTTTGAGGTCCGCTTTTATGTTTCCGCGGGCGATATTCCGGGGAAAGAAAAACAGCTCTTCGCCGGAGAAACCCGGTACATGCTCTACCCTCGTTCCGCATTTCCCCTGCCCGCCTCCGATACCTGCGACCGGGATTCGGCGGAACCTTACAACCGGTCTCTGCGCGTCAACACCATACTGCGGGATAAAAACGGCAATTCCCCGCGTCCCGGCCAGATCAATGAAGAAACCTTTGAAATCACCTGCCGCGGCCGCTTGCTCGAAAACGAACACGCCCGGCCGGGCCGGGACGACCGCGCCAGACGCCGAATAATAAATCCGCGATAATCATAACCAACAACCAACAACTTTTGACCCAAACCTATTTGGGACTTCTTCCGGCCTAATTCCTTTTACCCCAAAGGGCCCACGACAAAAACAAACGCGTCTTCTAAACTATAAACGAACTTGTCATCTTGGGCACGAACTAAATAAGATGAAGGCCCTAACAATGAACCAAAATAAAAATAATACTGCATTAAGGAGAACCTTCATGGTTTCTCTCTGCCTTTTGCTCAATGGAGCCGTCATTCCCCAAGCGGCTTTTGCCCGGCAGACTAACAAGGTCGCGGTTTTGGGAGTGACTGCCGGCCTAACAGCACTAGCTGCCTCGGTATTTTGGCCCGCTAAGATACCACAAGAATTTACTAGTTACGACAATTCGTGGATTGCTCGCACGGTTGAGATACAGGCGATTGAGAAGGGCGGTTTGGTTCAGTTAAATCCCATCCCGGTAGTCCTACAGGAAAGTCTGCAAAACATTTATGACAGCTCCAGGCCAGGCGATCTGCGGGTAGCGGCGGACGTTTCTCACCGCTATCCGGTGCCTACCCCTCAATCAGGATCAGCCTTAGCCGCGGGAATCAAACCGCCAAATATTAATTTTCAACTTAACAAAGGCAACTGGGCGTGGGAAACGCGCACGACGCCTACCATGATAAAAAATTGGATACCCATACAAGACCGTCCAGCCACCTTAGTAGCAGCCCAAGAAATAGGAACCTTCCTTAAAGAATCCTGGACCCCCCAGCGCATCCCGCGTAATTCGGGACTTCTTCCCACTAACTACGGCGCCACGGTTCGATTCTGGGCTCATCTAATCAGACGCGAAACTCGATTGACCACGCCATCCTGGGTCACAGGAATGGGAGTAGTAGGTGGGATCGTCGCTATTGCTTCAGTAGTAGCAATATGACAGCTAGACTTAAAATCTCAACTTTTTGAAATGATCACACATAAAAACATGATCTTCCCCGACCCCGTCATCCCGCCACAGGGCGGGATCCAGACTCCCTCGGAGAACCCAATAGCCTGGATACCGGCTGCAGCCTGCCCCGTACTCGGATACGGGGCCGGTATGACGAAAAAAGAGGGGGTTCGGGGAAGTTCTGATAAAAACATCAAAGGAGAAAAGATGCGCAAATTCAATATCGTTGTTGTGTTAGCTGTTAGTTTCATTGGTAACTTTGGCCTTCAGGCGGCAGAAGCGCCCGAACAGTTATGGATGGGTCCGGCCGTCCGAATGGAAGGCGTCAGGGCCAAGGGCGCGGCCAGCGCCGTGTCTTTAAAAGTGGTGGCTCCCCAGGGCGTTGCCGTTGAACTTCCGATCGGAACCGTTATTAACAAAAGAACGATCAATCAATATACGGAGCCACGACAGGCAAGACCGTTTTCGTGGACCCGCGGCGCGGCGAGCCGGGAAACCGAGTTTACTTTGGAAAGCCCTGTTTATCTGGTGACCGAGTGGACCGGACAGAAGCGTCTAGAAACAACTTTCTGGGACCGCTCTTGCGACTATGTTGTGGGTGATGGGCGCGGCGATTGGAGAGGTTTTTTTAACGCGCCTCGCTACGAAAAACCGAAACGATTAGCTGACGCCATCAAGGGGATCGACAAAAGCGCGGCCTGCGTGATTGAAAGCGGCGCCTTCTCAAGCAAACCCAGGCATTGGGACGCTTTTAAAGAACGGATTGCGCAGGCGGATGCGTATTGCCGAAAACAAGGTTTCTATGGAATCTATACCAAGGTTATTGTTGAGTTCGGCCGAGACAATAGCAGAAATCTTGGCTATGAATACGAAGGCAGCCAGAACTGCACCTGGACCCAAATCAGGCAACCTGTTTGGGTTGAAGTGACAGATAAAGACGTTGCCGATACCGGCGAAAGAATCAGAAGAGTGGTGCGGGTGCAAATCGTAAGCGGCGGCGACCTCTTGCCCTCGGAATCGGAAGCCATCAGCTTCAGCTTTGACGGCAGTAACGTGGGCAATTCCAATACCGCGCTAAACCACTATTACGGAACACCTCTCAATTTCGACGGCGAGCGCGTGGATTATGAACTTCGCGGACAAAGACAAAGGGTCACGCCGTCAAACACCCTGCTGTTTCAAGTGACGCCCGGAAACGGCGAAAAGCTGCTTAATATCCGAGACACCGACTACGTCGCCGGATCGGACAATCCCGAAGCTCAAACATTAGCTGTCTTAACCCTCTACCGGAATCGTACCGGATGGACGGATGAAAAACTTCATTCCACCCCGGTGCTTTTGAACAACGGACAGACGGTTGTCGCGCTTAATCAATCCTTCGGCTCGTTTATGAAGCCGGGGAAAACCTACTACATCCAGTACGCGCTTCAACGAAGAAACAGCCGTTTCAATAATGACAACGCCGCTAAAGAAAAAGAGGGTTACCGGTTCGACCGCTAAAAACTTTAGAGGTTTAGACTTAAAGGAAACAGCAAAATGAAAAATATGACTGTGTTAATCTTATCCTTGCTCATCGCTCATAGCGGGCAAAATTCAACAGCCGCGCAGAGCTTTGACGATAAAACGCTGATCTACGGCGGCTTGGCTGGGACTGCAGGCGGAACAGGAACGGCCGTGGCGGGCGCTCTCAATCTTTTTGGGCAAACGCAAAAAAAGGTTCAGAATTTTTATGGCGGCTTCATGCGCGAGGTGCCGTTAACGCCAGTACAGGTGGGGCCAGACGCCCACTATACGCTTAACCCCGCGAAACTGGCCAAGGCTTTTGACGCCTTGAAAGCTTCAAGGAATGAAATAGGTAACCCGTTGTTTCACATAGTCGTAGATGACCCCTACACCGACACCGGCAGGGGTAGGTTGGTCACCAGCAAAGTAGGCCGGGTTACCTTTAATAATTATGGATTTACAGGTCTTCCCCAGCCACTGGAAATCAAAAATTTCTACACGACGCCAACGAAGCAATTGGTTCGGATGGTGACCGACCGCATGGGAGGAACCGCGATTCGGTTTCCAGGCCAACAAACCAGCAGCATTGTTCGTCACCTCATTATTGACGCACCATCGAGAATCGGTCTTTCTACGATTAGAGTGCCGAGGTCGGCAAACTGGCATCTGCGCATGGCGGGTGTGACGCTGATAGGCTTGAGTCTTTTTGGTCTTGGGGTGGGAACGCTCTCGACAGTAGGCAAAAAATTTCTTGATGGTCAGATCGCTGACCGGCGCTAAAAACTTTAGAGGTTTAGACTTTCGACCTAATTTTCGATAGGTCCCAGGGCCCTAGACAAAAAAGGGAAAAAAGTAGATAGTAGATAGTAGATAGTAGATAGTAGATAGAAAAAACGAAGTGACCTTCCCTCAAGCAAGAAAGGGGGGCACTTACGAAGAAAACAGAAGGAGGTTACGATGAAACGCAGTAGGTTCGGAAAAAAGTTCGCCAGTGTCTTTCTCTCTCTGCTCTTTTTCGCGGATGCCACGGTGTTTGCCGTACCGGCATCGGTTTTGACGGATCCAACGCCCGTCAAACCCAGGTTCTTGCCAGGAGTGCAGGTAAAGAAAGTCCCTAATGCCTTAGCGGCGCAAGAACGCCCCAGGGGCGGCGGCCGCGGAGGCGGTGAAACCCGAGGCGGTTCAGAGAAAAAAGAAAATCCTCCGAAAGATGAGGGCGGTTCCTCTAAAGCTAAAGAGCGTCCAAAAAATGAAGGGCGAAGCGACTCATCCAAAGACGACAGCGAAAATCAAGAGCGCCGCGCCAGAGAATCAAGAGAGTCAAAAGAAAAAGAGGAACAGCGCGCCAAGGAAGGTGCCGAATCCCGCCGCGCCGAGCAAGAGCGCCAGCGCAACGCCGAGGAAGCCAAGAAAAAAGAAGCTGACAACCACCAACGCGCTGAAGCTGAAAAAGAAGCGGCCAGGCAACGCGAAGAAGCAGCCGCGCGCGCTGAAAAAGAACGCCAGCCTGAAAGAAGGCCCAACCCCGGCCATGGTGGCGGCCAAGGTTCGGGAAGAGATCAATCCCAAGGCGATGAGGATCGCAATAAACCTCAACCTCCCAGGGACAGACCGGCCCCTCCGCCAGACAAGCAACCAGATCCTGGTAAAAATTTTGACAATCCCCGAAATCCCGGGGATAACCGCCAGCCCAGAGATGGCAGTGGCGCGAAAAAACCGGGGGGCCAACCCACGCAACCTGACCAACCTGGAACCGGAAGGCCCGGAGACGGCCGGGCTACCCGCCGGCCGCCAAACGACAGAGTTCGTTCTGACGACGGCCGAGGCGCGCGACGCGATATAGAGGTACCAAGAACTATTGATCAACCCAGAGAAGTTCGAAGTGGCCGTCCTACCAGCAGCGAAAGAATCGCGCGGCCGCGAGAGGCAGACAGCAATGTTGTTGTCCGCCGCGAGGTGCGTGACCGAAGCGGAAGGGTGATCCAGCAAGGCGTGCGCATGCCGCAAGCCCGCGTTTTAAGACATCTGCCCGCGCCGTCGGGTGGCTTATTGCCCGGAAGAGACCGGTGGCCTGACGCAAGAAGAATACGCACCAATGTTCTGCCCATCGGACGCAATCCTTATTATGTTGGCCGCTATCGCGTGCCCATCTATTACAGCGGCTACTACACCTATCACTGGGCGGAATACTACTACTGGGACCGCAACTACTGGTGCTGGCATCATGACCACTTTGACTGGTGGTACAACGACTACTACTACTGGCGCTGCCCTCACTATGGGGTTTATATTGACTGGGGTTATCCGACGGTATTTACAACCCATATACATCGCAACAGGGAATACAACCCTCCGTCTCACGTTAGCCCGCCTCAAGACAACTACAGTCTCTTGTTAAGAAGCGTGAAGAGGGGTCTGGCCAACCACGATCAATTCGAATTCTTTGGTGATACACTCTTCTTCAAGCATAACGAGACTTTTGCCGAGGACTTCTATGAGGGTGACACCGACCGCTCTCATAGCGATCGCTTCATTGACATTGAGGATGACGGGGACTTCCTGTTCTACTGCTCGCGCCACACTACCTACTTTGTGGTGCGTCTCGGCGACCCAACCTATGACGATGAATGGGATTCGAGATACAACCTGTACTGGTCAAACCGGGACCGGACATTCGTCACTTATATTGGAGCAGGAAAATGCAGTGTCGATGATCAGCGCCCGCGCCCCGGAGATCCTAATTATCGCGAAAACGACCGGCAGGATTATTTTCCGCGCCGTTAAGTAGAGACGTTTAGAGTTTAGACCCCAACCCTTCCTTAATAGGAAGGGTTGGGGTTACAGTTTTACACAGATTTAGGGAAAGGGAGAGAAACTACTACTTAGGAGGAGACATGGCACCGTTAAAACTATCTATTCTTCTTGCCGTTCTTGTTGCGGGCATCCCCAGCCTGCAGGCAGAAACCAAGATCGGCCTCAAACAAGCCCAAGCGCTTGGCGCTAACTTTGCCACCGGCGGCAAAACTGCGGCCGGCCAAAAAGTTCGCAATCTCACGACGAAATTCGAACTTAGAGAAAACGGTCGTTCGGTCGAGGCTACCATTAGCATTGACCCACAGCAACTCACCAGCATTGATCGAAGAGGCGGCTACGTTGAGGTTCGATTCTATGCCGGTCCCTCTGGACAGGAGAGACGTCTTGCGGCGAATCGTACCTTTGAACTAAGGCGGGACGGGGAACGCTTTCTGCTGCCCTATAGCGAGATCTGCGAACAATCTGGTCGCGTATCTGTCAGAGTCTGGACCACGGTCCGGGGAACGGATCGCAGCTACACCGACGGCGAAGCAAGGGGAGAATTTCCCTGCCGGGCTTCAGACAGTGGCGGCGGCTACAATCCACCCTCCGGCGGCAACACACTGCACACCAGGGTCACTCCGCGAGAAGGATTCTGGACAGGCAACGTCTATGCCGATGTGGCGGTTGATCCCAGCCAATTTCGAAATGTGCTAAACCGCTACGGCTACGTTGAAATTCGCCTTTACGCCGGCAGACAGAGAGGGCAAGAAAAAAGGTTGGGAAATGAAAGCATTAACTTCAAAGATCAAACCTACAAACTGACCCGGTTTACCGGTAACTCGGACCGAGTCACCTTTGATTCTTCCGATGTGTGCGATTCTTCCGACCGGATCTTCTACAATCGCTACCTCAAGGTATGGGTTTCGGCCAGAGAAGCCGACGGAACCCCGTTTCCCGGATTCCGCCCAGCGGAAGGCGTGCGCATCACCGTCCGATGCAACGCTTTCACCTGGAATGGAATTTCCGCGGTGGAGGATTGGTAAAAGACCGATACCGTTAAGCTTCGTAAATTGACCCCCGCCCCGCGAACGCGGGGCGGGGGTTTTCCCCAAGCAAAAAATTATTCAAAGGAGAAAAATGTGTATGAAAAGAACAATGCTAAGCATCGCGGTCAGCGTGGCTGTTTTAAGCATAGGATTGCCCTATGAGCTTGCGGCCGCCAAAACCCAACTTCGAGCCACTAGTAAAAGGAACGCGAGGTTGCTTGCCGCATCCGAAACACCAACTATAGAAACAGGCCCGTTAACAAACGAAGAAGTAACCGAACTTTTCGACCGTGTCAACAAACAGGGAAAAACCAGTAAGGGTTACAGGGTCATAACTGTCAATGATGTTAATACGGGACGCTGGGAAAATCTCCCGCCCCTCAACATAACCCTAAAATATCGCATCCCAAAACCGAACGAGGCCCGCCTTTCTGCGCTTAAGGTAAGCTACAGGGGCGAAGCTCCCGTCGAACAGGTATTTGGTGGTTACTCAAGGGGAACTCTTTTGGAAAACTCGTCCTTCGGCCTGAAAGGAACCTTAAATCTGTCGCGCCAAGGCGTCCTGACCCGGCCCACCATTGGGGCGACTCTCGGCAAGGCCTTAATTGACGTTAGGCTGGCTTTAGGGTTAACTCAAGCGGGGGAACAGGCGAACGTCGCGAACCCTCGATTCCAGAAAGACCTGGCCGAATACGCAGGCACTTTCCTTCGAGCCACCTTGATCCGGCTTAGAGGAGCTACAATAGCCGCTGCGCGCCTCGCTTCAAAGGTTTAAACCTGAACCGCGAGACTTACAAAAAACCCTCCCCCGTCGGGGAGGGTTTTTTATTTTCTCGAGCTACCACACTATTTTTCTGGTAAACTTAAGAATATGCGGCCTTACGATAGCCAGCAGGTTCAACTCATCAATCTTTATCACTACTGTCTCATAGAGCAGGCGAAAGAACTTTGCAAAGGCCGACGACTATCTCGTAAAACCCTTGAAAATGAAGCTTACAAACTGCGGTTAGAGTGGGAAAAAAAAGAACGCGAGCCGCTCTTGACGCTTAAAGATTGGATTTGGATAGAGAAGATGCGGTCCAGAAGGCCCTCGAACTCGCCTTAGCAAACCCTACCTAATCAAGTGGGCTAAATCCTTGGGAATTCAGGAAGATTTCGAAATGCAAAATACGCGGCCACTTTTTGTTTTTTCCCTCGCCCCGCGCAGCGGGGAGAGGGCAGGGTGAGGGGTGTTCTAAGACCCCAATGGCGCAGCCATACGAAAACGCAAGACATTAAAATGCGCGGTCGCGCGCGGCAACTGCGCCAGAATTGGACAGACGCCGAAAATAAATTCTGGCGACTTCTTCGTCTTCGGAATATTGGAGGGTATAAATTTCGGCGTCAGCATCCCATTGGTCCTTATATCGTTGATTTTTGTTGTCTAAAAAAAAGATTGGTTATTGAGCTTGATGGTGGACAGCACGCACGGAGCATCGGCTATGACCGGCAGAGAACCGAATTCTTGCAAGCACGAGGTTATCGAGTTATGAGAGTCTGGGATAACGAGGCATTAACCAATGCCGATGGAGTTTTGGAGAAGGTATTGGAGATACTGGAAGAAAAACCCCTCACCCTGCCCTCTCCCCGTTTCACGGGGCGAGGGAAAGAACCAGACAGAACGTGAGATAAGTCATGCCAAAATCACCCACTCGCGGACACGAAAACCCAAAAAAATTGAACGTTTCTTTAGACAAAACCCCCGCCACGCTATCAGCGTGGCGGGGGTTTAAGTTTTTATTCCAATTTCTCTTTTACTACTTTGGCTCGTTTTGCGCGGTCCGGCCCAATTGGATGACATGCGTGCGAAAACCCCTGTGGCCGAATGCGTTAAAGATGGACCCACGAGACGCGGATGTCACGCCTTGACTATTAAGCAAACGTGTTAAGAGCGCGCGCTGGCTTGCATTTAAACTGCGGCCTTTTCGCGTAGGCTTTCCATTAGCCAAGAAGTCCGCAACACGCTGGCGCTCGGCAGCAAAAGCGGAGGAAGACTCGCATCTTCTTCCTACGTCAATATAAGCAGAGCCATCGCTGTCGGTATAGGAATTATTGCTCCACCTGGCCACGACGGCCAGGGTGGTTCCGTAGTCCAAGACACCTGCCGTTACAAACTGGACTCCTTCGTTAAAATAAATATCATCTTGATCAAGCCTGTTGAGCTTAGTCCCATTGCAATTGCTTGTCCAGAACTCCAGCCGTATGGGTTCATAGTCGCTGTAATTGAAAACCGTAAACCACAGCTTGTTGTTTTCCTCCATAAAGAAGGCAGGGGGAACAAAGTAGTAACCATCGCTATCTTCATAGATGTAGGAATCGAAATAGGCGTTCCCCGGTTCATTAATATACTGGGTGGGACCGGCAACTGTTCTTGTGCAGGCCGGAAATGCCAGAGCCACGCCAGCTACAGCAAGACCTGCTTTAGCGGTGCGCGTCATGGGCGCTTCTGACGCAAAGGTTCTCCATAAGATTGCAGCGCCCGTAAAGCCGACGACACCTTTGATGACGTCGAACGGGTTGACAACATTATCTTTCCAGCCGGTTTGCTGGTTTGGTTGACCGGAGCCGGCCGATCCGGCCTCGGAAGCAATCACGGATGAAGCGCCGAGCGAAAGGGCGAGGCCGATCGCCATCAGACTTTTTATAGTTTTAACTAACATTTAAGTGACCTCCTCATTAGATTTAACCGCTCCCCCACGCTAATCATTTTAAAGGATGTCCTGATCTCCGGCGAGGGCCCTTTGGGTCCCAAATAGGCAATCTTAAGACCCACGACCTTCCGGGACTTTAGACTTCGGCCACTTTCTAATTCAGGGTCTGACCGGAAATAATATGCACATTTGGGCATCCAAGATTGGGCCAGATGCTAGGCGCGAGGAGCGCGGCGTGCTTGGAAAGCACTTACGTACTTTTCAAGTACGCCACGTTGCGGATTCGCTTCGATCTGTGTCAAAATCGCCTCGGCCAATGTGCATATTATTTCCGGTCAGACCCTAAGGATGGGGCGTTAAGGCAACAATGGTAATTTGTCCTTTGGCGGGTCCGTAGCACCAAAAAATGCGATAGGAGGCCGGCGTATGTTGCTGGGCATAAGCTTCAAAAATATCTTGGCCGTCCGGCCCTTTCAGGGATTCGAATTTATGGGTGTTTAAGCTGGGATGCCTAAGATTAGTTTCGATTAGGCCCAGGGTTTTTCTGACCGCCTTCAAAGCCGAAGATTTAGATTTGTCGTTTTCAAGAGCGTCAAGCTGCGCCGCGGCCGCGGCCGTGAAAAACAACTCAAAACGCAAGCCCATGCTTTAAAAATTTCAAGGGTCCCTGGCGTATTTAGTAAAACTACCGCGCTTGATCAGTTTTTTGTTTTTTAGATCTTCCAGGCCCTTCCGCAGCCGCCCCAATGCTTTCGGGTTTTTGATTAGCCAGGCTTCAGTGGCGGGTATGGTCACCTGGGGATCAAGCATGATTTGTCCCGCCTGGTTGACAAAAACGCGGTACGAATCCGTCGCGCTGTCACGCACAGATTTTGGTATGGCAACACGCTTTTTCGAGTCCAGCCGCACACGGCCTATTTCCTGGAAGTGATCGTCATACAAAAACGTATGTTCCATGGTACTTATAGCGTGTCTCTTTAGCCGTTTGAAGCGCTCTCTCTGTCATCCTGAGCGAAGCGAAGGATCTCGCGAGATTCTTCGTAGCTTCTCCGAGGGAGAAGCTACTCAGAATGACAATCAACTTCAAACGGCTAAAGTAATACTTATAGCTTAACAGGAGGTGGGAAAAATGTCAAGTGGGAAAAATTCTATATCCCACTAAATCAGCGGATTTATACGCCCCTCCGGCACGCTCGATGGTTCCAGGCGCTCAACAAAAACTTGCTAAACTTTTTCCAATGAAATTAAAATTTTCCCTTTTGAACCTCTTGACCCTTTTGAACCTCTTGACCCTTTCCGCCAACGCCGCAATCAAAAATCCGGATACCTTCATCGAGCTCAAATCAAGCGGCGACCTTGACTCCCTGGACCCGGCCTGGGCGTTTGACACCGCGAGCGATGAAGTGGTGATGAACATCTATGAAACTTTGATTAATTACGATGGGACCTCGCTTGTCAACTTCCGCCCGGTTCTATCCGAAAAAGTGCCCAGCCTGGAAAACGGCCTGATATCCGAAGGCGGCAAGAGCTACACGTTCCCTTTGCGAGATGGCGTCAAGTTTCACGGAGGGGAACCTCTAACCTGCGAGGACGCGCGCTACTCCCTTGTGCGTTTTATGATTTATGACCGCGCGGGAGGCCCGAGCTTTCTGTTTTTAGAACCCATTGCCGGTCTTTTGGGCAGCCGCGACGAAAAAGGAAACATCGTTTTAAAATTTCAAGACATCAGCGCCCGTATAACCTGCGAAGGGCGCAATCTTAAGATCACTCTGCCGCGGCCTTACGGCCCTTTTCTTTCCATCGTGGCGCGCTGGACTTATGTCATCAATAAAAAATGGGCCGTTGCTAACGGTGATTGGGACGGCGCCGAAACCGACTGGAAAAAATTCAACAACGCTAAAAAAGAGGGCTCCTATCTTTTTGATCACACCAACGGCACGGGGCCCTGGATGTTGGAGCGGTGGGAAAAAAATTTAAAACAGATCAGCTTGGTCCGCAACGAAAAATACTGGAGGCCCGCGGCTAAACTAAAACGCGTGGTGATTAAGGGGGTTCCGGAATTTAACACCAGAAAACTCCTGATCGCCTCCGGCGACGCCGATTTCATTGATGAATCCGGCCGGCAATTTGAGCCGCAGTTTGAAAACCTTCCGGGCGTCATCCCGGCTGATTTCCCTTATTTGAGAGTCGAGGCCCTTTATTTCACTTTTAACATCAACCCGGCCGGCAATACCGCGATCGGTTCCGGAAAATTAGACGGCTTGGGCATCCCGCCCGATTTTTTCCAGGATCCCAATGTCCGCAAAGGATTTGCTCACGCCTTTAATTATGAATCCTACATCAAAGAAATTCTGCGCGGCAAGGCGTCTCGGCCCACCGGACCCATTCCCAAAGAGATGCTTGGCCACAGCCCAAGGCAGCCGGTCTATGCCTATGATCCCATTAAAGCCGTTGATTACTTAAAAAGAGCCTGGGGCGGCAAAGTGTGGGAAAAAGGGTTCCGGTTCGCGGTGTACTACGACTCCAACAACGCGGCGCGCCAGATGGCTTGCGAGGTTTTGAAAAAAGGGGTTGAGTCGTTGAACCCGAAATTCAAAATTGATTTAAGAAACGTGCAGTGGTCCACTTTCTTGGCGGATGCTCGCGCCAGGAAACTGCCCATCTTCAAACTGGGCTGGGTGGCAGATTTTGCGGACCCGCATAATTTTATTTTCTCCTTCCTTCATTCCCAGGGACATTACCCGCAACGGCAGGGCTTTGGATATCCGGCCTGGGACAATTTAGTCGAGCAGGCCAACGCCGAGGTTGACCCGGCCAAAAGAGAAACTCTTTATCACACGATCCAAAATTTGGCGCACCAAGAAACCGTGCAAATTTATACCGATCAACCCATGGCTTTCCGCGTGCTTCGCACCTGGGTCAAAGGGTTTTATTTTAACCCCATGTTCCATGGGGTAGATTTTTACCCGCTATACAAAGCGGAGTAAACGCCCTTCTGTCATTGCGAGGAACAAAAGTGACGAAGCAATCTCATAAAAAAATTCGCCCTTTTCATAAGATTGCCGCGCTCGCTACGCTCGCTCGCAATGACTAAATAATTCCCAATGCGTAAAATCGACAACCTGCCCAACCCTTTTGAATCCACTTACCGTGAATTTTTGGATGAGCCGCCCGCGGTTCAAGTCCAGGTTTTTGAGGATGACACAAAATCCATTCTTTCTGAAAATAAGAGTCCCGATCTTTCTTTTCGCTGGAGCATCAATCCCTACAGGGGATGTTTTCACGCCTGCGCCTACTGCTACGCCCGTCCGAGCCATGAATATTTAGGATTTGGCGCGGGATCGGATTTTGAATCAAAAATCGTGGTTAAACCCAAAGCGCCCGAGCTTCTGCGGCAAGCTTTTGAAAAGCCCTCCTGGAAGGGGGAATTCATCGTTTTTTCCGGGGATACCGATTGCTACCAGCCCTTGGAAGCGATCTATGGCCTGACACGCAAATGCCTTGAAGTCTGTTTAGAATACCGTAACCCGGCCACGCTGATCACCAAATCCTATCTGATCGCGCGCGACGCCGAACTTTTAGCCGAGCTCAATCGTCAGGCTTACGCCCATGTCACTGCCAGCATCGCGTTCGCGGATGACGAGATGGCCCGCAAGGTGGAGCCCCAGGCGCCGAGTCCCAGCCGGAGATTCCAGATGATCGAAACCCTGACCCGCGCCGGCGTTCCGGTCGGCGTCTTGATCGCGCCGGTGATGCCGGGTTTAAATGAAGATCAAATACTTAAAATTTTAAAACGCGCGCGGCAAGCAGGCGCCACTTCCGCCGGTATGGTGATCCTGCGGCTTCCGGGAAGTGTTAAAGAAGTTTATTTAAGCCGCATGAAAAAAGAATTTCCGGACCGTATCAAAAAAATCGAAAATTTTATCCGCGACGCCCGAGGGGGGAAACTAACGGATTCTAATTTTCATCAACGCCACCAAGGTTCCGGGCGGTATTGGGAAACGATCGAAAGGCTCTTTGAACTCAACCGCAAAAAACTGGAATTCGCGATCGCTCATCGCCCCATCCCCCAAACCTTCCGCCGGCCAACCGAGCTTCCGCTGTGCCGATCGAACTAATTCTACAGCCGCATTTTTTCTCTTCCCCTTGCCTCTCCCTCGAGGGAGAGGGGAACTTAATCTGAGCGAGCTCTTACCTCTATCCTTGGCCGAAGGCTTTGTACCCAATTTCACGTAGGACTTTATACCCACATCTTTTTACCCCCAGGACCCACGACAAAAAAAACAAGGCGGCTTATACTGACATTAACAGCGTTAAGATTGCCTACAAACAAAAATATGAGGTGAAAAAAGATGAAAAAAATATTGCAGATAAGCGCGATTCTTATGCTGGCCTTGGGTTCGGCCCAAGCCACGCAACGGACCGGACTAATCAACGTGATTGGTGGTTCCGCAGACGCATTGGTAACCCGCCAAACATTGGAAAGGTTGATTGCTGGGATCAAAGAAACAGCCGAAAGAAGCGGAACCGTAACGGACGGGGGCAGTGAGGGACGCTCTTACAAAATTAGTCCGGTCAATCTTCGGATACCGCCCTTAACCGATCCCTCCAGCGAATCCCTCGTTGAAGGAGTAGTCGAACCTACGCTTCGCGTCAAGACTTTAAGAGCGACACCCCGCCCTGTCTTCTGGCGAGAACTCAATATTTCCTTAGGGTTCCGACGCGAACTCAACTTGCCCTTGGGGATTAATGCCAATATCATGGTTCATAAAAACATTAAAGCTCAATTTGGCCAGTTGGAGGTTTGGGTAACCCGGGACCTTGCCAACAAACTTCCGCCCGAGGCTCTAGCAAACCCCAGCCGTTTTTACCTGAATTTAGTCCGAAGAACTATCGTTCAGCTTCTAAAGGTCGTAAAGGCAGCCAAAAAGTAGCTAGATGCGGATGGCGCCAGGCACCATCCGGCCAATAATTTAATCTCAAAGGAGAGTAAGGAGCAGGCACCGTGAACCATAGAAAACCAAGGAAGCCGCACGCGGCTATCGGAGTCCCAGCGATTTCGGTTGCCTGCTCCTCCTCATCGAACCGTACAGGCCCAATTAAGGCATACGGCTCTCCGAC
>JACQJO010000042.1 GCA_016205025.1 Elusimicrobiota bacterium
CATACAAAGGAAGATGATGAAAATTTTACGATTGGGAAGTCTTAAGCCGCCTTTAGGCGGCGACCCATCCTGTGCGCTTACAGCGCACAGTGGTTGAGTCTGATCACGCATACAATGGAGGTGCTTTAAATGCCCAATAGATCAGTCATTAAAATCTACCCACTTATCCTGGGACTTCTGACAATCTTTTCCTTTCCAGCCAAAGCGGCCCCTTTATCGGCGAAGTTTGATGGACAGGGCAAAGCGCCGGACAAGAAAACTCTTGAAAGGACGCGAATAAACCGCGCTCTTCTTGCGGCGTCAGCATACGGGGATCTTGATTATGTAAAGAAGCTCTTCAAAAAGAAAGCTGATGTCAATACAAAGTGGTTTGACGAACGAACCCCCTTAATGGAAGCTGCCCGAAGCGGGCATGTCAAAATTGTTGAATTTCTCCTTGATGCCGGAGCCGATCCCAAGGCTGTGGATGAGGATCGTAACGGCGCCCTCCATCATGCGATGCTCGCAAGGAATAATCAAGCCCAAATCGTTCAATTATTGGCTAGGCACGGGGCCGATATACGCCTGAAGGGATCGGGTAATGTCGCTGTCCTTCATTCCGGTTACTACAATCCGGAAACAATCAGATTCTTAATCGCCAATGGGGCAAAAGGCGATATTAATCACCAAGGATGGGGTAATGAATATGACTGCAGAAGAAACCATACGGTTTTAAACGAAGCTGCCGGCGAACCGGGCCAAACCGAAATGGTTCGCTACTTAATTAGCCAAGGAGCTGACGTAAACCTAAAAACGTGCTTTGGTATCACTTCATTAACTGAAGCTGTCAATGACGACAACATTGAAACAGCCATTGTGCTTATTGAGGCCGGCGCAAATGTCAATGCCCAAAAAATCGAAGGGACAAACAACTTTATTGGAAAAGAAACTGTTCTCATGGGTGCCGCATTTAACGGAACCACCCCAATGGTGCGCCTTTTACTGGCCAGCGGAGCGGACGCTAACATCAAAGACGATGCGGGAAGAGATGCCTTGTTCTATGCAAGACGAGGTTTAGAACTTGGCGTGAAACACTATACCGGAAGGGGTGGCAACCACACGGAAGTTATTGAACTTCTCCAGAAAGCTGGGGCTAAAGAATAAAAATTTTATTACCCCAGGGTATGATCTAATTCTTACCGAAAAAAGGCGCTGATCATGAAAACCCTGACCAAAAATCCTGCCGCACCCGCGACTCCCAAAACCTCAAGCGCAGCGCTCTGGGCCCGGCGCGAAACGGCCACTCCCCGCGCTTTATTTCAATACACCCGCGTTTTCACCAAAAAAGCGGCCGGCGCCATTTTGTGGGACGTGGACGGCAAGCGCTACATTGATTTCGCGGGCGGCATCGGCACCATGAACGTGGGTCACTGTCATCCGGCCGTGGTTCGCGCGGTCAAAGAGCAGGCTGAAAAATTCCTGCACACCTGTTTTCACGTCGCCCCCTACGAAGGCTACATCGAAGTCTGCGAAAACTTGGCGCGGCTCGCGCCCGGAAAATTCCCCAAAAAAGCGGCTCTTTTTAACAGCGGCGCGGAAGCGGTGGAAAACGCGGTTAAATTCGCCCGGGCTTACACCAAACGCCAAGCCATCATCGCTTTTGATCTTTCCTTTCACGGCCGCACCTTAATGTGCCTGACTTTAACCGGCAAAGAAAAACCGTACAAAGTGGGGTTCGGTCCTTTCGCTCCGGAGGTTTACCACGCTCCCTATCCTTATCCCTACCGGCCGCCCAAAGGCGTCAAGCCGCAGGAAACCGGCGCTTACGCCCTGGAACATCTAGAACGGATGTTTGAAACCCAGGTTTCCCCGGACAAGGTGGCGGCCATCATCGCGGAGCCGGTGTTGGGTGAAGGCGGATTTGTTGTGCCGACTCCGGATTTCTGGCCGGGTTTAAGGCGGCTGTGCGACCGCCACGGCATTCTCTTGATCGCGGATGAAATCCAAACCGGATTCGGCCGCACCGGAAAAATGTTCGGGTGCGAACATTTCGGCGTCGTACCGGACTTGATGACGGTGGCCAAATCCTTGGCCGGCGGTCTTCCCCTCTCCGGCGTGGTGGGCCGGGCCGATGTTTTAGACAGCGCGCATGTCGGCGCCATCGGCGGAACTTACGGCGGCAATCCGGTTGCCTGCGCCGCGGCCTTGGCTGTTTTTGAAGTCTTCAAAAAAGAAAAATTGGTTCAAAACGCGGTTCAAACCGGACGCGTCATTGAAGAAACATTCAAAAAATTTGAGCGGGAGTTTCCAATCGTCGGCCAAGTACGCGGCCTGGGCGCCATGCAAGCGATCGAACTCGTCGAAGATAAACAAACCAAAAAACCTCTGCCGGAAGAAAAAATGAAAAGCATTCTGGATCAATGCCGGCAAAAGGGTTTAATCATTCTTAAGTCAGGCCTTTACAACAACGTCATCAGGACTCTGGCGCCCTTGGTGATATCAAAACGCGATTTAACCCAAGGCCTGGACATTCTGCGCGGGGCTTTAAAAAGCCACTCTTAATTACAAGGAGCGATTATGAAAGCCACTTTAACCAAATCAATTAAATCTTCCCCGAAAACTCAAGGCCGGCCCGTTATTAATCCGGCCACCGAAGAAGTCATCCGCTATATCCCTGACGCCACGCCGGCCCAGGTGGACAAAGCCGTCAATTTAGCGCGCAAAGCTTTTGAAGACGGCCGATGGGCTGCGAAAACGCTCTCCGAGCGCTCGTTAATTCTTTTTCGATTGGCGGATAAAATTGAACAAAATCTCCCCCGCTTGGCTGAACTGGAAAGCCAAAACACCGGCAAGCCATTGAAGCTGGCCAAAGATTCGGACATTCCCTTCGCGATTGACAACCTGCGGTTTTTCGCTGGCTCCCTGCGCGCCCTGGAAGGCAAACCGGCCGCGGAATACGCCGGAATTTACACCAGCCTTCTGCGCCGGGAACCGATCGGGGTTGTGGCTCTTATCGCTCCATGGAACTATCCCCTGATGATGGCGGTATGGAAAATCGGGCCGAGCCTGGCCGCGGGCAATAGCGTGATCTTAAAGCCTGCCGAAAACACGCCGTTAAGCACACTGGAATTGGTCAAACTGGCTCTTGAAGCCGGGATTCCGGAAGGAGTTTTTCAGGTGGTGACCGGAGCGGAAGAAACCGGAAAAGCTTTGACTCAACACCCGGACGTTAACATGATTTCTTTTACCGGCGACACCGCGACCGGCGTCAAGATCATGCAGCAGGCTGCGCCCTCGCTTAAAAAATGTCATCTCGAACTCGGCGGCAAAGCGCCCTTCGTTGTTTTTGCGGACGCGGATATTGGAGCCGCCGTGGCGGGCGCCACCGTCGCCTCGGTGGTCAATACCGGCCAGGACTGCACCGCAGCCACCCGGATTTATGTGGAGAAACCGGTGTACCAAAAATTTGTGACCGCCTATACAGCGGCCATGAAAGCGGTACGCGTGGGCTCCCCCACTGATCCGGACACCGACATCGGTCCCCTGATTTCAAACGATCAGCGCGAGCGCGTGGAAGGATTTGTGAGCAGAGCGGTCAAAGCCGGGGCCAAGATTCTGTGTGGCGGCAAGCGCCCATCCTTCGACAAGCTCAAGATGAGCGGCTTTTATTATGAACCCACGGTTTTAGAAAACGCCAAGCAGAATTCCGAAATCGTGCAAAACGAGGTGTTCGGTCCTGTCACCTGCGTTCTGCCTTTTAATGGCGAGGAAGAAGCCACCGCTCTGGCCAACGACGTGCGCTATGGCCTAGCCGCCAGCATCTGGACCAAAGACGTCCAACGCGCCCTGCGCGTTTCAGCGAAGCTTAAATTCGGCACGGTCTGGGTCAATGACCATCTGCCCCTAACTTCCGAAATGCCCCACGGCGGTTACAAAATGAGCGGATTCGGAAAAGATATGTCCCTCTACGCCCTGGAAGAATACACCCAACTCAAACACGTCATGCTGGACACGACCGGCGCCGCCCGCAAACCCTGGCACTACACCGTAGCGGGCAAACCGTAAAATGAAAACAAATACTGTTTTCCCTGATCTAATTCTTAAAACAATGTCCGCGTCATTGATCTTCCTAAGTTTAACCTTAACCAGCAGTTATGCCACCAATTTCCAAGAAAACCAACTTCACCAGCCGCGAGCCTTTTTTGACGGAGCAAAACATAATCTTTTAAACACCTACCCTTTGCGCGTTAAGAAAAATAAACCGGCAAATCAAATTTTTAACATTAACGGAAAAACAAATTTGACCAAAACGCCTCGCAGACTCGAAAATCTAAACAACATAGGCCACGTAGCTAAAAAAATAACATTCAAAATTTTAGGAATATCATTTTTATTCCTAGCATTTGCATTGGGATTTGGGGCAAGCGCTGACACCTCAATGTCTGCCAGCGTTGCCTTAAAGGTTGGTGGTGTTTTCGCTTTATTCGTTTTCTTGGGCATATTTTTTCTGAAAAAATCCAAAGATTAAATTTTTTAAGTCACTTAATTCCGGAATCTAGCGCGATTTAGGGGTTTGTTAATCCTAAATGGATGAGTTTTTTGGCTAGGGCGTAGATATCGCGGCGGTCTCCCTCTCTCCTTAAGCCTACCGCGACAATTAAAACGACGATTCGATTTTTTTCCAAACGGTAAATAATACGGTAACGCTGGCCGGCGGCCCTTAAGCTATAAAGACCGGAAAGCTCTCCGGTTAACGGCTTGCCTTGTTTTTCCGGATCGTGGGCAAGGGCGTCAATCCTTTGCGCTATTTTTTCCCGAATCCGGCGGTCCAGAACGCCCAGAAGCATTTGCCGGGCGGTGGGCGTAAGCTCGATTTTCCAGGTCAATGCGGAAGTTCTTTCTTGACCTTTTCCCAGGGTATGCGCTTGCCGCTTTCGGCTTCCTTCAAGCTCTGGCGCAACATGGCCATCAAATCCGCGTCCGCCATGACTTCCAGGGTTTCCACGATGCTCTCGTAAAGGTCCCAAGGAACAATCGCCAACACCGGTTTTCCCCTTTTCGTGACAGTCACCGCCTGGTCTTTATGCAGTTTCTGGCTTAATCCAAGAAGCTTCGCCCTCGCCTGCGTGATTGTTAGATTGGTATTTAACATAAATCCCTTTTTAATGCGTATATACTGTACATTATAGTGTACATATATATGGTCTTTTAGACAATATCGGTCAAGCCGTGATCTTGGGGGAATTCACAAAATCAGCATCGCGTCGCCATAGCTGTAGAATTGGTACTCGTTTTGGACCGCTTCCTGATACAGCGCTTCAAGCTTAGTGGTTCCGCCTAAAAAAGCCTGGGTCATCAAAAAATTGGTGGATTGGGGCAAATGGAAATTGGTGATCATGGCGTCCACGATTTTAAACGCATAACCCGGTTTGATAAAAAGTTCGGTGGGGCCGCTATAAGCGCGGACTAAACCGTCTTGACCCGCGCTTTCCAGCGATCGGACCACGCTCGTTCCGCAACCAAAAATTTTCTTCCCCTTCTTCTTGGTTGCATTGATCAGGCCGGCGGCGGCTTCGTCAATCAGAACTTCTTCCGCCGGCAGCCGCTCCCGATTTTCGCCATGCATCATCGAGGCAAAACCCACATGCAAAACGATTTTAATTATCCGGACTCCTTTTTCCCGAAGCTGGATTAAAAGCGGATCGGTCCAATGAAGCCCGGCCGTGGGGCAGGCCGAACTGCCCGGGGTGCCGGCGTAAACGCATTGATATTTTTTAACGTCGTCGGGTTCCAGGGTGGGCTCTCCGGCTTGCTTGCGGGCCTTTAAGATATAGGGCGGCAGGGGGACCTCTCCGATCGCTTCAAATGAGCTTTGAGCCGCGACAGCCACACGGAAAGCCCCGGCGTTGTCATCAAAACCTAGAATCGAAACGGTTCCATCCGAGCCGTCTTGAAACCGGACCTTGCCGCCCACTCGGTTTAAGGCCCGGGCCCAGCGGCCCTCCATTTTGGCCAGGGCCTCTCCGTTTTTCGGCAGGGTCCCTAAAAGCATGTCCCCGCGTTTACCGTTGATCCAAAAAGCGATCCGAGCCGGAAAAACCCTGGAGGCATTGACGACCAGAACGTCTCCGGGATTAAAGTATTCAAGTATCTCGTAAAAACGCCGGTGCGTTGATTTGCAATGGTTTAGCGCAGGGGAGTCACCCTTGAACCCAGTAGCGGAGGCAAAACCCCTCTCCTCCCTTCGGATCCTCTCCCCGCAATGCGGGGAGAGGATGGTTCTCGGGTCTGGGGGCAAGGGTGACTCCCCTGCGCTAAACCCTTTTGTTAATCCCGTGCCGGTTCTTTGGGCAACCAAAAGCCTACAGTGATCCCTGGGTTCATGCGGCTTAAGCGCCACCGGAAAATCAAGGGTTTTGGCGGCGGCAGTCATGGCCGTCAGCTCTCCTCTATCGTTGAAACGGCGGCTTTCGGAAAATACCGTTTCAGTATCTTTTTGTAATCCATTCTTTTATCCGCCATGCCTCTGGCTCCCCATTGGCAGAGCCCAACGCCATGACCCCAGCCCCGGCCGTAAATCACAAAACGGTTGTCCTTGCGCGCGATCTGCGTGACGAACGTTGATTTAATCCAGTTGGGACCCATCACTTGGCGCAGTTTGTCGGCCGGAACATCCAGCCGCTCGCGCCCGGTGATCGCTTTAAAACTAATGACGCGCCGGCTGGGGGTCAGGTCTCCCAAAAGAAAAGCTTTGATCGGAGGCTGAAATTGATACCCCAGCCTTTTGAAAGCCGCCTCAAGATCAGCCGCGGGAAGCGTCGTGACCCAGGAGTAATGGGGGCTTGTCCTGCAGGCCCCAAAATCGGAAACGCTGACCAGACTGCGCACTCCGGTTCCGGACCAGATGTCGCGCGCGTCCTCGGTTCTGCCTCCGCAACAGGAATGAAAATAACCCGGAACGACCGCTCTTTGATCATCCAGCAGAACCTGCGCCTTCGTTTGGTCCACCGCCGATTTGGCCTGAAGGTCAAGCTCGCTTAACCAGGCGTAAACCTGATGATTGGATTTCGTACCCACGTCAAAAAATTCGCCGGGATTGGACCCGATTTTGTAAAGAGCATAGGAACGGGAAGCCACAGCCTGCGCTTTCAAGGCTTCAATGGGCCAGCTCGTGGCATCCATTTCATTGGGAAGGACCCTGTAGAGGTATTCCTCAACATCCAATGCGTGGATTAAGGCCGCGCGGCCGCCGGCCACCCTTCTAACCTCAAGACGTCCCTTGTAGGGTTTTCCTTTCCAAAAAAGTTTTTTGGTCGCGGTGGAGACCAAAATGGAGCCGCCGTCAATGGAGATCGCAGTTCTGGTGCTAAGCGCGATCTTGCCGGGATTGCCGCTGACAACCAAGCCGGCCGGACCGATATCAAGACCGGTGGGCGGATTTTTTAAATACTCCAGTAGAACGCGGATTTCCTGGCTCCAAGAAAAAGAAGGATAGTAGATAGTAGATAGTAGATAGTATAGGGAACAAAAGAAAATTCTTCTCACTATTTAAAAAACTTAAATAAATTAAAAATTAGCGTCAAAACCAGGGAAATCAAAAGGCAGGTGGCTAAAGGAAAATAAAAAGAAAAATTCTGCCGGGAAACTTGAAAATCGCCCGGAAGTTTCCCCAGCCAAGGAAGCCTGCCGATCAAAAGAAAGACCGCCCCCAAAATGATTGAGGCGCACCCTAAAAAAATAAGAACTCTTCCGATCTGCGTGGCCATTGACTTTGGTTCAGTTCTAAGAAAAAAGCGTTTCAGCGGTCTTGATGGGCGATGCCTGATCACGGCGCTTACAACCCAGGTGTTCATAAGCCTTCCTGGTCGCCACCCGCCCCTTGGAGGTTCTGGCCAAAAAACCTTCCTGAATCAAGTAGGGTTCAAAAATATCGGTGATGGTATCCGCTTCCTCTTGAAGACTGGCGGCCAGGGTTTCGATGCCCACCGGCCCGCCGTCAAAATTCTGGATGATGATCAGCAAAAATTTTCTGTCCATCGGGTCTAAGCCGAGATTATCAATTTCCATTCTTTTTAAAGCTTCTTCGGCGAGTTGGGAGGTGACCGTGCCGTCGCCGAGCACGCTGGCGAAATCTCTCACGCGCCTTAAAATCCGGTTGGCCACGCGCGGTGTCCGACGGCTTCTGGCGGCTAGAACTTGAGCCGACTCGGGCGCTAACTGCATATCCAAAATCCTGGCGGAGCGCACAACGATCTGTCTCATCTCCTCGATGCCGTAGAAATTCAGATGCCCAATGATCCCGAAGCGATCGCGCAAGGGGCCGGTCAGCATGCCGGCTCTTGTGGTGGCCCCGATCAGGGTAAATCTGGGGATAGCGAGCTTTAACTGCGCTGAACCCAGCGCGCCGGTTCTAGGACCCGTATGAATATAAAATGTGAAATCTTCCATGACCGGATAAAGCGCCTCCTCAATAACGCGGCTTAAGCGGTGAATCTCATCAATAAATAAAACGTCGCCTTCTTCCAAAGTGGTTAAAATGCCCGCCAAGTCACCCAGTTTGGTCAAAATCGGCCCTGAAGTCACGCGGATATTGACCCCCATCTCTCGCGCCAAAATATGAGCCAGCGTGGTTTTGCCCAGACCCGGAGGAGCGTAAAAAAGAGCGTGATCGAGCGGCTCCGATCGCTTTTTGGCCGCCTGAATATAAATCGAAAAATTTTCTTTCAACTGCGGCTGGCCGATAAATTCCGGCAAAGTCTTCGGCCGCAGAAGGCTTTCCAGATTTTCGGGGGCCTGGGTTTTTGAATCCGGCTCTTTAGCGATTTTTTGCGTTTTATCCTTTGACATCCGCAATTACACCCTTCCCGCCGCGAGCTCTTTTAAAGCTTCCTTAACCAACGATTCCAACGTCTGGGTCTTGCCGCCTTGCGAGACCGCGCCGAGCGCGGTTTCGCAGTCCCGCCAATCAAAGCCCAGTGTGACCAGGGCGTCCCTGGCCTTAGACCAAAGAGCGCCCTCAACCCAGGGCGAATTTTCACTCTCTTTGCCACCGCTTTTGGCCGCCATGTTCCTGATATTCCTGCCGACCGAAGCTTCCAGTAAAACTTGAGCCCGCTCTTTTAAATTGGCCAGCATTTTGGCCGCAGTTTTCTCGCGAAAACCAAAATAGGTGGCCAGCATCTTGGCGTCACCGCGCACCAAACCCTCTAAGAAACTTTGAACCGATTTTTCTTGAATTTTATCGAAGTAATCCAGCGCTTTTTTGGCGCCCGCGCCCGGAATCTCGCGCAGAAGTTCAAAAAGCGCGCGGTCCTCCTCGCTCACAAATCCATAAAGCGTTGTTTCCCCGCCGTAAAGCGCGGAAGATTGGGAAACATACAGCGTGGCCTCTTGATTTAACCGCAGTTTCTTGGCCGTGGCGTTGGCGGTTAATACGCGGTAGCCAACCGAGCCCGTTTCAATCCAAACCTCAAACGGGCCCGTTTCCCCTAAGGGTTTCAGGCGCGCGATCAAACCGCGAAAATAGGCGAACATTTAACCGGCGCCCACGACCTGAAACTTTGAGTGGCGCGGGTTATTCAAAGCCGAGCTCAAGGCGATCGCGATGGCATCCGTGGTGTCATCCGCGCCGTTAAAGTCGGCCAGCTTTAAAATAAATTTCACGAATCTGGCCACATCCTGTTTTGTTGACCGGGATGAACCGGTGATCGTTGATTTCATGACCAAAGGATGAATTTCAACTAAAGGAACCGCGGCCCGGCTGGCCGCCAAAAGCAAAACGCCGCGCGCCTCCCCCAGTTTAAGCAGATTGGAAATGCGCACTCCCTGCGGGGGTAAATGAATCTCTTCGATCGCGATCTGGTCAACCTGCGGATCTTTATTAATCAGCCGCGACACCTTGCCAAACAGCTCTTCTAATCTTTCGGCCTTGGATTTACTCTTTTCGGTGGTTACAAGCCCGCACGCAAGCAGTTCCACCGCTCCCTTGTGCGCCCCGCTATCCGGCACCCTTAATTTCGCCCACCCGCACCGGTCCCACCCCGGGTCAATCCCCAAAATAACCATAAAAATAAGGATAGCAAAGCTGACAAATAGTAGACAGGGGGGTTATTGGTGCTTCGCGAGGATTTCGTCAGGGATGTTAAAGTTGGCGTAGGTATTTTTAACGTCGTCGTGCTCTTCCAGCTCTTCGATCAAGGCCAGCATTTTATCGGCGTTGCCGCCGTCTAAGGTGACCTCGGTTTTGGGGATATAGGTGACTTCAGCCGCGTTGGCCGCGATGCCCGCCGCCTCCAGGGCCTTTTTAACCGTTTCAAAATCCGCCGGCTGGGTGATCACTTTGTAAATTTCTTTTTCGTCGCTTTTAACGTCTTCGGCGCCTTTATCCAGGGCCAGCTCGAATAATTTATCTTCCGCCACCTTGGCCCGGTTAATCTCAATGTAACCCTTATGTTCGAATACCCAGGAAACAGCGCCCGCCTCGGCCAAATTGCCGCCGTGGCTGGAAAAAATCTTCCGGATTTCCGATGAGGTCCGGTTTTTATTATCCGTTGTGCCGTCAACCATCACCGCCACGCCGCCCGGCCCGTAACCTTCGAAACGGACTTCCTCAATCGTGGCGCCCGGAAGCTTGCCCAAACCGCGCAAAATAGCCCGCTCGACATTATCATTGGGCATATTGGCGTCTCGCGCATCCGCGATCGCTTTTCTTAAACGGGGATTGGAGTCCACGGCTCCCCCTCCCTCGCGGGCCGCGATGGCTATTTCGCGGATAAGTTTGGTAAAAACCTTTCCTCGCTTGGCATCCGCCAAGCCTTTTTTATGCTTAATTCCTGCCCAGTGACTGTGTCCGCCCATTGGGTTAGATAGTAGATAGTAGATAGTAGATAGTAGATAAGAACATCGGAATTAATTATGCCATAAAAGACTTAAAATCTTCCCTCGTGCCAGGATTGGACGACCCGGTATAAGGCGATATTTTTTCTGTTGCGGCCGGCTTCTTGAATGTTTCGCTCCAGCTCTTTTAAAAGCTCCCCGGTTTTTATTTTCCCCTTCTTGACCATAAACTCAACCCAGTAGGGATCAATATTCATGCGGCTCTTGTATTCATGTTTCCGGATCCATTTGGGATTAGCAATGTCGCGGCGCGCGAAAACTATAGCGGTTTGATCCCACCAAACAAGAGCCCAATCCGAGACCGGCATGGCCTGGGAATGCCAAGACCGAAGAATATGGTCATAGCCGGCCCGGCCTTGGCGGGGCGTTCGGACAGACTGATACGCCCGGCCCTGGGGATAGCCGAACAAACAGATCTCCACGCCCTTCTCCTTGAGGTAATCAGACCAAGCGTAAGGATCAACGGAGGTCTCCATAGCTTCGCGCAGTAAATCATGAAAAAGATACCGTCCGTCAAAAAACAGGCGCGCGCCCTCGGGCGCCAAAAGCCAGGCCGCAAACCCGCCCCATTGCCATTCGGTGAAAACCTTGCGCCCGGCAAAACCCGTGCGCTCTAAAAATAAGCAAGTCAAACGTGGGTACCTCTTGGCGTCAACGTGAATTCTAGGTATCCCCCGCTGGCGCCATAAATTTTTGGCTCCATACCAGGTTCTCCGGCCCACCGAGAACGCGGCCCAAGAAACGGCGGCCGCGGTAAAAACAGCCGTCACCGCGCGCCCAAATCCAATAGCGCCCGGCGCTTTGCGGCTCTTTTTGTCCGCATGACGCCAACGAGCGTAAAGGTTTAGCGCAGGGGAGTCACCCTTGCCCCCAGACCCGAGAACCATTCTCTCCCCGCATTGCGGGGAGAGGATCCGAAGGGAGGAGAGGGGTTTTGCCTCCGCTGGGTTCAAGGGTGACTCCCCTGCGCTAAACCTTTTCCAACGAGCGGCGGCGACGGCGGCCCAAAAAATCGGCAGGGTCGCGATGCCAAAAAGCGCGGTACTGCGCACATGTCGCGACGCAAGATACCCAAAAGCCAAAACCAACAAAACGGATTCGATGTCCAAACTTCTTTTCCGCCAAAATTGAGCGGTCAAAAAGAAGGTTAAAAAGAAAAAAATGGCCCAAAAAATCAAACTGTCAGGCTGGTCCAGGCCGGTCGGTTCCCACTCCTTGATGAACTGCCCGACAAAAGCCAAATCTTTGGTAATAAGCCAAATGGTTTTGTGTAGAAAAATTCCGTAAGGATTGACCAGAGTCCCGGCCGCGGCCGTCACCCCCAGGATGAAAAACCTGGCGAACTCCGCCCTGGCCTGGGGAGATTTCAGCGAAACAAGGCGGGCCAAGGCCTGCACGCCAAGAATGGCCAAAGCCCAGATGAATCCGGCGTGGATGTTCGCCCAGAGGGCGAAGAGAAGAAAAGTAGGTAGTAGGTAGTAGGTAGTAGGTAGGAAAAAAGGAAGGATTTGGGATTTAGGATTTAGGATTTTGGAGGGAAGATAATTTTCGCTTGCCTTTATAAAATTGTCCCTTAGGAAAAAGAAAACCACTAAAAACAAGAATGAAAAGAGTTCCGGCTGCATGCTGGCACGGGTGGCCAAAAAAGAACAGGCTAGGACAAGATTGGAGAAACGGATAAGTAGGTAGTAGGTAGTAGGTAGTAGGTAGGAAATTAAAAGACGGGTAACATGCCGATCTAGCAAAAAAATCGTCAGGGTGACCAGGGAGGCGCGGAAAAGAACGAGGAGACGGAAGTCGCCCAGCTTCCAGACTTTCCAAACGATCCATTCAAACAGCCATTCGTAGTTAAGCCAAGGAGCGCCTTGGCGGGTAAAAGAAAAAAGTTCCTGGCTTAAAAATAACCGCCCCAGCTCCTCGGCTTTACGCGCCGAGGCCAGATGCCAGAATAAATCGGGATTCGTTTCGGGATGAAGAAAAGAAAGAAAAACCAGAAAAAAAAGGAAGATAAAAGCTCCGGCCCATACGCCAATTCTGCGCATTAAGAGAATCGTATCAGTTACGCCGCGACGCGCGCCAGAGCAAGCCTAAGGACAAGCGCAGACGTCGTTGCCGACGCAAGACACGGCGCCGGTTGGGATAAAAGGATTGGGAGCGGCGGCTGTATCGTCATCGAAATAACAGACTTGGCCGTTGGAGCTCATAGCATAACCCCAGTTCTCATAAGGAGATCCGGGCCCCGTCCTGCGGCGTATACAGGCGGAGTAAGTGCCCGCCGAACCGTTGTTGGCCCCCAAATAACAATAGGGACGCTGCGGGTTATTGTAGTCCGGGATATAACCAAGAGCCACCAAATTCTGACTGCCGCCTGTCACCGGGTCATCGCAACTGGCAACCTGCCGAAGGGCGTCATCGCCGCCGGTGCAATAGCAATTTTGGCCGGTGGACGGGCAGGTATTTAAAACGTACATCTTATTGGCCGAATGCACCAAATTAAGCAAGGCAACGGCCTCTTCGGCCCTCGAAACTTCTATGGTTTTCGTATACCGGGGCACCGCGATCATGGCCAAAACCCCCATAATAATCAAAACAATCATTATCTCAATGAGCGTAAAACCTGTTCTCAATTTCACCAAACCCTCTAATGTTGTAACAGAAAAAATGGCCCATCGCAACGCACATACCAAAAGCGCCGTTATTTGATCTAATTGCCATCTTAGCGTTAACGCCAATGCAGCATCATCACGGCTCCGGCGCCTCATCCGCTAAGGGTCTGTTAAGGAATTAATGATCAATTTGCCAGGGCAGTTTTGGAGCGAGACGAAGCCAAATTTTTCGCGGCGTACTTGCAAAGTACGTGAGGAAAATTTGGCAAAGTCGCAGCCCAAAGGTGCCCTGGCCCTTCGGGG
>JACQJO010000036.1 GCA_016205025.1 Elusimicrobiota bacterium
GATAAACCGGAACCTGAAAACCCAACAGCCGCGCCAACTCCCCAGACCAAGGCCCCGCCGCCAAAACAAATTTATCAGCGGCAATGCTTGCGTTTAGCGCAGGGGAGTCACCCATGAACCCCGTAGTGGCGAGGGGCCCCGCGAGCACGTGGGGAGAACCGTCGGGACTGGTTCTCGGGTCTGGGTTCAAGGGTGACTCCCCTGCGCTAAACTTCTTCATTGTGCCTGTAACAACGCCGGTGATTTTGCCCCCCTTCGCCTGCCACGACACAACGCCCTTATATTCCACAAAAGTTGCGCCCTCGGCCGCCGCCGCCTGCCGGAACGCCTCAACCAATCGGGAACTGGTCAACTGAAAATCTGCCGGATAGAAAAATCCGCCGGCCGTTTCCCCTTCAATCGCGGGCCACCTCCGCCGGATTTCCCGCGGCGTCAATTTCTCAACCGGAGCCACCTTTTTCTCTTCCCACCGCGCATCATCCTCAAGCGAAGCGAGGTCATCCTCGGTTTTAGCCAACCGCAAGCTTCCGCAAAGCTCCACCTCGATATCCACGCCGTACTTCTCTTTAAAAACTTTGGATAACTCCAACAACATCTCGCGGCTTTTCAAGCCGGCGGCAAGCAGGCTCTCGTGTTTAAACGGAACCGGATCAACCGTCATAAACCCAACCGCCCCGCTAGAGGCCTGCCTGCCCACTCCTTCTTTCTCCAAAACCAAAACCTTAATTTTCTCCAAAGAAAGATAATAAGCAATGGAAACCCCAATAATCCCGCCACCAACAATCACAACATCAGCCATAAAAATTATTCCTTCGCCTTATCCGCTTTATATGCATGGGTTTAGCAGCATAGGGGAGTTGCTCTTGAACCCAGTAGCGGAGAGGGGCCCCGCCGAAGGCGGGGAGAACCGACGGGACTGGTTCTCGGGTCTGGGGGCAAGAGCAACTCCCCTATGCTGCTAAACTTTTACCTTTATACTACGCCTTATCCGCTCTAAGCAACAGTAAAGACACTTCAAACAGTGCCACCGTCGGCAGCGCCAAAATCAGCATCGAAAAGATATCCGGCCCCGGAGTCAACACCGCGGCCGCGACTAATATCCCCAAATAAATCATCCTGCGCCGGTGGGCCAACTGCCCGTGGCTGACGATGCCCATTTTTCCCAAAGCAAAAATCACCAAAGGAAACTCAAACACCACGCCGAAAGCCAAGGAGGTAAACAAAGCGAAGCTTAAATAAGCATCCACTGTAATCATGGGCCTGATCGTCTCCGTTTGAAAATTTAAAAGAAAGCGAAAAGCCGCCGGTATCACCAAGGCGATCGCCAAAAAAACGCCGGTCATGAACAAAAGCAGAAATAAAGGAAAAAGCCACCGAAGAGCACCACGTTCCCGCGCGGTCAGGCCGCTGGCGACAAACCGCCAAACCTCAAAAAAAATGACCGGAAGCGACAGGAACAGCCCCGAAAAAACAGCGATTTTCATCCGGGCCAAAAAAGCCCCGGCCGGCGTCAAAAAAACAAAAGGCCCCGCGCTAATGGAAAAATAATCAAGCAGAAACCCCGACTGCCAATAACCCAGCAACGAAAACGTAAAAAAGGACAGCACAACAATCCAAAGCCGCCCCCTCAACTCTTCCAAATGCTGGGTGATCGTTTGCTCGTTGGTCATAACGAACAAATTCTATTGAAATCATTGAAGCATGGCTTTCGGGGGACCGCTTGTTTGGACCATTCCGAGGCGGACTTGTGCATGCACCGCCGAGGAACCTGAGCGGCCGGCGCTACGGCCGCGTGTCCAAACAAGCGGTCCCCCGAAAGCCATGACCGCGATTTCAACAGGAAAGCCATAATGAACAAAGTTATAACAAAAGAAGGGCGGGGTTATCCTACCTGGGGAGCATTGCGTCGCCGCTGTCACCGCCGCCGCCGCCGGTAAAAACTTCACCGATATTATCAACCACAGGGCCCGGTTCCGGCTCCGGCTGAATCACCGGTCCCGGCGGTTGGGATGTGGTTTGACAAATCTCGCAAACGCTGTTGGTTGCCGGCGGCTGCGATTGGCTTTCGGGTTCGGAAGACGGCTCTCCCGCATTATTGTTGGACGTCGCCGGCGCGAGCGGTGAGTTCGCGTTCGTTCGCCCGCCGCCCACAAAGGAAGCCGAGGCAATGCCGCCTGTCCGCGTGGAATCAATGATGGTTCTCGGAACCGTGACAACGCGGCCGGCCATGCCGGCGAAAGGATCAATTCGCTGAAGATTGCCGATTTCTCCTCTCTGGCGCATGCCCTCCAGCGCGCCGCGCGGATTTTCCCCCGTCACGTACGCGCGGCCCAGCAGAGAAGCGGAATCCGGATCATCCGTAACCAAAGCGTATTTGGTGATCACCGCGGCAAGCCGCAGTTGCGGCAAGGGTTTTATGGGAACCCACGATAAGATCCTCTGCAAAGAATCAACCGAAAAAGAAACAAGTCCGCTTGTTCTTCTTCTAATGGCGTAAGCCGTGCGGCCCTCTTCCTCCGTTATGGGTTTTTTTCTGCGCAAATCCGGGTCCGCCCTGGCCAACAAGGGGGACTCAACGCGGCCGGAGGAGTTGAATGCGCCCGCGTTCTTCAACTTCTCCTCCAGGGACGGAAACTTTTGCAGGGTGTTTTTAACCCCCATGTCCTCCAGCGTCGCGGCCAGCCCTCCGGTGATAACGGGTTTGGACTGCCTGCCCACCCAATCCAACGGACTGGCCGCCTTGGCATTGTCATTGCGAGGAGCCTCCGGCGACGAAGCAATCTCATTAAAGTTTTTCTTGCTATCCTTCTCTCTCCCGAACAATTTAAACGAAGAATCATAAGTGAGCTCGACCGGCTCTTCGGACATGGCGCCCGAAATGGCGCCTGGCGCCATTTCTTTTGGCATCATTTCTTTTCTCGCGCCGGCCATGGCGTTGGCCAACGTTCCCTCTTGCGAATCCCGCTTGGCGCCCATAAACCTCTGCGTTATATTAATGGCGGCCACCCCAGTACCCACCCCAAAAAACACCAGCCAAAATAACCGCGCGCGCTTAAACCTGCGTTCTTTGACCTGCTGAAGGAAAAACCAATTCATCGCTTACCCTTCTTCCCCTCTTTCGATTTCACCGCTTTTTGCACGATCGGAAAATCCGGAAAAAAATCCCGGCTCAAATGGCTCGGCACCACCACCTTCGCTTTCCCCGATCTCACCAACGCATCTATATCTCCCCCGCCCTTTTGACCCTCCGCCCCCGGCGCCATCGTCATCGCCAACGACGACTCATCAAAATTTTTAGCGATCGCTCTCTCATCAGCCCCGGCTTTAACCGTTTCCGGCAAGACATCGTTTCGATCTAATCTTTCCCTAAAAATGGTGCCTGGCTCCTTTCCATCAGGAAAGGTGCCTGGCTCCATTTTTTCCGCTGTTTTATCCGAAAAAAACTTCACCGTCCCCGCCGCGGCCAACAGCAGCGCCACAACAACAATCCCCGATCTCATCTTTCGTACCCTTCTTTTCTTTTCATTCTTTCACCGATCACTGATCACCGATTACTTTCCCCTTATTGGCGCCCATCCCCCGTGCAATCTAAAACAACACGTGGCCCAGGTGTCAAAAAGCCTGCTATACTTCCAATGAAGCGCTTATGAAAATCAAAACTAAACCCAACCCTCAAAAAGCTCTGCAGCTTCTCCGGAAACTTCAGGAAAAGGGCCTTGGTGATTCCTTTGGGGGACTCAGCGAGGAGAAAATTCTTCGCAAACTCAAAGAGACCCGGGAAAAGCTCTGGCAACAAAAGATTGTTTCTCGTCCTTGATACCAACGAATATCTTTTCGCCCTTGGGAGCCGGCGC
This sequence comes from Elusimicrobiota bacterium, assembly GCA_016205025.1. Taxonomy (GTDB): domain Bacteria; phylum Elusimicrobiota; class Elusimicrobia; order JACQPE01; family JACQPE01; genus JACQJO01. The sequence continues at coordinate 3,855 of JACQJO010000036.1, forward strand.
GCCCCTTCTTCCGTAGAACTTCTCGAAAAAATTGCCGCCAACCCAGAACGCTTTGAAATTCGTATCTGCCGTTCTATATTAAATGAGATTAGGGAAAACTCCATACCCCAACGATTTCGCGAGTTATGGAACTTCTTAAATCTGCTGGGCATTACCTTGGACGAAGATTGGGATGTTCCTTTTGAAATTGTGGCTAAATATGAAGCATTGGGGCTTAAGCAAGGAGACGCCTTCGTTGCCGGGTACACCGAATATGTGGGAGCCCAATGCTTGATTACTGAAAATCGCAAGGACTTCCTGGCGCACCCCGGCTGGTTTCCCTTTAAAGTCCTTAATGCTGAAACTTTTCTTAAACAGTTCATTTAAACAATCCTGAAATAAAAAAACCTAACCGTCCCCGCCGCGGCCAAAAGCAGCGCCACAACGACGATTCCGGACCTCATGCTATAATCCTCGCGATGCCAAAAAAATCGAAATCGAGTTCAAAATCCGTCAAGGTTTCCTTTAGCCTTAACGATTTAGAAAAGGTTCTCTTCACGAAAGATGACGCCAACGAAATGGAACAAAGATTGGTTAATCGTATTGAAAGTGTCCGCAGGGAATCGCAAGGCGGTCTTGAAGCTGTTGAGAATAGACTAAGCGCTAAAATGGAAAAAGGGAACAGTGAGCTTAAAAAAGATATTAACGACCCCAATAAACACTTAACTGATCTTCTAAAAAGATACATTGATTCCCACGAGCAAACCACTCTTTCCTCCAACTGACCTTGCCCCGTCATTGCGATCCCGCCGCAGGCGGGAGAAGCAATCTCATGAAAAGTTCCAAACTCCTCTTCTTTCATCATTTCCTCTTGAACCTTCTTCTCATTTCTGCCCTCTCTATTGACAATCCGGATTCCTCGTATCAATTGCGCACCCGCCACGTTGGGGTTGGCCATCTTGTCGGCAAATAGTGCATGGGTCGCCATCATCAAGACATGCCCGGCAATCATTAGCTGCGTCTGTAACTGCGTCTCTCATTGCCCTCATTGCCCTTTCCAATTCAGATTCAGGACACCCATCCCCCGGCCAGACGCCGTTGTTCTGGCCGCACTGCTCCAACTTCCTATCCAATTTTCTAAATACATAGCACGCTTCTCTCAAGTTGGCAACATCGCTATCCCTGGCTATCTGCCTCACCCTCTCTCCATCGCTGCTCTCCAATAACCGATCGAGAGCATCGGCACCGCAACAGCGGCTTCTGGCGCTATCTACGGCTTGAACACACCTTATGAGCGCAGGATTGTCGGCAGTGGTAGCTGGTTGAAAAATCATTCTTTTATCCCCATTGCCTCGCTGATAAAGAGAAAAATAAAAAAAGGCAGATGCATCCTTTCTTTTGTTGTCAACTTTATAATAGTACTCAACTAAATAAATATCCGCCCCCATGTGAACAACTTTTTTAATTTCGCCAATTTTATCTCCCCCAAACCAATCGCCGATCTTGTCTGGCATAGCCTCAGATTCAATCTTGTCCTCTCCGGAACGCCTGGGTATGGTTGCCTCCAACTTGGCGCTATATTGGGCATACATCCCCGTTGCGCTAAACACCCAGGTTAATAAAGCGGACAACGCAAGCCAACCAACAAGTATGATGGCAACCACGGCAATTGCTGGCGCGCCGCCAGCCGCTGCTGCTGCGCCACCAGCTAACCCTATAGGGCCAAAATGGCAAATATCGGCATTGGGCTTTGGACGAGCGAATCCTCTCTCTTTATACATGTCTATCAACTCCTTACCTAAACAACTGATTAATGCCTAATGTCGCTATAGTCAAAAAAGTTGACCATGAAAAATTACTTTTAACCACATTAACTTTCAAACAAAAATTTGCCTTGCACTCTTTATCCTTATTTGGACTATCGCACTTAGGATCGCTCGGGTTCTTCTGGCAGTCAGGAACTCTATCCGCGGTATCCTTGCTATCGTCATGTGTTTTATTGGGATTGGGAACCGAGGTGGGACCCAAGCCCGGAACCGCGACGCCGGAATTGTTGTTGGCGGAAGCGCGCGCCGCGCTCGGGTCATTAAGCAGAAGTTCCGGCTGGTTGCCTCGGCCCACCATCGCGATATCCAGGCCGCCTGCCGCCAACTGCGCCGTTCCCTCCGCCAATCCCTCATAGCCGGTTTGCGCCCTATTTTTCAAATCATAAATCACACCGCGGCGGCTGTCCGCTCCGGACCGGCGCAAGCTGTTTCCCGCGCGCGCCCGGCTTCTGGAATAAGCCATCCTTCCCCTGCGTCCTTTTAAGCCGCCGGCCGAGCCCAAAGAATCGCCCGAAGCGCCGGCCGGCCCGTAAGTGTTGCCATAAACGCCTGTTCCCCTGCCCCCTGCCGCGCCGCCCGCGCCGTAACCGTACTGACCGCCCGCGCCGCCCGGCGCGCCGGAACCCGAACCCTGCTGACCCAACTGGCTTAAACCTTTAAGTTGGCCTTGAATCTGACTCATGGGATCACCGCCCGCGCCGGACCCAGCCGCCACCGCGTCCGCGCCCGCTAAAGTGTCCTCTTCTTCGTCCGAGCCCTCCTCGTCCTCTGTCCCGTCTTTCTTCCCCGGAATTCCCCCCTTAATGAAACCCAAAGAACCCTTGCCGTAATTGGCATCCGAAAACTGCCCGGCTCCTCTGGCCAACTGCGCGCGTTTTAACTCATCCGGCACATCCGAAGAGTCAAATAAATCTTTCATATGCACCGCTTCCAAAAAAGTCCCAAATTTAGACATCCGGTTTCCGTCTTTGCCCCACCCCGGCTGTCTCGGACTAAAAACCAGAAAAAATATCCCCCCCGCCACGCTCCCGCCAATCAGCAGAAGCAGCAATAACAACAACGCCGCCTTCTTTTTGTCTCTATTCATATATTCAACCTTGATTATTCTTCATGGAATCTAAGGTTCGTTTCTGCTCCCTTTTCGCTTCTTCGAATTTCTTCTGCGCGTCGCTGCTAATGATCATATCCAAAAGTTGCGAACCAACCGAGGATATAAACGTCCAAAGCCCCGGCTTGGGCTTACCCGAAAAGGCCAACGCGCCCCACCCTAGAAATAACGGAATAAAGGCCGCTCCCTGCAAAACTTTAGCCAATGCCGCCCCGCTGGCGCTGTCTCCCCCCTGCATTTCCAAGGCGACAGTCACGGCTTTAAGCGCAAAACCTACTCCTGTCGCAAAGGCTGCCCACCAAAAAATACCCGCGGGCCAGGCAGTCCGAAGAGGGGCTGTCAAAGATAACGCGAGACCTATAGCCGCCGAAATCAGCAACCACTTAGCAATTTTTCCTATATTGGCGTCATTCGGGTCCGGATCATTTACCGTTGCCTCGCCGCAAAAAACAGCGTTCCCGGGATTTTTATCACAGCATTCCTTCGACTTCGTCGCGCTCTTCAAGCAAGGATCAATCGAGGCATTGGGGTCAAAATTGGGACCGGCGATGGTGTTGTCATAAATCCCCCGGTCGGTATCACCCACGATCCTGTCATCAATCCCCAACTGATCCTTAGTCGTACCCTCTCCAAATCCGGCGCCCATGTGTCCGCCCGCCTGCTGGGCTCCGCCAAAAGCTCCTCGTCTGGCCGTGGCCACCGCGCTTCTGGCCCCCTCAACGCCGTAGGCTGAACTGCCGATGAATCGTCCTCTTTCCTGAATATTTTGTCTCGTATTATGCGCGGTCTTGCGTGAAGTGGCCGCGCTTCTGCCGCCAGCGCCCATGCGCCCTCGCCGTCCGGCCGCGGAACTGCCGCCCGCGGCTGAACTTAAATCTTTCATCCCTTTCTGCAGCCGTTCAAGGCTGGCGTTGGCATCCTGCTGGCCGGCGCCCATCCCGGCGCCCAAACGGGACAAATCAAAACCTTTAAGATCGCCGCCCTCGGACCCGGTCTTGCTGGCTAACCCCGCCTTGCCCCCGGCGCCGGCGCCAACGGCAACCGCTTCCTGCGAATCTTCGTCAAACTCTCCGCCATCTAAATCTTCGGTCTCGATCTTTTTGCCGCCTCCGATATATTGAGCCGGATCATCGCCCTTGCCCTGGCCCCACCCCGAAGCGGCGGACCGCCCTTTGTTGGCCCCACCGCCTGCCTTAAACTGCTCGCGCGCGCGCATCTCCCTCATCGCCATGGCCAATGGGTCCGACATCCCGGCCCGATCCCGGACGCCGCGCTTAAAACCTTTAAAGGTAGCCGTCAATTCAGACCAAATCCCCGGCCCAAACTGCTTAACCAAAATCCCCCCGCTATAAAGAAAACAAGCAATGCTGGACAACCGCAACAAAAAAAGCAAAACAATAAGCCACTTCTGCCTTTTATCTTCCAGCACCACGTCATCGTGTTTCATGTTATTCCCAAAATGGTGCCTGGCGCCATTTTTCTCATTAATAATCTCCATCGTGTTGTATAATGACGCCCTATGCTGAAACTTAAAGACTCCATAAAACCCAATAAAAAATCCGCCAATCTCTTTGATAAGTTATTCCAAGAAGAGCTCAAAGTGGTCAAAATAAGGGTGGATGAGTGGAGCGCGGCCATACAGAAAAAAATTAAAAAAGAAATAAAAGACCATGTTAATGAATGTTTTTCTTTTGCCCAATGCTCAAAATGTGAAACCTTTGCAATCCAACATCCAGAATGGCTAGCCCAATTCCGAGCCCTTAAGCGACTCCCTAAAACTCGAAACCACAAAAAACGCATCGCTGAACTAGAAACCACACCATCCTCCAACTGACTTGCCCCGTCATTGCGAAGGCCCGCGGGGCCTGATATACTTGTATTAGAATATGACCTACAAGGTTGTTCTTGAAAAAAATGAGTCTGGCTATACGGTCCATTGTCCTCAACTGCGCGGCTGTTGGAGCCAGGGAAAAACAAAACAGGAAGCCTTGCGTAACATAAAAGAGGCCATAAAAACCTACTTAGAATCCCTCGACGAAGTTCTGAAAGCCAAAGAGGTCCATGAGCTTCATTTGGTCTTAAAATAATCCCTTGCCCAAACCTCCTCTTATTTCCCACAAGCGTGTTGTTCGTGCTTTTCAAAAAGCAGGCTTCCGCGTCGTACGGCAAGGACCGCATATATCCATGTGGAACGAAGAAAAAGAAATCATGATCATCGTTCCACGAAGCGATCCCGTTAATCCATGGACCCTCAAAGGGATCATCGAAGACGCCGGCATGACGGTTGATGAATTCCGCAAATTGGCCTAACCTCGAAACCACACCATCCTCCAACTGACATTGCCCCATCATTGTGAATCCGATCCCTCCTCCTTCATCATTTCCTCTTGACCCTCTTGAACTTTTCAACCTCTTGACCCTCTCACTCCGCTCGAATTAAGTAAGGTGTCCCCGGAATTCCGCTTTCCTCCAACTGACATTGCCCCGTCATTGCAATCCCGACTTGCACGACCCCTTGCGAGGCCTCTCGAATGTCTGATAAACTATTAACGTAATGACCCTTCATACGGAAATCCTCACCAATTCCATCGGCCAGCCCAAAGCGGTTCTTCTGCCGCTTAAGGAGTACACTAAACTCCTGGAAATGCTCGAAGATTTAGAAGATGCCCTGGCCATCAAAAAAGCCAAAGCCTCGGCCAAAACATTCGTAGCGCACGAAGAACTGATTAAACGCCTTAAAAAGAAACGCCTCATCTGATTTACACTCTTCTTTACGACGCCAATAACATCGAAAAAGACCTCAAAACGGTCGCGTCTAATCAGCGAAATAAAATTCTTCAACGCATGAATGCGTTGACTGATAACCCCCGCAGGAACAATGTTGAGAAATTGACTGCCGGACAAGGCTACCGCCTGCGCGTGGGTGACTACCGGGTCCTCTTCGACATTGATGATCGCTCCAAAACCATCATCGTTTACCGAATTCGACACAGGAAAGAAGCCTACCGTTAACCTCGAAACCACCCTATCCTCCAACCAACCTTGCCCCATCATTGCGAATGGCGTTGCGGGCGCCATTTTTCTTTTCAGCCTCTTGAACTTTTGAACCTCTTTCACCTTTTGAACCTTCACTTTTGTTAATTGTAAAGACCTGACCCCTTTTCCCGTTTCTTTCTCGTCCCCCGAATCCCCGAATCCGAATTTACCAAAACCTCCACCAAGGTCTGCGAGGAGGAGAGGACCAAGAATAGGTCAAACAATTTCAGGTACCCCCTGACCTATGACTAGGCAAATTTGTTCTATAAGTGTTACCAGCCCCATCTGGACCTGAATTCCCAGACGGGTTAAATTCAGTCCCTTCATAATTAGGATCAGTTCTTAATTTATCTTCATATGGAGATCCCTGTGCTGGTGGTGCCGAGGGTGGTCCGGACTGCGGGCTGGTTGGACCAAAATTACTTGCCTTTGCTTTGTTTATTCCCTCGTTAGCTTGGCGTATTCCCTCCAAAGCCTTCTCCTTAGCCAAATCCGCCTCCGCCTTCTCAGCCTTCTGTTTTGCCTCCGCCTCCCCATATCCCTTCAACGCCGCCATTAGGAGCGCTAGCCCAACTCCAAGCAATATGATCCCAATCGTCTTGCCTAGCTTGGAAATGCAGTTTGCGGGCGCGGGGGGACATGATGGTGGACTGCTCTCGGCACGCAACTCTGAAGAATAAAAGCCGATGGCCAGCGGCATAAAAATAATCTTCCTGGGAAAGCCTATGTTTCTGTCAGAAAATACTTCCTGGTTCATAGCCAAACAACTGCTCTCGCACGCCGCCACGGGAGATGCCGCGGTGCAGCCTTCCGGTTTTTTGCACGTATCTTTCTTAATCTCACCAATAATCTTCTTAATAGCAAAACCGAAAACAGCCAGCAGCACCAATGTGAGAATCAATTTCTTAAGGCCCTCCATATAGCGCACTTTCTTCTGCCACGCAATGAAAGCTCCCAGCATCATTAGTAAGGCGGGTATGTATGCTCCCCACGGCACATTCCCATAACTGAAATCATCAAACTTTCCCTTGCCACCGGTTGCATCTTCATCCTCTTTTTTACGATCCGGCGTCACTTGCCCCGAAGGCAGACTGCCTTTCATTTGGGGCTGGGTCGGCGAGCCGCCGGAAGGCGCGATCGTGCCCTGGGCTGTGCCGCCTGGACCTCCGGGCAATACGCTGGCGGATTTTGGAATCTCTCCGAATCCGGCGCCGGTGTAGCCGGCCGCCAGCTGATCCATGCGCGGCGCCTGACTGACAATCTTGCCCGCGTTTCTCAAAGCTTCCGACGCCTTGGCTCCTCTTTTAGTTCTAAAACGTCCGTCCGTGGAGCGTATGGCTGCTTTTCTATTTCTGGCTGTGGCGCCGCCGGCTGAAGAGCCGGCCCCCGCGCCTGACCCCAAAAGCTGGCGTCCCGCTCCGGCGCCGATGCCCGAACCGCCGGCGCCTCCCATCGGAATAAAATTGCCGCCCGAAAGACTTCCTCCGCCGCCTTCCCCGTCACCGCCAAATCTGCTTTTTAACGCCCTGGCCGCTTCGGCATCCATTTTGGAGCCGTCCGCTTTTTTGTAATCCGCGTCTTTTTTCTCTTTTCCATCTTTATCTTTATCCGAACCCGGCATATCCTCCGGTATCAGATAACCGAGCGAAGTCTCGTCATCCGGGTGCGGCTCCTCATTGTCAGCGCTGGCCGCCCGGATCGCGTCGGGGTCTAAAACCGTTTCCGCCATGCTTTTTTGATCGCCCAAAAACTTGCCGAAGGTCGAATAGTTCTTTTTGATATTGGGCGTTTTCAAACCGGAAGCCATCAGGCCCAAATAAAGCGTGCCCCCGCCCAAGGCCAGCCCGCCCAAAGCCAGCAGAAGCGCCCCCGCCACCATCGGCCCGCCCATCATCGCCACCAATCCCGCTGGCAATGCCTTGGAAAGCGAAATCAAAAGCGCCATCAGCGCGCTTTCTCTTTTCTTAAATTCTGGTTTCTTGGGTTCTTCTTTAAATCTCATAACTCCTCCGACTTCCCGTGTTCAAAAATGGATGCTGGATGCTAGATGCTAGGGACAAGAAAAAATAGGTCGCTTTTCCAGCATCCAGCATCCAGCATCCAGCATCGAAAATTTTACTCGGTAAAATTTTCATTTCTGCCCCCCGCCCTGCTGTCCCGATCCTTGCGATCCCGACGCCGGCGCCCTGCCCGCATTGGCGTAACATTGATCAATGGGTTCATTGGGGTAAACCAGCGCCATAATACCCGGCTCCGCCATCTTGAAAGCTTGCCCCAGAACCTGGTCCATATTTTTACCTCCTCCCAATATGCCTCCAAGCAGCAACATTCCAGCGCCGGCAAAAATAGAAACCATGGCCTTATCTCTATTGTAAGGTTTCACTAACTTGCAATAATCTTTCTCCGGCTTTTCCGGAGTCTGCGGAATATCGGGGTTCAAAGGACCGGAGCTGTCGTTGCCTTTCAAATCCGCCGGAATTCCCTCTGCCGCGTCTCGAAGCCCGCCGCGGCCGTCGCCCGTTCCCTTGCCGTCCTTGCTCTCGCCAAATTTCCCCGCCGCGGCCGAAGCCAGCTGATCCTCCTTGCCCTTGCCGCCAAACGTGGAATCTTTCGCTCCCCGAGTTCCCCGGCCTCCCAATCTGGTTTTGGAGGCGGCTCCGGGCCCGGTCAAAACATTGCCGCCCTTAAAATTTGAATCAGCCCCAAACCGGCTTCTATATTTATCCAAATCGCCCGGCGAAAATCCGGTTCCGCCCGAAGAACCCCCGCCCCCGCCGCTTAATCCAAAAAGGCTGCCTCCGCCCAAACGCTGCAATTTATCTTTCATCAAACTTCTTATACGATCTAAAGTATCCACCTTGGGCGGGTAATCTTTTTTATCATCCAGTTTGGAAGAGGTATCGTCTTTTTTACCGCCCATAGCGTCCTTTTTGATCAAACCCAAGGAGCCCATATCGCTCGCGTCCGTAACCAGCTCCGTCGGTTGATTCACCGTGTCCAAATAATGCTCCTCTTCTTCGGTCGCTTTCTGCGCCCGGGCCAACTCATCCGAAAACGAGGCCACGTCCGGCGCGTCGTCGCCGAGCTTTGGGCCATGCGTAACCAAAGGATTGATAATCCACCAGGTCAGAGTGCCGAATAACGACACCCCCAAAACCAAAATAATCGCGACTTTTTTCTTCTCTTCCGTCACGCTATTAACCTCTCTAACTCTACCCCCGAAACCGCTCTCCATCAACCCTTAAACCTCCTCTAAAAGGCGCACCCCTCTCCAATGGTGAGCGAAGTCGAACCACCCCGCGGAGAGTCCCTAAAAGGATAGGAAAAAAGCCCTTTTGATCCCTGGGTCTAAAGTCCCATTTTCACATAGGCCCTCGCCCATCCCCCAAATGGTACCAGCAAATGGTACCAGGTACCAAATGGGCATTTTTAACCATTTGGTACCTGGTACCATCCGTTCGGAAGCTATTGCGCTGGGCAAAGGGGAGGGGAAGAACAATTGGCGATGGGCTTACAGGTGCCTTCCCACCGAGGGGTGGCGCTGGCTACTTGCCTTTTATCTTGGCAGGACTGGCAGCAACCGCCGCAATTTTCGTTTTCTTCGCAAACCCCGCCCTGGGGACTATTGCAACCGCACCTGCCATCCGTCTTGCAGATCAAATTGGATGGACTGCAGGACAGCGTTGCGGACCGGGCGCACTGCTGGGCAGCCTCGGCGTTGCTGGTGCATTCCGGTTCCGCTTTCTGGATATTAAAGGGGTCGGTGCAGTCTTTGTGTTTATTGGATGGAGCGGCTATTCCCGTCTTGCCGCCGCCTGTTCCCGGAGGACCCAAGCCGCATTTCAAAAATCCGTCACAGCCTTTATTGGGCGGCACAATGCTTAACTTAAAGGGTTGGCCTTCCTCCATTCCACCCTTTTTGATCATAAAACCATCCCTGATGATATCGTTAAGACCGCCGCACACCTCGGCCGGACGGCCGCTAAAATCAATGGCATAACTCAAAACTTCCCTGGCGTCACTGCCCACGTTGCCTTCCCCCACCGCCATGCCCACTCCTGACACCGCGAGCTCGCCGGGTTCATCATTTCCATCCAGCGTTACGGTGACACTTTGCCAGTTCTCGCTAAGTTCCACTTCGCCCGGCACGGACAATTTGCCATCAGGCGAATCGAACTCAAGTTTGTCTTGTATGTTCCGGTCAGCGCGGCAGTTATCTTTAACCCGAAAGGTGACCGTTTTATCCGTGCCCTTAAAACAGATGCGCAGTCCGCCCTGCCAGCCTCCTCCGCCAGGGCCAGGGCCAGGGCCGGGACCGGGGCCAGGACCGGGACCCGGACCCGGACCAGGGCCGGGGCCAGGACCGGGACCAGGGCCAGGACCAAGGCCGGGATTCGACAAATTAATTGTGTTATCCGGCCAGAGAATCTCCGGGTCCGAGCCGGGCACAACTTCGGTTCCGAACCGCGATGAAGCCGCGCCCGGGTTGTTAAGCATACCGATGTCAAAACGCGTGCGCCGGCTCTGCGTGTCAACGCCCATGCGCGATCCCGATCGCGCCGCGCCACGCTTGGCGCTTGAAATTCCCCTTCTCGAACTCGATCGAGCCAGATTGTTCGATGACGCGCCAAAAACCGGTAAAACCGATTCCCCTTTTTGGCCCTGCGTCGGGGTTAATTTGGAATTAGCCGGCGACCCAAAAGAGGAAGACCCCTGCGAGCCCTGCCGTAGATCCGGCTTGCTTAAAAGAGATTTGATGGACCGCGCGATCGCGGAGCCCAACCCGCCCGCACCGCCAGAATTAGTTGCCGCGCCGACCGGCGCGGCAGGGGCAGGCGGCTCCTCTTCTTCGGGTTCTTCTTTCTCATTGGGATCAGGCTCCTCAAACCCCGCGTCGCCCTGAATGTAATTTAAAGAATCGTAGCTCGTAGCCTGGTCCGCGGCCGCCTTGTAAGCCACCGCGTCCCGGCCTTCATAGGAATCAAGCGGAATGCTTAACGCCGGCCGGCCGGAACCCTCATATCCCTGCTCCCGGCGATCCCCGCCGGTCATCACCACGGAAAAAGCCAAAACTACGCCCAAAAACGCGAACCCCGCGCCCGCAAAAACAAGATTCTTTTTATTTTTAGCGAATTCCCGCCATAGCGCCTGTAGCCACTCAAACAACTCATTCATTGTAAAACGAATTTTCCCAACGGCGCGCACAACTTCCCCAGGCGCGTCATTGCGAGGCCCGCCTTCCCTCTTCTGTCATTGCGAGGAGCAGCAGCGACGAAGCAATCTCATGAAAAGAGCGGACCTTCTTATGGGATTGCTTCGCCCGGGGCTCGCAATGACAGAATGGGAAATTTTTGAACGGCGCATAGTCCTCATTCTTCAAATGCGCATCTGCCGTCACGGCAAACCTCTCCCATAGCCCAATTGCAGTCCGTATAATCAGTGCATTGCCCTCCTTGACTTGTCAGGGGAACGGGCACGCACCGCCCCCCTTGATCGCAGCCCCATCTATTATTGGCGGGCAAACTTCTATTGGTGGTCCTAAGACATTCCGTCGCCGCGGACGGATCGCTGGTGCACTCCGGTTCAGCGTTTAGATTAAAACCTTCGTTTGCTTCGCAATTTTGATGTATAGGAGCCGGCGCGCGCAGATCCATCTCACTGCCGCGCGCTCCCGGCTGGCCGCCGTTGCATTTTAAAAAGACCCTGCAATTCTTGGTTGTGGGAATAACACTGACCATAAACGGCTCTCCTTCCGAACCTTCCATCTCTTGGTCTTGCGGAATCAAAAAACCCTTGACCAGCATATCGTTGAGATCACTGCAAACCCTTGGAGTTCCGTGAGTTGGAGAAATAAAATTAACGGCGAAAGACAAAACTTTCCTGGCATCCGATCCCACGTGCGCTTCGGTCACCGGCACGCCTTCTTGACCGGGAAAAGCGATCTTGCCCGGATCGTCATACTTTTTTTGAACAATCGAAATGGGTTCCCATTGACTGCCCAGGATTTTTTCAGAAGGGCCTGACGCCTTGCGGTCAGGCGATCCGAATGTCAGTTTATCCGGACGTATCTCATTAGAGCGGCAATTATCTTTGACTTTAATTTCAATTGTCTGCGGGCCGTTGCTATCTTTTTTGTAACAAATGCGAAGCCCGCCCTGCCAGCCTCCGCCCGGTTGAGTCGTTGTTGAGTGAACCGGAGGAACAATGATGGTTCTCGTTGAAGAAGCCAGTGGTATAAAGGGATTGTTATTGGAGAGACTAGAGTTGGCCGTCCCCGTGATTCCCGCAGGATCAGGAATATTAAAAGGGTCCGAGTAGGATTGAGGGGTGGTGTCATGCGCTGATCTAACGCCAGAATCTCTGCCTCTTACGGTAGCACGGCCATGTTCGGCGCCTTCAGTGCCAAACGGCGAATCATGTCCCCGGCCAAACCTGGTGTTGCCGTGACGGTCGGATGCGGCTCTGCGTTTAGAGGAAGCGCTTCGGGTTATGGTCTTGCCGCGCTGGCCGCTGCTTGAAGAGCCGTAGCTGGGAAGCGCCGACGCTCTTTCGCCACCGACCGGACCCCCCGCCGGTCCGCTTCCGGAATAAGATTGAGAACCCTGCTGGCCCTGCTGTTGCTCGTCTTTTCCAAAAAGAGATTTTAACTGCCCGATCGTTCTGTTGGCTGTTTCGGCCGGCAGGGGCGGACTCGCCGCCGCGATCGCTTCCCCCTCTTCCTCTTCTTCATACTCGCCGTCTTCTTCCTTATTTTTTTTGGACCCGCCAATGCCTTCCTTGCCGGTAATAAACCCGAACGAATCGGAGGAAGCGGTTGCGGGACGCGACACAGCGCCCATGGGCGCCGTGATCTCCCGGCCTTCAGGGGAAAGTGGAATACCGGCGGACATCTCCTGCGCGTTGTCCAAATAATCCTCGTTGCCGCCGCTCATAAAAATAACCAGCGCCAAAACGCCGCCCAACGCCGCCACGCCGCCCGCCGCCAGCGCCAACGTCTTTTTGTTGTAGGTCAGTTCCCGCCACAATTCCTTTAACCACTCAATCAATTTATCCATTCTGATTGCTAAACGCCCCCTATAAATTTACCCCCAAAAACCCATAGCTTCTAGGTCTAAAGTCCCTGATAAAGGTAGGTCTAAAGTCCCTATTTCATCCCTGCTAACTTAATTCTTTCTGAACGTATAAAAACGTCTTAAAATAAGGGGTTTTCGCTGTGTCCCTGGCTTTTGACCAGAAATACCCTGTAGAGGGAAATTTGAGTTAACTTAGCGGGGATGAAGTCCCTATTTCATCCCCGCTAAGTTAATTTCTCAGATACTTTTTCCCTCCTGCAACCCGGGCAAAGGAAGCCCATCCCATGACCCGTTTTTTTCTCTTGCTACGGGGTCTCGTTTTCTTCTGAACTA
>JACQJO010000037.1 GCA_016205025.1 Elusimicrobiota bacterium
AACTTATTGTCAAAGACCGCATGGGTTGTCTTCCTATACGTCCCTGGGGCCACCCCTCATTTTACCAAGGAGTCGTTAACCTAGAAGGCTTCGCCTGGAAGGCGAGGGATATCCGGCCCCGACCCGCAATTGGAATTATATCAGGGACTCAAGAAGCATGACCGGGGTCGGGATACTGAGGCTACTGGAGCTTATTTTTGAGCGAGGCGACCAAATCGGCCGTTGCCTTTTCGTAGGGTGGGAGGTTGGGCACTTGATTTTCGAGCCGGCTATGCCAGGTCCTTTCGTAAGCGGGGCTTTTAATGGCGCTCAACAATCTCGGTAAAGAAATATCGCAGCTATACTTGCCATGAAATATCTTTTTAAGCGCCCGAATTTTAAGGCCTGAATTGAGCAAATGAAGCAGGTCCCATAGATCTCTTGGCTCAATAACCGAGTCCAAGATTCTTCCTATTTTTTCGGCGGCGATGGATTCCGGAGTGTATGCCTGCACATGCCTGATGATGGGACCAAAATCGTTGAAAGAAAATACCAGTTTAGCCTTCTGACAAGGCGGGACGAATGTGTCTTCCACGATATCTACTTTTAATCTTTTATCCGCCCTGACCTCGGTGAGAATTTCATAAGAGACGAATATCTGCAAGTGACCCCTTTGGGGATACTCCACCTGCTGGCTAAGCTGGATAGGAAAATCGCCTACGATCTGTTTGAGCATCGCTTCCCATTTGTCTTTGACGGCACTCAGAATCCCCTGCGAAGCCGTGATGAAATCCAAATCCTCGGAATAACGGTAATCGGGAAAGTAAATTTTCTTGAGCGCGGTGCCGCCGCGGAAAGCCAAATGGCCGCTTAAGTATTCGCTTTGTGCGAAATAACTGAGCAGAAGCTCCACCAGATAGTCTTTCTCAATGGTTTCTTCCGAGATATTTATTTTTTCCCGGATTCTTTGGACGGTTCTAAAATCAAGCATGGTTAATGGGAAATGATCTTTAAGATTTGATCCTTGCCGATATTATCCAGCAGTTTCCATCGGTTTTTACCGCGGGCCGTTTTTCCGGCGGCAGGATCGAGCAAATCGTATCTGTTTTTAACGGACTTTTGCAGTTCAGCCAGAACGCCTTCCTTCGATATTTCCAAGATTTCAAGGAGGTACCCCAGTCTTTTAGCCACTATGTTCTTGCCATATTTCTTCACGTACCTTAGGAGGCGGATAAAATCAATTTTCTCTTTGACCAGCCACAAGCCTTTGGCCGCCTCCGTAATACCGCCGCAATATTGCGGATAGGCCAGGGAATCCAGAAGGGTCTTCTCCAGATCGGAGATTCTTACTTTTTCCGTTTTGGTAGCCCATTCTTCAGATACCGCCCAAATATATTTTTTCTCCAGCAACACTAGGCAAATCTTGTCCCGCATTCCCTTGGGAGGCTTCTGCCTTTTCGGAGTGGCCACGAATACTTTAATCAGCGGCTGGGTCGTCATTCCCCAATGTTTCATGGCGCTGTAGAAGGCGATGTAATAACCGGCGGAATTGGCGATTTCCCTGGCGGCCACGAGCCAATTGCCGGTGAATCTTTCCAGGGAACCGGCCTCTTGGGGAATGATGATGTACTTCCCACTTTTAAGGCGGGAAATGACGCTCCTTTTGACCAGGTCAAAGGCCAGTTTCGCCGCCGTCGTCCGGGACACTTTGTTGATGCGAACAATGTCATCGATGGTGAAAATCGTTTTATTTTCATCATAAAGGGCGGTTATAAGAGGGGCGCTGGCCGTTCCAAGAGATTTAGTCCTTTTGTGTTCCATATATTACCTTATATGTAATATTCTATACATAAAAGGGTTAATTTTCAAGAGGGAATCCGCTGCCGAAAAACTAATTTCCGCTTTGGGTTAATAATGACTTTAATTCGCTGACAGAAATAGCAGTCACTACTGTCTTGGCGGGATCGTTAGGAGAGGGCTGCTTTGCGGACATAATGCCCACGGCTTCGCCTCGTTCATTTAATAGAGGGGCCCCACTCAGTCCGATGATGGCGTCAAAATCTGTTGATACATAGGTCACATCGCGCACGTTAACATCCATCGCTAAAATCGTCTTTTTGGCCACCTCCAGCACCTTTCCCGAATAAATTTGAACCTGCTCGGGTTTGATGTTATCAAGAATGATCTGATTGTCGGGCCCCTGAGATACCGCCGCTGAAATTCCCCCAAGAAATCCACCGGTATGAATTGCGTCTCCCACCTTTGGATCTCCGATGGCCAAGGGAACAAAAACCATGCCCTCGATGGGCTTATCGAAGCGTACGATGGTTATATCTTTATCTGGAAATGGAATGACTTCAGCCGAGGCAACCAGTTGATTGTACGTTGGGTGTACAAACATAAGTTTAAGCTCCACGTTGGGCCCCGGCACCATGTTTGTGTTAAGGAGATGGTGGGCCGTTATGAACAATTGAGGAGAGATGAAAAACCCCGTTCCATTGATGCCGCTTTTTAGTTTTAGAACATCAGCCGGTTGGACTATCGGCTGTTCGGCCCTAATGGTAGCAACTCCCCAAATTCCAGCAGGCCATTGGCCGGCGGCAGAGGCCGCCGGAAAAACCTGGCCATGGACTTTACCCATAACAGCCAGCAATGGAATAAGGGTCAACCAAAAAGTTTTTCGATAGCAAAAATAAAACAAAATGCATTCTCCGTTAATTTTTTTGGGAAGTTACGCTGAACCGCAGGCTAGCTGGCAGGAAACGATCCTTCGCCTTAAAAACGAACAAACTATCTTAACAATTTTGAGCTCTGAAAAGCCTAAACCGGGCCGGGCAATAATTTGATCAACCAATTTTGGGACGGATTTGGGACGGATGGGGTCAAAAATCGTCAATGTTGGTCAAAGACGAAAATCGTAAAAGCGTTTATTTTCAGAGAGTTTCAATGTCTGTCAATGCTAGTCAAAGTCGGGGAATTGGGTTAAAAGTCGGATGCTCTACCACTGAGCTACGGGCCCGGAAAGGATTTATTTTAGCCAATAACTCTTCGACTATTAACCACCGATGGTTCTACGCCCAATTTTATACGCAGCAATGGCTTCCGGGGTGTTATAATTCCACATATGCCTAAAAAGAAATCCAACAAAGCACCCAAATCAACCCCCTTGACGTTGGATGTGCTCAAAAATATTCTGTTTACAAAGGAAGACGCCTATGCCCTGGAAGGGCGGCTGAAAACAGAATTGGCTACTAAAGATGAGCTCCTTGGCCTTAAAGCTGAAATTACCAGCTTGAAGACGGAGCTTGACCGCAAGCCAAATACCGAAGGAACCCGGACCATTGTTAATTCAGAAATGAACAAGGCGGCTGAAGTGATGCGCCTTAACTTTGAGGAGCGCGACGAGAAAATTAAAAACCACGAGAAGCGTCTTCGGGAATTAGAAACACCCGCGCCCTCCAATTAACCAATATAAAATCTCAGGGCATTAGTCGCTTAAAATCTCCGCTTTAGCGAACTTCTAATATATAACCCCGATTCCCCGATTCTGATGCCGTCAATCAAGGCCAAGGAAACAACCAAAAAAATTGCAGTGACAATAGGGCTAGAAAAAGCTGTTCGCAACCAAGGCAGAACTGGCCGAGATCAAACAGCGCATGGGCGGTGTTGAATCAAAACTGGATAACGTTGGACAACAAGTTCCAGGATAAATCGTTCTGACCGTAAAATCTCCAATTTTCCGGGTTTCTTTGGCCCAATACTGCAATCTTCGCAAGCTAACCCAGTGATATAGAGTGGATGGAGGTTTTTCCGGAAGCGGCAGATTCGAATAAGGAGGCGAGACGCTTTGGTGCGGGTCGGCGGCGATAGAAGGCGTGGAGAGATGGCCGAAGGCCAAGAATGCCGTTGCTGCGGCCAGAGCAAAAATTCGCATTTGTGAGGGTATTGTACCATCTGCGATCTTTACCGAATTCGGGGGAATTCGGGGGTCACCTCACAATACTTAATGACTTCACAAAATATTTTTATCCAAGCGAGCCAACCGCACGCAAACTTATTGAGTAAAATGAAGATCGTTTCTGAATGAGGAAATTAAAAAAAGCATGAAGCGGTGGAATTTTTTAATAGTCACCTTGCTTGGCGGGTGCGCAGGGTTACCTGAAATAGCGCATGAGCAACGGCCTCTTACCGCTGTGATGCCATTTGGCTACAACGCTCCCGAGGAACAATACGCTTTCAGCGCGAAAGGTTTTGCCGACTCTGTGACCGGAGCTCTACTTAAAACCGGAAGGCTGCGTCTAGTTGAACGTTCCAGACTCGATGCACTGCTCAATGAGGCAAAATTAGCCCAGACCGGCTTAATTGACAGCGCTACCGCCGCTAAGCTCGGACGCCAATTAGGCGCGCAGGCGATTATCCTTGGTTCCTTGACCTCCGTTTCGGTTCACGACGAAAAGCAAAGCCTGGGGTTCGCCTGGGTTAAAACACGGCGCGTGGAGATAACTGTTGAAGCCCGCCTCGTAGCTATCGAAACCGGAGAAATTTTGGCGTCTGCCCAAACAACCGGACAAGCTAAGGCTAAGCACAAATCTGCTTTCGGCGCAAAGACCGGAGCCATTGTGGAAGCCGAAATTTTAATCCCGAAAGCTCTCCAAGACGCCGCGGATCGTCTCGCTCATGATCTGGCCAAGGGCGCAAAACCCCTGAAATAATGATGGTGGCATCTCTCTTATTTTTTGGGATTGGGTGGCGCGTTTTCTGGATTCGCGTAGGAGCGGATGCAGTCCAGGAAGCGCTGACCGAAAGACTCTATTTTTTTCTCGCCAACGCCCCAGATTTGGCGCAGGGATTCTTGGTCAGCTGGTTTAAGGCGGGCAAGCTCGATTAAAGTGCGGTCGCCGAACACGATGTAAGCCGGAACGCCCATTTCATCGGCAATGACGCGGCGCAGCTGCTTTAACAGGTCGAAAAGCGGCTGGTCCGCATCGGCAAGAGAAACGGCGGACGGCTTGGCGGCTTTGGCCGCTTTTTCTTTCTTGGGTTTTTCGGCGTAGGATAATTTGATCTCAAGCTCGCCTTTCAGCGCGGCGCCCGATTTGTCGGTCAAGGCCAAAACCGGATATTCCCCCTGGGTCCTGGCTAAAAAATTCTGCCCCAAAAGCTGATCGATCCAAAGCCTGATGTTTCTTTTGGAGTGTTCCGCCATCAGGCCATAAGTGGAAAGCTGATCGTGGCCCCTTTGTTTGATTTTGTCCGTCTTGGCGCCGCGCAAAATGTCCGCCACGTGACCGGCGCCGAATCCCTGTTTTAAACGGTAAACCGTTGATAGGATTTTTTTAGCGATTAAAGCCGAATCCGGCATGATCTTGATTTCGCCCAAACAAAAATCGCACGCGCCGCACTCGCCTGCCAACCATTCCTGCCCGAAATAAGCGGTCAAAAAAGCGTGCCGGCAAAATCCCCCCCTGGCAAAATCGCTCATGGCCGAGAGTTTTTTTATATCGGTGTCAAACCCCGCTGATTTCTCTTTCTCCAAAATAAACTTCCAGGTGTAAAAATCTTCGCCGGAATAAAAAAGCGCGCACTCGGCTGGCAGGCCGTCGCGGCCGGCGCGGCCTGTTTCCTGCTGGTAATGCTCGATGGATTTGGGCAGGCCCGCATGGATGATGTAACGGACGTTGGAGCGGTTAATCCCCATGCCGAAGGCCACGGTCGCCACCATCACGTCAATTTTTTCCCGCGAAAAAGCCTCCTGGTTTTGGCGGCGTTCGTCGGCGGGAAGGCCGGCATGGTACGCCAAGGCCTTGACGCCCCTGGCGTTAAGGGAAGCGCAGATCTCTTCCACGTCCGCGCGGCGGATGGCGTAAATAATGCCGGATTCCCCGCCGTGGCGGCCAAGCACGGTTTCAATTTGATCGATCAATTGATGGCGCGGGCCGGCACGGTAGGTCAAATTCGGCCGGTCAAACTTTCCGACCAGAACCGCCGGATCTTTCATGCCGAGCTGATCAACGATATCGCGGCGGACCGCCTCGGTCGCGGTGGCGGTAAAACCGTGGAAGGCCAAATTAGGGAACTCCTCTTTTAAGCGTTTTAATTCCCTGTATTCCGGCCTAAAATCATGCCCCCACTGGCTGATGCAATGCGCCTCATCCACCACAAAAAAGGCCACGGGCAAACGTTTTAAGAACGCGGTGAAATCGGGCAAAACCACCCGCTCCGGAGCGACATAAAGAAGCCGGTATTGCCCCTCTAAAGCCGCCTGTTCCACCGAGCGCTGCTCCCGGGGAGTTAAACTGCTGTTAAGGCAGGCGGCGGGCACGCCGACTTCATTTAAGGCGTCCACCTGGTCCTTCATCAATGAAATTAAAGGCGAGATCACGACCGCGGTTTTTAAGCTCAAAGCGGCCGGCGCCTGGTAGCAGAGAGACTTGCCGCCGCCCGTGGGCAGGATCACCAAGGAATCCCGACCCTTTACAATAGCGGCCATAGCCTCTTCTTGCAGAGGCAGAAAATCCCCAAACCCCCAAATGCGCTTGATTAACTCCGCAATGGGGGCGAATGAAGGCGCCGGTCCCGCTGTGGTGATTAAACTTGAAGGTCTTTCCAGGGCCTAAACGCTCCTTTTAAGGTGAAAGCTTTTTTTGAAGGTCCTGCGCGATTTTAGCCAGGCTACGGGAATAATCATCAAGATAGCCGGCCCTGAACTTGAGATTTCTTAAATCCATATCCAGAAATGGATCCCCCGAATTAAAACCAAGGATGTTTTGCAACCGCCAGATATCGGAATAAGCATATTGGCTCAAGGTGTTAATGTCATCGGCGGCCTCGGCCAGACGCTTAGCCGCCTTTGCCGCGTCGGCATCCTTGCCCTCGGCTTTAAGAGCGAGCGTCTGTTTTCTTAACTCAATGACGTTGTCTAATCCCGCGTCGCCGAATCTCAAGGCCATATTCACCCAGCGCCCTATGCTGGCCAGGTCATCACGGTTAAAATTGGCGTGCACCACAGCCGTTCGGACATAGGTGCGCATGGGATCAACCAGGTTATCCGCCGTTTTCTCCAAACCGGCCGAAATTTTATGGATTTCACCAGCCAAGCCCTCGCTCGCTCTCTTGACCCCGGTTCGCGTTTGAGCAAACCGCGCATTTAACTCAAGAGCCCCGCGCATGACCGGCGCCTGCGCTCCGGCGTTCAAACACAGAAACAGAACAACAAGATTACTGACGAACATTGTTTTCATTCCCCACCTCCCGCAATCTATAGAACTATAGGAATTTTTAAGAAGGTTCTATTGGTTTTTATTGATAAAACCCAAGCGGCGGCCCATCCAGTAGGCGATCAAAAAATCGAGACCGGTGTAGCGGTTGCCGGGAGGCCCGGCCAGCTCATAGGGATCGCGCTGCCAAACGATGTCGGTATTGGGCCGCCGCCAAACGGGCAGGGGCTGCAGACTGCGGCGGCCGGCTTTGGCGATGGAGAGATCGCGCAGGTTGTTGGCCGCCTTTCGTTTTTTAGGAAAACTAAATTCCTGCAAGGTTTGGATAGCTGTTTTAATGTCATTGGAATTTCTCTCAAAAAAACTGGCGCCCGCGAAGGTGAAAAAAGAATTGCCTTCCTTGCGGTACTTTCTTAATAATTTTTTAAAACCGCTCTCCCACAAGCCGCGCAGTTTGGAATCCTGCTCCGTTGACATCAAGACGTAAAAGCTCATGAAGGCCAGGTGCTGATGGTACTCCTTGCCGTACCATAAAAAATGCGCCTCGCCCTTGGCCGCGATCTTGCGCATGGTCTTGCTTTGTGTAAACTTCTTTTTCTCTTTCAAAAACATGGGGTCGCCGTCGGCCTGATGCGCCAAGTTAAAAAGGGCGACCACGGTCAAAAGCTTGGCCGGATCCAAAATCCAGCGGTTCGGACGGAAATCCCCCCATCGCGTGGTACTGCCGTTCGCGTTTCTAAGGCGATAGCCGCTCTGCTTGAACCCCCGGGCCAATCTGGCGGCCAGGCGGCCCGCCTTGTCGCGCGTTTTCTTATCGCCGAAGCGATAAGCCGCGTTTAAGCCGAAAACAACGCCGGCCATAGAGGAGCCGCTGGCGTCCTCCACGCGGTCATAACGGTCGCCCCGGTGAAAATAGGTATGGGTTTTAAGAGCGTCTCCCGCCGCGGGATCCACGCCCCTGACCAAATAAGCCTTGCCGTAACCCGCGGTCAATAGGTCAATGCCGTCTAAAGCCTTGCCCAAAAAGGAAAGAGTCTGTTCAGACTTCGTCGCGTCATATTCAAAAGCGCGAAAAGCGGTGTAATAGCCCTGCCAAATCGCCATGTCTCCGATATCGTTGGGGATCTGGTTCCAGAACAAGCGTCCGGAGTCCCTTAAAAAATCTTTATTGATTTCTTCTTCGAAAAGCTGGGCTTTTTTGCGCATAGACCTTTTGTCTTCAATTTGCGCCGGACGGGTGAACTCCTCAAAAGGCTCCTGGCGGTGCAACTCATCGGCCACCGTCATGCCGCCTTTCTGGATAACCCAAACAAATCCACGGAATACACGGGTAGGGTTGGGAAACAACCGTTTTTTTTCTGAATCTGAAGCTTCAGAAAAAGTGAATAAGGTGAATAAAGCTAATAAGGTGAATAAAGAGAAGATTTTTTCTTTTATTACCTTAGCAGCCTTTTTTCTACCGGTACCCACAAAACGGCGGCCCATGCTAGAAGGATACCCCCCAGCACATCGCTTAACCAGTGGTCCCCGATGTAAACACGGCTGACCGCCATTAAAAGGACGAACAGAAGGCAGAGGGAAAAGAAGAGTGATCGGTGATCGGTAATCGGTGATCGGTAAAAAAAAGAGTAAATACGAATGATCATAAAAAGAAGAAAAGTGGTGCGAAACGTGTGGCCGCTGGGGAAGCTGTTGGGAGTGGGGACATGGATAAAACCCTGGGGTAAATCCCCGCAGGCGCGGTGCAGGGAATCCGGAATCGGCATCTGGGGTAAAAAAACCTTGAACGCGATCTCGGCCGCGGTGGCTAATCCCAAAGCGCCGCCAAAGGCCAGAGCGGTGTCCGGGCCCAATCGTTTCCACAGAAAGAAAAAAATAAAAACGGAAACCGCCCCGGTTAATTCGGCCGATCCAATCCAGCTAAGCGACGTTGCCGCGCAGTCCAAAGACTCGCTCGGCCGCGACTGCAGAAATCCCGTTATAAAAATATCCGGCCCCCGCCAGAGATTGCCGGCCACCATAACGCTTAAAACTCCGAACAAACTTAAAACAAAAAGGCTGGCCGGGGATTTCAAGGCTTTACAAAAAAGGCGCGCGCGGTTCATGCTAAAAACTAAGGAGCGCTCTCCAGGATTTTAAGCTTACCCTTGGCGTGCTCGCGGTATTCGGATTCCGGCGCGCTTTGAGCCATCCAATGGAAAATCGAGCGGGCTTTTTCTTTTTGGCCCGCCCTTAAATAAATGTTGGCCAAAATATTTTTGAGCATCGTAGGGCATTCGGGCAGGGGATACACCTTCTCAAGAAAATAAATCAATTCCGGAAAATTTTTTCTATTTTTATAAGCGATGGCTGAAAGATTGAGCGAATAGGGCCAATAACCGGGGTCGCGCTTCAACGCTTCCTGCAGGAGAAAAACGGCTTCGCCATAGCGGTTTTCGTTGAAAGCCAAGGCGCCGGCGCCATAAAGCACCGCGTAACGAAAATAGGGATCAAGCCCGATAATCCGGCGCGTTAAAGGCAGCAGGTCCGGATAAAAGCGCGTTGCCCTTCCCCTTCCGGCCGCTTGATGCCAATCCTCTTGGGATTCCTCTTGAGTTCCATAATAAATCAACAGATCGAGCATGGCCATGTCGCAGGCTAATCGGCGCAGTCCCAGACCCACCAAAACCAAATCTCTTGTTCCGCCGACCGCGCCCCGGCTGGCCGCGAAAGCCTGCGGCAGTTCTTCCGGAGAATCCGCCGGAGCGAAAGCCGCGAACCAACCGTTGATCAAACTGCAAGACACTAAGAATACGGCCAACGCGCCGCGCATCAAGTTGGGGAGATTTCGGCCCTGGAAAATAGATAAGAAGAGAAGACGACCAGCGCCCCTGCGTAAATCACGGTATAAAGCAACGTCAGCCCAAGGCCGCCGATCGAAAAGGAAACCGCTCCGGCTGCAATCCCCTCCCAGCGGTTGGCGGTGCCAAAAAAAGAAAAATCAGGCAACAGATAGGTTAAGGGCTTTAAGAGAATCAGGGAAACGGTATCGGTTGAATCCTGGCGCGCGATCAGCAGTTTCATCAACTGGGTAACATGGCCCGAAGCGTAAATCAATAAAGTAGAGGCAAGATAGCTCGCTTGCGACGTCGTGATCGTGGCCAATAGAAAAGCCAGAGCTAAAACGATGATGAGCTTTAAATAAAGCTCCGCGAAAGAAACAGCGAAAAGCCAATGCCAAGAAAATCCCTTAAAGGTGATAATGCCTAACTGAACGCCGCCCATGACCGCCATGCCGACCAATAAAAGAGTGGACAAACCGGCGAAGCGCCCGGCCAGATACTCCCAGCGCCGCAAGGGCCTGACAAAAAACATTTCCACGCTGGAACCCTTCCTGACATCCTGGCGGACAACCCGGTAAGCGCTGCCGAGCAAAAGAACCAGTCCGAAAAGCTCCACCATAGCCAAAGCCGTGTCTCTAAAAAAACGCTCTTCGAATCCTTGAGCCAGCTGGGTCAAGACGACCCCGAAATAAACAACCACACCCGCGAATAAAAAAATCAGATTGACGATCTTATCCCTGACCTGTTCCAGAAGGGTCAGTTGGGCGATGACGAGGATTCTGTTAAACATGCGCTCCGGCGCTCTGGATGGGCCTGACCGCGTCCAAAAACAATTTTTCAAGAGACTGGCCGTTCTGCCACTCGGCCTTAGTTAAAATTTTCTGCAGGCGGCTGCCGGCGATGATGGCCACCCTGTGGGAAACTTTTTCCACCTCGCCGATCGAATGCGACGAAAAAAGAATCGTGATTTTAAGCTCCTGATTGAGCTTTAAAAAAAGCTCCCTCATTTCCACGATCCCCAGGGGATCCAAACCGCTGGCCGGTTCATCCAACACCAAAATTTTCGGCTGATGAAAAATGGCCTGGGCGATGCCCAGGCGCTGGATCATACCCTTGGAAAATCCGGCCGTGCGGCGCTCCCCGGCGGCGCTCA
Source organism: Elusimicrobiota bacterium (assembly GCA_016205025.1). Taxonomy (GTDB): domain Bacteria; phylum Elusimicrobiota; class Elusimicrobia; order JACQPE01; family JACQPE01; genus JACQJO01. Next base: position 11,172 of record JACQJO010000037.1, read on the forward strand.
ATCCCACGATCCGCAGGGTTTCGGTGATTCTGGCCTCCAACTCATCCTTCCGTTGGGATGCGCGTGCGTCAATCCTGGCGAAAAAACGCAAAATTTCCCTTGGCGTTAAAGTTCCGGGAAACGATACGGTTTCGGGAAGATACCCGAGCCTGGAGCGGACTGCGGGATCGCGCGCCGAGTCCGATCCCAAAACCAAAACGCGGCCGCCGGTGGGCCGGATCAAACCCAAAAGCAAACGCAGTGAGGTGGTTTTACCGGAGCCGTTTAAGCCCAATAAGCCAAAGATTTCCCCCTCGTTGATCTCCAGAGAAAAAGAATCAATCCCCGGCGCCTGCCGTGTTTTCAGGAAACCGGCCAGGTGGTAAACCTTGGTTAAATTTTGAAACTCAATGACCGGCATGAGACCCCGTAAGAAGCGTAGGCCTCGACCAAGGCGGCGATACCGCGATCGATGTCTTCCTTGGTGATGGCCCCCATGTGGGCTATGCGTAAAATTTTGCCTTTGAGATGCCCCTGGCCGTCCGCGATCGTGATCTTATAGTCATCGCGCAATTTTTTAAGAACCGTCGTGGTGGGTATTTTTTTGGCCTCGGATTCGGACGGACCGTAAAAAGCGGTTAAAACATTGGCGGGCCGGGCCGAAAGAAGGGAACAGCCCAGGGTTTCCTTGACCGCCGAACGCGTGTGCTGGGCCAGCTTCTTGTAACGCGCCCAATAAGTTTCCAATGTCTCCCTTTTGACCGATTCAAGCGCCAGGGCCAATCCGGCCAAAAGAGAAACGGGCGGCGTAAATGGCGTTTCCGGAACCTTTTTGGACTCCCGATAAAAAGAAAGGTCAAAATAAAAACGGGGCAGTTTGGCGGTCTTCATCCGTTCCAAGGCGCGTGGGCCTACGCTGATGAAAGCCAGTCCGGGCGGGCACATCAGCCCTTTTTGACTGGCCGAAGCCGCCACGTCAATGCCCCAGGCGTCTTGGCGGAACTCCTCTCCGGCCAAAGAACTGACCGCGTCAACCAAATATAAAACGTCTTTGGTTTTAAGAATCTCTCCGATTGTAGGGATCGGGTTGGTGGTGCCGGTGGATGTTTCGGTATGAGTAACAAAAACACCCCGGACATCGGGATGCGAACCCAGGTATTCCTTAACTTTTTGAGGATCGACGGCCTGGCCTTGCTCGAACTTCAAGACATCGGCGTTCAAGCCGTGGGCTTTGGCCATGGCGCTCCAACGCTCGCCAAAAGCGCCGATCGAGCAGATTAAAACGCGCTCGCCGGCGGAAAAGAAGTTGACGATCGCCGTCTCCAGGGCGGCGGTGCCGGAGCCGGATAAAACGAAAGCCTCGGCCGTTTCGGTTTGGAAGACGTAGCGGAGATTTTCAAAAACGGAGTTTAAAATGCGGCCGAACTCCGGCGTTCGATGGTGAAGCACCGGCTCGGCCATTTTGTTTAAAAACTCCTGGGGCACCGGCGTCGGTCCGGGCGTCAAAAGAGTGTAGGCGGACGGCGAACGGGAATCTTGAATTTTTAATTTTGAATTTTTAACGGTTTTCATTTCACTCCCCCTTAAAAATTACTAATTTAAATTCAAGCTAGCGACGCCTCCAAAACCTCGCTCGCGCCGTCCACTAAGCAGACCTCAAGATCGCGCTTCACCTCTTCAGGGATATCTTCCAAATCTTTCGCGTTTTCCCTGGGGATTAAAACGGTCTTGATTCCGTGGCGCCGGGCCGCGATCAACTTTTCCCTGATGCCGCCCACCGGAAGGACCCGGCCTAAAAGCGTGATTTCGCCCGTCATGGCGAGCGAAGCGCGAACCGGCCGCTTCGTCAAAAAACTAGCCAAACAAACCGCCATCGCCACGCCGGCCGATGGGCCGTCTTTGGGAATCGCGCCCTCCGGCACATGAAGATGCAAATCATGGGTTTTAAGCTCGGTCAAATTGAGCGCCAATCGATCCGAGATGGACCGAACGTAAGTGAAAGCCGCCTGGGCCGATTCCTGCATGGTGGGACCCAGTTTGCCGGTTAAAATCAAATTTCCCCGCCCCGGGATATGAGCCACCTCAATCGTTAAGATGTCGCCGCCGTATTCGGTCCAAGCCAGTCCCGTGGCCACCCCGACGCCGTTGGCCGACGCTTCGGTTTTTAAAAACTTCGGCGCCCTCAAATACTTCTCAATATCCTGCGGCGTCTTGATTTCCCTAATAGTTTTCGAATCTTCTTGGGATTCTGCAGCCTTGGTCACCTTCCCCTTAAGCGCTATCTCCTTGGCCATCTTTCTTAAAATGGAGGCGATTTCTCTTTCCAGATTTCTAACTCCGGCTTCATGCGTGTAGCGCTCGATCAAATAAGTCAGGGCTTCATTCGAAAATTCGACTTCCAGATAATCTTTCAGGCCGTTTTCCTCGGTCTGTTTCGGGATCAAATAACGCCTAGCGATCTGGTTTTTCTCTTCAAGCGTGTAATCTGAAAAACGTATAACCTCCAAACGGTCTCTTAAAGTCGCCGGAATCGCGTGCATGGTATTGGCGGTCGCGATAAAAAACACACCGGAAAGATCAAAACCCACGTCAATGTAATGGTCCACGAAATTTTTATTCTGCTCCGGGTCTAAAACTTCGAGCAAAGCGGCGGCGGGGTCCCCCCTCCAGTCCGTGCCCATCTTGTCAATCTCATCTAAAAGAAAAACGGGATTTTTGGCGGACGCCTTTCTTAACTCCTGCAAAACTTTTCCCGGAAGAGCTCCGATATAGGTTCTTCGATGGCCTCGAATTTCGGATTCATCCGCCACACCGCCCAGGGAAACGCGCACAAATTTCCGGCCCAAAGCCCGCGCCACCGAACGCGCCAACGAGGTTTTGCCCACGCCCGGAGGCCCCACGAAGCACAAAACGGGACCGCGCAGTTTCCCCTTTAACATGCAGACCGCAAGATACTCCAAAATGCGCTCTTTGGCCTTATCTAAGCCGAAATGATCTTCATGCAAAACCTTCGCGGCGTTTCCAAGATCAAGATTGTCGGCGGTTGCCTGGCTCCAGGGAAGAGTGACCAGCCAGTCCAGATAGGTTCTCGCGACCGTCGCCTCCGGCGAATAGGGCATCATTTTTTCCAGGCGCCCGATTTCCTTGGCCGCCGCTTCCTCGGCTTCTTTGGTCATGCCCGCCTTTTTGATCTTGGTTTTCAGTTCATCTAATTCCTTGCCGTGGTCATCGCGATGCTTTAACTCCTTTTGGATCGCCTTCATCTGCTCTTGAAGCAGGTATTCCCTTTGACTTTTTTCGATCTGGGTTCGCACGCGGCTTTGAATCTTTTTTTCCAAATTCAAAATATCGATTTCCCGCAATAGATAGGAATAAATGAGCTCCAATCTAACCTGAACGTCGGCCATTTCAAGCAATTTCTGTTTCTCTTCAAGCTTTAAGGCCACGTTGGCCGCCACGATATCGGTCAAACGGTCCGGGTCATCTATTTTAAGCGCGACGCCGGCCATCTCCTGGGGGGCATTAGGAGCCAACTGCAGGTACTGACCGAAAGCCTGACGTATCAAACGCGTTAAGGCTTCGGCTTGCGATAAGTCTTCGACGGGTTGGACGCCAAGGGCCTCCAGGCCGGCCTCAAAATAGCCATTGTCTCCGCTGGTTGAAATTTCACCGGCGCGCACGCGCTCAATGCCCTGGATAAAAGTTTTAACGGACCCATCCGGCAGTTTAAAAACCTGGGCCACCTGGCCGATGGTGCCCACGGCCTGCAGGTCCCCGGCGCCGGGGTCCTCAACCTTGGGCGATTTCTGGGTTAAAACCAAAATCCTGCGGTCATGCAGGCGCGAGGAAGCCTCCAGCGCGGCCAACGATTTGACGCGGCCAACCGCCACCGGAAGCACCATATAAGGAAAAAGAACGACGTCCCTGACGGGTAAAACAGGCAGTCTGCCGGTCGGCGGCGCCCCTGTTTCAGTCGTGACGGTTTCAGTCGTGCTGTCTTCTTTACTTATGCTTTCTGGTGGTAATAATTTCATCAACAATGCCGTAAGATTTAGCTTCTTCGGCGCTCATGTAGTAGTTTCTCTCCATGTCGGAACGCAATTTATCCGGCTTTTGACCCGTATGATGGGCAAGAATCTGGATTAACTTATCCTTATTGACTTGAAGCTCTTTGTTTTCGATCTCAATGTCAGTCGCCTGTCCGCCGATGCCTCCGCCGCTAATTAAAGGTTGATGAATCATGACGCGCGCGTGCGGCAAGACGTAGCGGCGGCCCTTAGTGCCGGAAGCCAAAAGGACCGCTCCGAATGACATGGCCATGCCCATGCAGATCGTGGTGATCGGAGTCGTGACATAGCGCATGGTGTCATAAACCGCCAAGCCGGCGGTTACCATGCCGCCCGGGGAATTAATAAAAATCTGTATCTCTTTATCAGGATCCTCGGACTGCAGATATAGGAGCTGGGCGATTAAAAGATTGGCCGAATCCGTCGTTACGACACCCTCGTAACCTCCCACGAAAATAATCCTGTCTTTAAGCAGTCGCGAGTAAATGTCGTAACCGGCGGCCGCGCCCTGGTTCCAGCGTTCGATAACTGTCGGAATGATCATTGGCATGTTATCCCTCCACGTCAACAACTTTGGCGTTAGCGATCAAAAAATCGAAGGCCTTGTCCGTTAGAATATCATAAAGAACGCTTTCTTTATTTTTAATAAAGAACTCCTTTTCTTTTTCATCACGGGCCGTTTCGAGCTTCTTGTTGTAATCATCTTCGCTGACCCTGATCGTCTCACGGCGCGCGATCTCCCGCACCAGATAAGCGAACCGGATTTCATTGGCCGCCTGAACCGCGTATTTGACCCTTAGCTCCTCGATATGCTCATCCGCGATTTGCCGGCCGGACATGGCCATGATCGTTTTGGCGCGCTGCAGAAGCTCCTCGGTCCTGGTTTTGACCTCGGCCTGCGGCACCTCGATCGGATTTTCTATTAAAAGTTCCCCGGTAATCTGGTCCTCAAGATGACGGCGAATATTGCGCTCGCGGCCGTTAGATAGCGCCTGGCGGATTTCCTCTTTCCATTTCGGCATATGCTCTTTAAAGTTTTCTTCATGGTGATCCAGGTTTTCCAAGCGCTTGACTTCCAAAACGTGAACCTGGGCTTTGAGTTTCTTGCCGGTCCAGCCGGCCACGGGGCAGTCTTCATCCAGCGCGGATTCCCAACTTTTTGTTTCGCCCGCCTTCATTCCGGCCAAAACCTGCGTAAGGCCCGAGGGAAATATCTCTTCGTCCACCGAAAAGAGTTCAGTTCTGCGCTCGGCCGTGGATTCATCCCCAACGGACCAGGCGATGTCGGCTAAAACCCAAAGATCGGCGTACTCGCGAACCGGTTCATCAACGGGCTTAAGGTAGGAAAAATGCCCTTCGCCTAAAACTCTACCCAACTCCCGGTCCACCTCTTCATCGGTCACCGGCTTGGAGCGCCGCTCCAGGGAAAGGTTCTTGTAACTTTTAAGCGTGATAACGGGTTCGATCTCAAAATCCGCTTCAAATTTCAGCGTCTCGCCGAACTTGTAATCCACCTTGGAGATGACCGGGTTGTAAACGAGCTTTAAATTCTCCTTGCGCACGATCTCATCGACCACGGAGGAAAGAATTTCATGGCTTGTCTTTTCCTTGATCCATCCGCCCAATTGACCCATCACGGCGGCCTCGGTCACATGCCCGCGCCGGAATCCGGGAAGCTGGGCGTTTTCGCGCGCGACTTTGACCCACTTTTCCTCCAGCACCTTCAGGCGCTCGCCCGCCACCGAAATCTCGTAACACTTCTTAGTCGGCCCGGAAGAAGTCAGTCTCACTTCCGCTCCGCTTTTTTCCGCAACGAATACAGCCATTTGTTCTCCTTGAAACTTATACGGTAAACTATACTTTAGCTCGCGCCCACGTGGCGGAACTGGCAGACGCGTACGGCTTAGGACCGTATGGGGCAACCCGTAGAGGTTCAAGTCCTCTCGTGGGCAAGCTAAAATATCCTTTACCCGGGCCGCTAGCTCAATTGGTTAGAGCAGGCGCCTCTTAAGCGCAAGGTTCCGAGTTCGAGTCTCGGGCGGCCCACAACCACCCTCATTTTAGCAAGGAACAGCCGGGCTGTTTTGCTCCCGAATCAACCGGTCCAGCTCTGTTTTAAGGCGAGCCAAAATCTCATCGTAGCCAAAAACGCCAAGCTCCCGGCTCCTTCTCTTAAAATGAACGGTGGTTGGCCCGCACCAAAGCCCCAGATCGGCGTCATCGGTTTCCCCCGGGCCATTGACCCGGCAACCCATGACCGCGATGGTAAGCCGATGCTTCTTGGCGTAAGCGGTCAGATCCTTCACTTTCTCGGCCAACTCCACAAACCGCTCGTTTTCCACGCGCGAACAGCTTGGGCAGGAAATGATGTTCAAGCCTTTCCCGAAATTGGGAACCGATACAAAACGGCCCTCCTTAATGTCTTTTAAAATCTGAAGCCCCGCCATAACCTCCTCGTGTTTACGGTCATTTGGCAACGTCAAAGAAACCCGCACAGTATCCCCGATGCCATTGGAAATGAGCTGCTCAAATGCGATCCGTGTTTTGATAATCCCATCCGGTGGAAGGCCGGCCTCGGTAACGCCCAAATGAAGCGGCACATCCGGACGCGCTGCGGCGAAACGCCGGTTGGCTTGGACCACTTTATTGGGATCGGAATCCTTGAGCGAAACCACAAAATTACTGAACCCGAACTTCTCCATTAAATCCGCGTGGCACAGGGCCGATTGAACCAGGGCTTCCAGGTGGTCTTGCTGGTAACGCTCTAAAAATTCCGGCGCCGCCGAGCCGCAGTTGACCCCGATCCTTAAAGCCAGCCCGTACTCCTTGGCGATGGAAACCAGCCAGCGCACCTTGTCTTCAACGGACTTTTCCTTCTCGACATGATGAAGATGTCCCGGGTTGTACCGAATTTTATCCACATGAGGCGCAATCTTAACCGCCAAAGGGTAGTTCTCCTGAAGATCAACCACCAGATTGGCTTTGGTTTGTCGCCGGATTTCTATTAAAGCCTCTGCGTCGCGGTCATTGTCAATGGCGATGCGCACCAAGCCGGCTCCGGCCCCTCGAAGCCGCTCGGCCTGCGCCACGGTAAGATCAATGTCCTTGGTGCGCGTGGCGCACATGGACTGAACCACAATAGGAGCGCCGCCCCCAATCTGAATTGTTCCAGCTTTAACAGTTCTGGTGGGATTTCTGGCGGCAGCCATTAACTATATGAAACGGTCCCTAAGGAAAAACCGTGAAGCAAAAACGGTATTCATGCGGCTTGATGCATCCCGGGCAGTAGGTCAGCTCAAAATCCTCGGTGCAGACCTGGCCTTTCCCATGCCTGATAAGACCATAAATATCGAGACCTTTGGCAACCAGGGGATAGCGCACGCTGCCCTCCGGAGCAATCAGATAGTTACTCAAGGTCCTGAAGCCGCGGGAGAGCGCCTCTTCATCGGGGATGGGCTCGTAGTGTCCCCGCACTAAACCATCGGATTGGGAATCAAAAACCAAAGCGTCGGGGCCGGAACAGCTGATTTTATTGACAAGATAATCCCTCAAATAACAGTCATCGGGATTGCATTCGGTCTGGGTCTGGTCAATCCTTAAGCCACTCACCGCGCAAGGCCCGCTCTGTTTAATCATCCGGTCATCCACAGGGGAATGGTCGGGATCTTTGTGATAAAACTGGAAATAAACTTGCGAAACCTTCTGCTGCTCTTGAATTTTTTTACGACAAACAAGGTGCTGCTCAAAATACACACGAACTTCGCCGCCAACCACCCTGGCGGCGCCATCAATAACGCCAGGCCATGGGGAACCGTCCCGTCCTTGAGAAAACCTAAAACTAAAATAAGCATCGGGCAAACCATAAAAATACTCATTTTCATATTTGGGCTCTCGCGAAACAGCATAATCGCCGGCCTCAAACAAAATGCGCCCATCATCTGTTCTTATATTCCTGCCAAGACTCAAAACATTCCGGCCGTCCTCGGGAAGATAAACCCTCAAATGTTCCGCCGCAACATGGCCATTGCCGGGTGTAGCTTGGCAATTTAACGTTAACGAGTCGGCGAACAAAGGACAAGAAGATAAGAATAGAGTTATCGCTTGGATTAGGGTCGCTTTTTTCACTGTTGCCTCCGTTGATGTCAAGGGTTTCTCCGGTGTCTTGGGCGGGTCCGGAAGAACTATTTTACCACGCCCGGGCTCAAAAATTTAGCCTCAACTCCTATCGGTATTAAAAACCGGCTGGGGAACAAGCCCTTGGGTCACCTGCAGGGTCTCCAGATAACCGAATAGAAGCGGCCCGGCCCAGCTGATCAGAAGTCCGACCGCGGCGCCGGCTAAAACATCCACGCCGTAATGAAAACGCCCGTAGACCGTGGACACCGCCAAGCCCAGGCCAAAAGGCAGGAGGGCCCAAAACCAAGAGCGCGATTTTTTCCAGGCGTAAATCAATATAAATACGCAGCCCGCCACGTGACTGCTGGGAAACGCTCCGCCATGGATGTCGCCCCAGGAGGCGAACCAATGCGCCACCTGGAAAAAAATCCCGCGAAGCTCCGGGGAAACGTAGGAAGACATGTAGTAGATGGGCCCATCCACGGGGAACAAAAGGAACCAAGCGTGACAGAAAAAAAAGCTGGCCATGAGTCCGAAGTTGTATTCCTGAAACAACCGGAACCGCCGGGTAAAATAAAACAGGAATCCCAGGCTTGGAATCATCAAATAATAGCTGACGTAGCACAGATGAAAAAAATTCGAAGCCAAAGGAGAGTTGGCCCAATCGCTTAGCCAAATGGCCGGTGTTTCACCCAGCAGCCACTCCTCCCAAGCCATAATCACGTCATCGTAAAACCGGCTGCCGATAATGTGGTTTAAAACCCCGACTTCCCTGTAAAGAGCGCCCAAGAGAATGGCGGGATACCACCCATGCAGCCATCGAAGCCAACTCCAGCCGTCAGACGGCCGATTCTGCAAAAATTTCCTGACCCACAAAACCCAGGCGATGACGGCCCAATGCAGTCCAAAAAGCAATCTGTAAAGCGGATAAAAAAATCCTCCTTTAAGATAAATCAAGGAGGTCAGGGCCAGGTAGGCGATCATTAGGGCGTCCAACTGGACAAAATCCGTCATCCGCCGGTAATCTTCCCGCTGACCATTGGCGCCGCCGTTTTCCGGTGCCCCTTTTTCCTTAAATATGTTCATCCCGGTTATCCTACTAATTTCAACTAAAATTTCAGAAGCTTAGGCCTCGACTTTTTCGGCGGGCTCGTCATCGGCTACGGCGGAACTCCTCTCCCATCGGGCCAAAAGGCTGTAGGCGCAGGGCACCGCAAAAAGCGTCAAGAGGGTGGAAACAAAAACCCCGCCGATCACCGCCACCGCCATTGGGATGCGGGTTTCAGCGCCGGGACCAAGAGCCAGGGCCGGAGGAATGGCCGCCGCAATAGTGGAAAAGGAGGTCATTAAAATCGGCCGCAGTCTAACGGGACAGGCGTCCAACAAAGCCTCCCTGACGCCCAGGCCTTCACGGCGGCGCTGGTTGGTGAAATCCACCAACAAAATGGAATTCTTCTTGACGATTCCCATTAAAAGAATAATTCCGATCATGGAGTAGACATTAAGGCTCAAGTCCGCCGCCTTAAGAGCGATGAAAGCCCCGGAAACGCTGAAAGGAAGCGCCAACAGCACGGTCGCAGGATGGACGAAGCTGTTAAACTGCGAACCTAAAACCATGTAAGCCACCATAATGCCGAACCAAAGTGCGAATATAAGGCTTTGAAAAGATTCGCGGAAGGTCTGCGCCGAACCGGAAAAAACAATGTGGTAATCCTCCGGAAGCGTTTCTTTGGCGATTTTTTCCACTGCCGCCAAAACCTTGGCCTGGGACTTCCCCTGGGCCAAATTGGCCGAAATTCCTATGGCGCGCTCCCTGTCCTTGCGTTTGATCGCCAAGAGGGTCGGTTTTTCCTCGATCGCAACCGCGTCGGAGAGCCGGATCAACTCCCCCCTGTTATTTCTGACAAAAAATTTTCCGATGTCGGCCGGCTTCTCGCGGTCCTTGCTCTCGGTGCGAAGCCGGATTTCATAGCGCCGGCCGTGGCTGGTGAAGTAGCCGGCGCGCAGGCCTCCGATCAAAGCGTTAATCGTGGAGCCGATGGTCTGCATCGAAACGCCGCGAGCGAAAGCGCGCTGTCTGTCCGGAAGGACCCTGATTTCCGGCATGCCGGTTTTATAATCGGTGTCAACATCCGTCACCTCGCCGGAATTTTTCAACTTCTGCCCAAGAACCTCCGAAAGTTCGACCAGCCGGTCCCAGTCCGGGCCCCGGACCGTGAACTCGACGGGAAAACCGCGCGAAGCCGCGAACCCCTGCTGTGAAGGGTCCTGAATCATGGCGCGAAGGCCGGGCACGGAATTCATCGCCTTTCGAGCCTCGGCCATCAATTCCTGCTGCGTCGGCCTTTTGCCTTTCTCGTTTTTCGGCCTTTCGCGCGGAGACTTTAAGGTCACAAACAATAGGCCGGTATTGACCTCGCCGCCGCCAAAACCGCCCACCGCCCCAAAGTAACGGTTCATGGCCGGTTGTTTTAAAAGCCACTCTTCGGCCAGCCGGAATTTGGCGTCCGTAAATTCCAAAGAAGAACCCACCGGCGTCTGGATTCTGGCCATAAACATGGATTGGTCCTGCGGCGGGACGAACTCTTTGCGCAGCAGCCCGGCCAACAAAAGCGACGCGGCGAAAAATCCGGCCGTGCCCCCCAGAACTCTCCAGCGCCGGTCCAGGGCCCAGACCAGGGCGCCGCGATAACTTGACGCCCAGCTCTTGAAAAGTTGCTCGGTTTTACGGGTAAAACGGCTGGCGCGCTCACCCGCCTGCAAAAACTGCGAACAGCGCATGGGGGTCAACGTCAACGCTTCCAACAGCGAAATCACCACCGCGGCCGACATGGTGACGCCGAACTGGTAAAAAAACTTTCCCATGATTCCCTTCATGAAGACAACCGGAATAAAAATCGCCAGAATGGAAATTGTGGCGGCCAGGGCCGCGAAGCCGATTTCATTGGCCCCGCGGGAAGCGGACTCAACCCTCGATTCCCCCTTCTCGCGATGCCGGACGATGTTTTCCAAAACCATGATCGCGTCATCCACCACAATGCCGATGGCAAGAGTCAAACCCAACAGCGTGAAGGTGTTTAAAGTAAATCCAAGAAAATAGGTCACGATGAAGGTGCCCAAAATCGAGGTGGGAATCGCGATTAAAACGTTCATGGTGGAGGACCAGGAGCCTAAAAACGCCCAGCACACAAGCGAAGTCAAAATCGCGGATAAAATGAGATTGAAAATAATCTCACGCACCGCTTCGTCAATAAACTTGGTGGCGTCAAAATTGACGCCCAGTTTCATGCCCTCGGGAAGGTTCCCCTGGCTTTCGGCCAAGCGCTCTTTGATCTGCCGGGAAACCTCAACGGAGTTGGCGCCGCGCTGTTTGCGGATGCCAAGGCCCACCGCGCGCTCGCCCATTACGCGGGAAATGCGCCGGATATCGGCCAAGCCGTCTTCCACGCGGGCCACCTCTTTGATCGCGATCGGGATATGGACAGGCTGGCCGCCCCTCTGCGTGATCAAGAGATTGCCGAACTCTTCGGCGGTGGAAGCCTCCCCTAAGGTGCGCACGTTAAATTCTTTAAGAGGCGTCTCGATGGTTCCGCCCGGAACCTCGATATGCTGGCGGCCGATGGCGGTTAAAACATCATCAACCGTGATTTCCTTGGCCGCCATCTTATCGGCGTCCAGCCAGACGCGAAGGGTGCGGCTGGCAAAGCCGCCCAAGAAAATTTCCCCTACGCCGGAAACGCTCTGAAATCTCGGCCGCAGATGATTTTCGGCGTAATCCATCAGCTCCGGCACCGGGCGGGTGCCGGATAAAGCCAGCCACATGATGGGCTGGTCCTCCGGATTAGATTTGGAAACCGTGGGCGCCTCAACGTCGCGAGGCAAGCGCCGCTGGACTTGCGCCAGCTTGGTTTGAACCTCCTGCAGGGCCACGTCAATATTTCTCTCAATGTCAAACTCCAGAGAAATGGAGCCCGAACCGTGCCGCGAGGAGCTTGAAATTTCGCGGATTCCCTGAATCGAGGTCATGGCATCCTCGATGACGTCCACCACCTCGGTTTCCACGATCTCCGGCGAGGCTCCCTCCCATCCGACCGAAATGGAAAGCACCGGAAAATCCACGTCCGGCATCAAGCTGACTCCCATGCGAGAAAATCCGATGCCGCCAAAAATCATCAAGGCGGCCATCAGCATCCAGGCGAACACGGGGTTTTTAATGGAGATGTCAGAAATTTTCATCAACCCCTCCTGTCGCCACCTTGAGCTTCACCCGCAGCAGCGCGCTGTTAAGATCGGCCTCCTGGCGGCGAAGCTGTGTTTCCTGCAGAGAATTCAAGCTCCCTAAAACATCCAAATTATCCACCAGCCCCAGCCGGTAATCCTCGCTCTGCGCCTTGACATTAGCCTGGGCCGAAGAAACGGCTTTGTTAAGCGCATCTTCAACGCGCGTCGCGGATACGAATTCGCTCCAAATGGAGCGAACCTCCGAGGCCGCCCGGCGCTGGGCCAGGGAAACAGCCTCTTGGGCCGAGCGCCGGCGCGCCTGGGCTTGGTGCACCTTGGCCCTTAAAGCGCCGCCCTGAAAAATCGGAATTTCGGCCACGGCCAGCACGTCCCACTTGATCTCTTTCTGAAGACCGGTGCGCTCCAAGTAATAATTGCCGTCCAAGTTCACCGTGGGCCAAAAAGCGCGCCACGCGATTTTAGCCTCAAACTCCGCGATTCTTAATTCTTCGCGCGCGGTTTCCAAATCCGATCTTTTTTTAACCGCCGCAAGGCTTTCCTCCAGAGAAGCGGGCGCGGCGGGGCCGGACTCCTCCCCGGGCGCCAGTTCCTCGGCCAGACCCGTTAAAAACCGCAGAGCCTCCTGGGCCTTGGCCTGGTCTCCCTTGGCGGCTTCGATCTGGGCATCAAGCCCGGCTAACTGCGCTTCGGCGGCTAAAACTTCACTGCGCCTTGAACGGCCAATTTTTTCCCTGGTTCTCAACTCCGCCAACCGCTCGCCGGTTAATTTGGCGATCTCCCGGCGTATCGCGATCTCTTTTTGAAGGCCCAAAAGATCGAAATAAGCCTGCGCCACGTCCTGATATAAAAGTTCCCGGGCGCGGATTAAATCCGACTCGGCCGCTTTCCTGGCCGCGTGGCCGGCTTTAAGAGCCAGATACTCCTTGAAACCGGAAAAAATCGGCTGACGGCCGGTGAACCTTGTTTCCGGCCGCTTGCGGCTGGTGAATGACCCTGAAACGCCGGATGTTTCCCTCTGCTGGGAATCTTGCAGAAATTCGCTGTGGCGCAAAGCGATTTTCGGATAAACCGCGCTCCAAAGCTCGCTGATTTTAGCCTCCAGCTCAATTAACCCGTCTTTCCTTTGCGCCAGCTCCTCGCTTTGCCGGATAGCCAGCTGATAAGCCTCCGCCAGCGTCAAGGCCCGCGAAGCAGACGGATCAAAAATTTCGGCTCTAACTGGACTAACTAAAAATAAAAATAAAAAAAACTCATCCCGAACCCTCATGCGTTTAATTTAACAAATCCTGTTGAGCGCTACGGTGGCGAACCCGGAACCAGAGTTGTGGTGCGCCCAGGAGGAATTGAACCTCCACCAACAGCTTCGAAGGCTGCTACTCTATCCATTGAGCTATGGGCGCCTTCTCCTCGAAAATCGCCCTCAATTTTACCAAAGCCCCGCAACCCCAATGATCGGCTCTCCCAAGTCCATGTTCTCCTTGCCTTGTGGGACGCAAGAGAGCCAAAGAGAACAGGCTTAAAAGTGTCTGTTATTTTCTAGGTCAAAGTGTCCAAGTTTCGCTGACGTTGAACATATTTAAAAGAACGAGTCTCCCTTAGCCTAACGTTATACGGGGGCCTTTTCCAGAAGGGTTGCAAAAAATTGTAGCGGTGATTAGGGATGAGCTTTAAAGGTGAAAGGTGCCCCGCAGGGGATTCCCTCTTAAGCGGCAACGTTATGAAGCCTTTTTAAGTTCTTTTAAACAGGCGGCGGCGTCCCAAACGGCAAATGGGAATTTGTCTCGATATTGGTAAAAGTGCCTGCGGTTTTCAGAGACAAGGGCTTTAGCGCCGACGAATTCGGTGTAGGCGGCTATGGCGGCGTCGCCTTTTTTGAGAAATGAGAGGTATTTTTCCCCTAATTCAAAAGGAATGACCCAGTTTTCATCTATAACAGTCACGAGGTTGACAACGGCAAAAAATTCTTTGGCCTGTTCGGGACTCAATTTGCTGGTGACTTCATCCACAATGGCGCGAACAATGCGGATGCGATAAGCTGAAAGGCTATTGGGCAAAACCAAAAAATCAAGAAGTTCCTCGCTGGGCAGGTGCTTTTCAGCGCCAAAAGAAAAGACGTATTCGTTGGAATCGAGGACTAAAAGCAGGATTTACTCCCAGATTTTTTCTCGTACCTTCCGCAGTTCTTCGATGACCTGTTCTTTCGATTTGTTCTTGAGGGGCCAGCCTTGTTGGCGGCCAAGCTCACGGATACGCTCGATGTGTTTTTTAACCTGTTGGCTGATAGCTTTCCAATTTTTTTCTTTAACCGCGGTTTTGGGCATAGCCTTTTCCTCTAGGGTCCTCATAAATAGATTATAGGAAATGAGCCCCAAATGCCAGGGGCTAAAAATGTTAGCGGTGGGTCTGGCTTCGAAGGCTGCTACTCTATCCATTGAGCTATGGGCGCCCTCAAAAAGATTTTATCATCTGGCTAGGCGCGCCCTGGAGAAATGCTCAAAAAACTCTTTATTTGGGGTCAGTTCATAGAGAATCAGCGGCTCGCCCAATGAAGGCGGGGCGAACCGGACCCGTTCTTTGCGGTCAAACAAATCCAAAAGATGATCCAAATCTCCGGAATTGACCCCCCAGTTCGCCCTTAAAATTTCTCTGGCGTCTTTATCCCAAAAATCCGAAGTGACAAAAATGCCGTTTTTAAGAAGCACCGCCTGCACAAACGCTTTGCCTAGATAATCCAGCGCCCGGTCCGGTGGATATCGAATTAGCATTAGTTCCAGCGCCACTCTTTTTCGTTTGCTGAAAAAGGGAATATAGGGCTTAAGCTCCCCCCATTTCACGCCGGAAATAAAAATAATCGAATCTTGAGGAACCACGGAAGGCAGAGACTGGGCAAAATAGGCCAAGGGCGCGTTCTCCGGCAGGGTATTAGGATAAATTCTCTCCTGAAAATTGGACGATCCTATCCCCAAAATCCCCGCCGCAACGCCGGCT
The DNA here is from genome assembly GCA_016205025.1 of Elusimicrobiota bacterium. GTDB lineage: Bacteria > Elusimicrobiota > Elusimicrobia > JACQPE01 > JACQPE01 > JACQJO01. Next base: position 26,564 of record JACQJO010000037.1, read on the forward strand.
AAGCACAATCGGCGCGCCGCAAAGCTTGGCGCCAACCGCAAAACAAGCCGCCTGGCCGCCGTTATTTGGCTTAAACTTAAAATCCCCATCACCAAAAGCATCCAATGGGTTGACCAATAAGTGGCGTTGCCCGGCTGCCACAGAGAGTAGAAAATCACATAAATTCCGAAACTGACCCATACTACCTTGGCCCACAGTTGCGAAGAAACGGGGGGTGCGCCTTGCTCCGGCTTTTCGGTAAAACCCAGCGCCAACCCGAGGGAAGTCAAAATGAGAATCAAGACAGACGGCCATCCGGTCGAAGCTATCCCTGAACCCGTCCAGGCCATCCAACTACGGCTAATATTGCTCGTTAAATCGAGATTCCAAGAAGAATTCGTCGCACGCAGAGCGTACCAAACGCGCGAGTTGCTGGCTCGAACCCACCAGGCTGTGATTTCGGCGGGGTCATAGAGATTATGAATAACAATATAAGGAAGCCCGGCCGCCAGCCACAAACCCAAAGCCAAACCGATCGTTTTCCACCGCGCTTGCCAGCAGGTTTTCAAAATCACGGCGCCGATAATAACGGTCAAAATGACGTTGCCTGTGTGAACGTAAGGAGGAAGAATGGCGGCTAAAAGCGCCGCCGCTTTCCTTGCGGGATTTGGCTTGGCCAGATACCATTTCAAAACAACCAAAGCGATCAAGATGGATAGGGCCGAAAGCAGGTACGATTCCCCTCCGCTGGCATGAACCCAGAATGATGCCGTAACCGCCAAAAAAACCGCCCCCAATGCCGGCCGGATCAAAGAACCCTCCTGCTTGGTAAAAATAAAAACGAGAATGCCGACGACAGCGGCCGCCGACAAGCTGGAGTTTAACTGCAGAGTTTGATAAGCGCTTAGATCAAAAAAAGGACCCGCGAACAGGCGGTAAGAGACCCACCCTAAGGCTTTAAACAAAAAATGGTTTTCGGCGAAAACAACATAGAGCGGATCGCGAATGATCCAAGACTCCACAATGTCGCTGGCCAAAACCGCGTCGAACTGCCAAATCCGGTCCCAGGTGGCGGCGTAGATAAACAAAAAAATGGCACCGATAATCCAGTGCGAAAAACGACGCGCCGGGGATGGAATTTTAATTTCTCGAGGGTAAACGGCCATGCGCGGCTTTTTGAATGATATCCTGGCTGATTTTGTTTAAATTCTGAATCTCATATTTCAAAGAAAAAGATTTGTCGCGCAACTGCTCCATGGCCGCCGAAAGCCATCGGTCGTAATACGGCAAAGCGCTTATTTCGCCGCGCAAATCCCACGCCAAATCCGCGGCCTTATCGGCACTGACCGACATTTTTTTAACAGCCAACGAAAGCTTCCCGGCGGCATGAGCGGCCGCGGAGTCTTTGCGGACGGCGGCCAAAATATCGCGCGCCTCGTTGTTAGTTTGAACGGCGTCGCTTAACAGCCGAAGCTCCAATTCTTCCACCGCCCGGCGAACGTCGTATTTGATGGCGGCCAGGGCATAAGGGGTCTGCCGGACTTTAAAAAGCGCTTTCTCGATATCACCGGCCATTCTGGCCGTCCCCTCGTCAGTTTTAGCAACCCGCAAAGCCAGTCGTTCGATTCGAAAAACAACACTTCCGGGCTTGACGGACGGCTGGGTTTCAAAAAGCCGAACCGCGTCAGCCGACAGCTTGACCGGCGCAACGCCGCCGAATGATTCCCGGCCTACCAGGAACACAGCCGCAACGACCGGCAAAAAGACTCTCACCCTGCTCCCTCCCCCGAATCTAACCCGCTTCACGCATGACCCAACCCTATCAAGGTCGAGTGGGGCGAGCGACGGGGATCGAACCCGCAGCCTTCTGGGCCACAGCCAGACGCTCTACCATTGAGCTACGCCCGCCGAGAACTGCTACCAGTATAAAAATTTACAGAACTCTCCCAAAATTCCCCACACTGAAATTCCCAACCCCTCTTGACCGCGCCAAACTTCGCGCGCAACAATTAGGAGCAACCCCGCTGACAGCGGGGTGATCCCCTGAAGGTGCCGCGGTGGCCAACGCGGAGGACCGGCGGATCAAAAAATTATAGGGAGAGCCGAAAGCTCTCCCTAATTTTTTTCATAAGGCTCACCACACAAAAGGAATCAGCCGCGCCGTCCGGCGGGCGTAAATCCGGTAGGGCTCGCCCATATTGTCCATCAAAAACCTGTCCTCTTTAAGCAATCGCAGGCCGTAAACAAAACCTATGGGAAAAGAAAAAATCAATAAAGCCAGCCAGCTATGCGCCAAAAGAGGCATGCCCAAAATGCCCAACAACACTCCGAAATAAAGGGGATGCCGGACCAGCCGGTAAGGCCCATAATCAATGACCGGATGATCGTCGGACCTCAAATCAATGGAGAAGGTGTAATAGTCGCCCAAGACCAGCTTGCCCCAAGTCCTAAAAAACAAACAGCCAAGGCAGAGCAGGAACCCGCAGGCCGCTAATGCCCAGTCGGGCTTGACCGGAGGCCTTAGCCAGCACGCCAAATTCAGCAGTCCCGCGCTGGCGTAAGGAACAAGAATCAGAAGAACCGAAAGCCAATCTCCCCTCGGGATACCCAACTGCTGGCGGCTTTTGGGATGGGTCACAAACTCAACGACAACGCCCAAAACCGTAATCGCGGCCACGGCCGCCGCAATGATATTCACTCTACCCCCCAGCTCGATCAGAGCCTATACTAATAAAAGATCATGGCCACAACCACCCCGTCGAGATTGATCGTTATCGTGGCGGCCAGCTTGCTGGGCGCCCTTATTTTCCGCGATTTGCTCCTGGAGCGCATCTACATAGCCACCCCATCCATGGAACCCACGCTGGCCGTTCGATCCGCCTGGTGGGTTGACAAATTGACCCTGCGGCGGCGCCGGCCTCAACGAGGAGAAATCGTTGTTTTGGCCTCTCCCGTCACCGCCGAAAAAGACCTGGTTAAAAGGGTGATCGCCATTGCCGCGGATACGGTTGAAATCAGAGATAAAATCGTTTATGTCAACGGCCGCGAGATTCCGGAGCCTTATGTCCAGCATACGCGCGCCAACGAAATGCTGGTGGGCGACAACCTGGGCCCGCTTAAGGTTCCGCCGGATCACCTCTTTGTCCTGGGCGACAACAGGGATGAATCCGGCGATTCACGCGACTGGAAAAACTTATCCACCGGAGAACATGTTTATTTTGTTCATCGCGACCTCATCAAAGGAAAACTGATCGGGGTCCCCAAATGAAAAAAGTCGACCCAATTTTTTCCCTATCTACTATCTACTATCTACTATCTACTATCCTTCTTTGGTCTGCCGATTCCCCCTATAGGATCGGCCCATTCCAGGAAAATGAGGGCCGATGGGTGGTTCCCGGCAATGAACCATTTATGATTCTGGTTCCCAAAAACTGGAAAATTCTCACACCGGAGCAAACAGAGGAGATTCTGCATTTGGAGGTGGCCACCCTGCCCGCGGCCATCCTACGATTGCGGCGTTTCTCGGACCCGGGCGAACAGGCCCAGCAGACGGCGGCCGAACACCTGGAAAACCTGAAAAATAGCCAGCCGCCCCTGCAGCAAGCCAAAAGCCTTCTGCCTAACGGCATTGAAATCCGGTATCTGATCTATCTCGATAAAATCGAAGGAATCTTTGCCTACACCGAAAAAGACGCCTACTCTTTCACCGCCGTACCTTCGGGCCAGGCGGATTGGAACTCGATTCGAAATATTTTGGGCTCCTTGGCCGAAATCAATGAAGCGGCTTTCCGTGAAACCAAAATCGAAAGCCGCGCGCTTGCCGCGGGCCAATGGGTCGCGGCGATTGACAATTCCTGGATGGTGCAGGTGGCCAAGGAAGGCTGGGAGCTGAAGCCCCCACAGAATAACGACATTCTGATGCTGGTCAGAAACCGCGACAACACTTTCTTAAGTCTGGGGGTGACCAAGGACCCGGCGAATTCCCCAGCGGCCGAGGAACGCCTGCGGGCGCTTGCCCGGCAGATGGCAGCCCAAGATCAAGCTATTTCCACTATGGAGCTGGCCAATAACCTGATTTTTAGGTATGTCAAGAACCCCAACCAAACCGAATTAACCGGCCATTTCCAATACGCCGGAATCAACCACACCGTCAATGTCTACGGGCAACCCAACATTGATTACGAAGAAATCAGAAAAATCCTGGGCTCGTTAAATCCCGTCAACCCGCATTTAATCGAAAGCGCCCTGGTTCAAAGCCCCGCGGCCCAAGACAACCTGCCCGCTCCTCCCGATTCTCCGGAGATGGCGCAATCCCCCGAAGACCTGATGCGCCCGCCGCCGGCCTTGGATCCGCGCGTTAAAAAAATCTTTGACAAATACGGCCGCCTGCTGGTGGCGGCCATGCTGGCCGGATTGATCGGTTTTTTGATCTTCGGCTCCATCAATGATCTAAAACTACTGCGATACGGGGAAACTTTCGCGGATCGGGCCGAAGAAACCAAACTGGAACTTTTTGGCGGCGGCCGCTATCTGACCATATTTCCCACCTTTGTTGTATTCGCTCCGGGCGGCTTGAAGGTAACGGCCGTTCATCGCAAGCCTCCGGTGCTCCAGGCGCTGGTGGTCATCTACATTCTGCGATGGTTCGCCCTTTACCAAGGGTTTTCCCAAAACATCCTGATCGCTCTATCGGCGGTTTTAACTATTTTGGCCGTTTTGCTCGGAATCACTCTGGGCTGGTCTCTGCGCGGGACTCCCTGCTGGATTTACGACGATTCCGGCCAGATCATCTCCAAAATCAGGCGCCAGTTGGGATTTTTTGCCTACCGCTTCGTTGTTTTTGACGGCGACCGCCAAATTTTGGGTTACCTTAAGATGTCTTCTTTGTCCAACTTTTACAGAAAGCAGTGGTGGATTTTAGACAAGGAACACCGGGTCATGGGCCAAATCATCGAGGATTCGGTTTTCAAATCCGTCATCCGGCGTTTCTTGGGCCACCTGTGGGGCATTTTGCGCGCGGATTACGAAATTACAAGCGACCGGATCAAAATCGGCAAAATCAAAAGCACGCGCTCTCCTTTCAACCGCATCGCACTGACAGCCAACTGCCCGCCGGAACTTGATCCGAGGCTCGTTTTCTCCTGCGCCGTGGCCCTGAATATCTTCAATCGGGATCGCTGGTATCCGTTTTGGTCGTCATGACGGGGAAGGCCAAAAAGGCCACAGAGGCAAAAAAGGCCACAGAGGCAAAAACATTTCCCTCTTTGGCCTCTGTCGCCTCTTTGGCCTTGTTCGCCTTTTCAATTTTAAACGGGTGTTCTCCAAAAAACAGCCCGCCTTCGTCTAACAAAATCTGGATTCCCGAAGATGTCGAGCTTTTATTGGGCAGTCTGACCACGCAATCACTGCAGGCCGTGTTTCCCCCCTATCCCGATTCCAGATGGCAAGGCTATATTAATCAATTGGGTAAAAAAATCGCGGCGGTGTCCGAAAGGCCTGACTACGACTACCGCTTTATCGTGGCCCGCTCCTCTTATCCCAACGCATTCTCATCGCCCGATGGAACGGTTTTCATCACCACCGGGCTTTTGAAACTCTGCCATGACCAGGAGAGCGAAATCGCGGCGGTTTTGGCTCATGAAGTAGCGCATGTCAGCCATCGCCACGGCGCCCTCCTACTTCAAAAGCAGGCGGGTTGGTCCGCCGTGGCGCTGGCTATATTCGGATTCGAGGGGACCATCTTGGGCTCCGCCACGCACCTGGCCGGCACTTTAAGAAATCTGGGCTACGGCCGGGAAATGGAGATTGAAGCAGACCAGGCTGCGGCACTGTACCTTAAAAAATTAAAATATCCCCCCGCCTCGCTTAAAACTTTCCTTGAAAAAATGGCGCGCTTTGAAAACAGTTTAGGCCTCTCATTTGAAACTTACCTGCGCTCTCACCCGCCGATCAAAGACCGGCTGGAACAACTTCAGAAATGAAATCTGTCGCCGTAAAACGAAACGTTGCAATTCCCGCCCATATCCTATATACTCTTATTAGATGCTAATTAGATGCGAGGTGGTCACATGCTGAATATTCAACAGGATATCCATTCGTTGACGGACTTTAAGCGCCACACTGTCGACTTCGTGAAACAACTCAAGAAAGGCCACCGCCCTTTAGTGTTAACGGTGAACGGAAGAGCCGAGGTGGTTGTCCAGGACGCGGAGTCCTACCAGAAACTCTTGGAGATAGCCGAAAGCTTTGAGGCTATTTCAGCCGTCCAGGAAGGGATGGCGCAGGCCGAGCGCGGGGAGGGAGTCTCTCTGGAGCGGTTTGATAAGCGCATGCGAAAAAAGCATGGGATATCGCGTTAGGCTGACGCCGCGCGCACAGAGGAACGCGGAGAAGCACAGCCGAACGTACGCTTCTCCCCGCGCGGTCTCCGCGACTAAGGACGTGCTTAGACGGCGCACTCTTGCTTTCGTGACCGAATACGTTGATCGTTCCGTTTTTTGGGATCTGTTTTTTGGGCTGGACATTAGGGAAAAATTTATTTTAGATCATCATTCCGGCGCAAGCCGGAATCCAGCTCCTTCTCCTCTGCACAAAAAAGTCCCTCCGCTAGTTCTACAATTCTTTGCTAAGACGTAGGACTAGGGAGGGAACATGAAA
>JACQJO010000038.1 GCA_016205025.1 Elusimicrobiota bacterium
GAATATTTGTCTCATTGTTATTTTAACCTTACCGGCGAGGGATCTCGGGGCTAAAATTCAAAACAAAAGGCCTGTGAAACTGCTTACGCTGTTTTTAGCGGGTTCAATGAGGGAGTTGGTTTAGGTTTACGGAACTGCTGCCAAGGTCGCATCGTATTGGCATCAATAGCAACAATATGGTAAAAGATGACAGGTAGGACGTCTGGAGAGAAGGCGGGTATTGGGTGTATTTAAAGTCAATAGAACTGTCTGGGTTTAAATCTTTCGCTGAACACACCGAAATTCAGCTGGAACCCGGCATCACCTGCATCGTAGGCCCCAACGGCTGTGGCAAGTCCAACACCGTTGACGCCATCCGTTGGTCTTTAGGCGAGCTTTCATCCAGAATGCTGCGCTCCAAATCCATCGTTGACGTCATCTTTAATGGAACCAAACGCCTGACGCCCTCCGGCCACGCGCAGGTTACCCTGACCTTCGATAACTCTGACAAAGCCCTTGAAATAGAAACCACCGAGGCTGCGGTCACGCGCAAGGTTTCCCGCGACGGCTCCAGCGAATACCAAATCAATAAAGCCGCCTGCCGCTTAAAAGACATCAAACACCTTTTTGCCGGCACCGGGTTGGGCGATGACGGTTATTCCATCATGGAGGGATCCATGGTGGAGTTTCTCCTGACCGCCAAGCCCCAGGAGCGGCGCTATCTTTTCGATGAAGCCAGCGGAGCCTCCCGGTTCACCAGCCGCCGCGATGAGGCCATGTCGCGGCTGGCCAAAATTGATCAAGACTTAGACCGGGTTCGCGACCAAATCGAACTCCTGTCAACGGAAAGCAAACGTATCGAAAGCCAAGCCAGAAAGGCCAAGCAGTTTGAACGCCTGAACAACCAAAAGAAAAATCTTGAAATCAAAAAAGTGATCACCGACCTGGAAGGTCTTGACCAGCGCTCGCGCCAAATCGAACAGGAGCGCCTCACCGCCAAACGGCAAGAGTTGGAAAAACAAACCTCCCTCCTGGATGAAGAGTACGCCGAAAGCGAAACCGCGCGGGCCCAAGAAATCGCCCTGGAAGGCAAGCTCCATGAACTGCAGGCTGATTTTCATGAGGTGATCCGAGCCAGGGACGTGGCTTACGAAAAATTAAGAAACCTTGAAAACAAAATTTCGGAAAAAGACATTCTCAAAGGCAACCAAGCCGCTGAAAAAGAATTCACCTTAAAACAGGTCGTCGAGCAGGCCAAGGAGTTCGAGGGGGTGGCCAAGGCGCTGGCCGAAAAAAAACAGGCTTTCGGTCAGACCGGCGCCCAAGAGCCGGGATCGGCCCTTGACGCCGAGGCTCCTGCCGCGGCCGAACGCCGCGATGAGCTTGGAAGAGAAACGCAAAACCTTAAAAACGAAATTGCCCGCTTGGAACAAGAAATCGTGGGGCTTAAAAACCAAGGATTGGTCTTAACCACGGAACTCTCCCAACTGGAGATCGAACTTAAACACATTTTAAAAGAGCACCACAGAGAAGACGTCGAGCGTCTGCGCATCGAAAAAACAAAACAGGAAACGCAAGCGCGCATCACTGAAATAACGGCGGAGATCGAAACACTGCAAAACGGGCGGCAAGAAATCCTGGACTCCGAATCACGCCTGGGAGGGCGCGCGCGCGAACTGGAAAACAGGCTTATCCATGACATCGTCAAAAATGAAGCCGCCTTAAGTGCCCGCCTTGAACACTGGGAAAAAGTTTTAGAAAAAAGCCCGGCGGTCAAGGGGGTCCTGGCCGTTGAAGAACTGACCAGGGCTTGGGGTTCCATTTCCGGACCGCTCGGAAAATTAATTAAAACCCTGCCGCAGCACTACGGCTATCTCAAAGACATTCTGGCCGATAAATTGGATTGGTTTCTAGCGGCCAACGAGGAGGCGGCCTTGAAAGCCGTGCGGATTCTGGCCAATGAAAAGAAGGGGCGCGCCGCCTTCATCATCCTTGACAAAATAGCGGAGCGACCCGTCGGCTTGGCGTCTGAATTCCGGTCAACGGGATCAGGCCGCATCATCAATCTCGAGCAACTCTTAGACCAAACGGCTCCTGAAATCAAAAAAATCATTTTCCAGTTAACCGGACCCTTATTCATCCAAGGCGGCGCCGTTTACGGCGACGCGGTCGTCAGGGGAGGGGAAGATCCCGGCGGCGACGCTGTGAATGTTTTAAGTTTGACCGAAGAACGAGAAGCGGTCGCCAAATCGCTCAAACATTTGGCCGTTGCCAAAGAAGAAGTCCAACGTCAATTAACAGAGCTTCAAAGCGAAAGAGGGCAGTTGACTCAAAAACAAAACGAACTGTCCTCGGATCTCGAAAACAAACGTTTGGAGTCGGCTAAATTAAACCAAGAAAAAAACAACCTGGAACGCGATGTCGAAATCACGGCCGAATCTATCGCTTCTTTGGAAAAAGACACCAGGGAACGCCTGGCCGCCGCAGCCACCAAAAGGGAAGACTTCCTGGCTCTTGACCAAACGCTCAAAGAGCAGGAGGGCGTTCTGGGGAACTTGAAAAAGACATATGAAGAGGCGGTCGCGGCGCTTCAAGACGCCGCTCTGGAAATGAACCGCCAAAAAGAAACCCGTCTCTCTTACGAACTCGCCAACCAAGAGGCTTTGCGTGAAATCACAGTTTTGCAAGAACGCTCCACGCAGCTGCAACGCTCCCTGGCCTTAAGCCAAAACCAAGCCACGCGGCTTGAAAAAAGCCTGGATAACCTGACTATCGAGCTTTCTGCTTTAAATGAAGAGATCGGACGTCTGCGCCTTCAAGTTAAAGCTTTGGAAAAATCTCATAAAGAAAAAGGCGGGGCTTTGGAAAAACTGCAAACGACCCTGTCGTCGGCCAAGGTTTCGCGCGGACATTTGGAAAATAGGATCGCGGAGTTTGAAACCGTAATCCAAAGCTTAAAGGAAGAAATTCTGCAAGCCGAAATGGAAATCAAGGCCACTGAAATCGAAAGAGCGAGGCTGATCGAACAGGCCTGCCAAATTTTCCAAGTCACGCCGGAAGGTTTATCTCAAAAAATAATCCAACTCAAAGAGAATGAGGCTGATATGCGCTTAAAAGAGGGGGAAACCCTGGAGGCGGCGCTGGCGCGCGTTAACGAACAGATAACCCGATTGGGTCAAATCAATTTCCTGGCGCACGAAGAATATGAAAGGCTCAATGAACGCATCAGCTTCCTTAACACGCAAAGAGACGACATTTTAAAAGCCAAGGAAGACGTCCTAGCCGCGATCCTCAAGATTAACGCCCAAATTGAAGAAAGTTTTCAAGTCACCTTCGCGGCCGTTCGGGAAAAATTCCGAGAAATCTTCGGACAACTCTTCGAGGGAGGAGGAGAGGCTGACCTCATTTTAACCGAAGGCCAAGACCACGCGCAAAAAGGGGTTGAAATTTTCGCCCAGCCGCCGGGCAAGAAACTCCAAAGCATCTCCCTTCTTTCTCAAGGCGAAAAAGCCCTGACCGCGGTCAGCCTGCTCTTCGCTTTCTTTTCAATCCGGCCGGCGCCGGTCTGCATCTTAGACGAAATTGACGCCCCGCTCGATGAGGCTAATATTTTACGTTTCCGAAAAATGTTGGAGCGTTTTTCCGAAAAATGCCAATTTTTAATCATCACTCACAATAAAAAAACCATGGAAGCCGCCCGCGCCCTCTACGGCGTGACCATGGAAGAGCTGGGAGTCTCCAAGATCATCTCGGTCAAACTCGAAGAAGTCACCGCCGCGGTATAAAAATAAGGGCTTAGGGAATAGGGCTTAAAAACGTTCTACAATTAGAACGTGCCAAAAACTCCTTTCGCCTCTTTGGCCTTTGTCGCCTCTTTGGCCTTTGTCGCCTTCTGCCAAGATACCGGCCCTTACCCCGGCAATATAGCGCCAAGCTTCATCCTGCCCACTCTTGACGGAAAAACCGTGGATTTGGCCGCCCTCTACAAGGATAGCCCAGTCTGGCTCACCCTTTTCACCACTTGGTGCCCGGAGTGCAATATTGAAACGCCTATTCTTGTAAACGCCAGTCAAAAGTACCCGAATGTGCGCTTTGTGGCGGTCAGCCTGATGGAAGAAGTTGCGGATGTGCGGGATTTCCAAAAACGCTTTGAGGTGCCTTATCCCATGGTCTTAGACGAAGAAGGCCTTGTGGTGGAAAAATACGCCATCCGCCCGATACCCGTTAATATCGGGATCAAAAAAGGGGGACAAATCGCGTTCCGGCGGCAATCCATATCGTCGGATCGGGAATTAGAATCCTTGATGCCATCTCTGATCCAGGGCGATCAACCGGAACCCGTCTTTAACGCGGATATAAAGGGCGCTTTGGGGATGTTATTTAAGACCTTGCCGGTTTTGGCCAGCTTTATCGCCGGCCTGCTGACTTTCCTGTCGCCCTGCATCCTGCCCTTAATTCCGGCTTATATTGCGCTCGTCACCGGATTCGAACTGAATAATCTCATCGGTTCCAAAAACCTTAAGTCCGCCAGGCGATCCGTACTTGTTTCCACCGGAATTTTTGTTTTGGGCTTCGGTTCGGTATTTACGCTCTTGGGAGCCACGGCCAGCGTATTCGGGTCTGCCTTCGCCTGGCTCCAATCTTGGATCAGAATTATCGGCGGGGCGGTTTTAATCGCGTTTGGACTTCATTTGACAGGAGCCTTGACCATCATGCCCCTTTACCGCGAAATCCATCTGAACTTCAAGCCAAAAAAGGCGGATTGGCTGGGGGCCTTCTTGTTCGGCGTCGTCTTCGCGGTCGGCTGGACTCCCTGCGTGGGACCGATCCTCTCGGCCATTCTGGTTTACAGCGCTTCCGAAGCCACCCTTGGCCAAGGACTGCTTCTGCTTTCCAGCTATTCGGCAGGCATAGGAGTGCCTTTTCTGTTGGCCAGCGCATTCTTACCCCAATTTCAAGGATTCCTAAACCGCGTGAAACCCCATTTCCAGGCCATTGAAATTGGATCCGGCGCTCTTTTAATTTTGCTTGGCTTTCTTCTGATCACCAATAAATTCGGCTGGCTGGCCGCCCTCTGGCCCGGTTTTTAACGGTCCTCACGAATCGCCTCTTGCAAGCTTTCAAATAGAGTCTATAATCAAAAGATGGATTCGTATATGACCAGGGCGCTGGAACTCGCCCGCAAAGGATTCCCGCGAACCTCACCAAACCCATTGGTTGGCTGCGTTTTGGTTAAAAATAACCGCGTAATCGCCGAGGGTTTTCACCGCCGCTTCGGCGGCTCCCATGCCGAGATCGAAGCGATCAGGCAGGCCGGCAAAAAAGCGGCGGGGTCCACGGCTTACGTGACCCTGGAACCTTGCTCCTACCATGGAAAAACGCCGCCCTGCACGCAAGCTTTAATTGACGCCGGGATTCGCAAGGTCGTCGCCGCGGTCAAGGATCCCAACCCAAGGGTCAACGGCAGGGGTTTCGGCCTTTTGAAAAAAGCTGGCATTCAAACGCGGTGCGGCCTCTTGCGGGAAAAAGCCAAAGCGCTTAATCTCCCCTTCTGGACACAAATGACGCAAAACCGCCCCTACACCGTTATTAAAACAGCGGTGACTTTAGACGGCAAAATCGCTGATCAGTGGGGCAATTCCAAGTGGATCACCAGCGAAAAAAGCCGCGAAGTTCTCTGGAAAGTCAGAAGTTTATTTGAAGCCATTTTGGTCGGAATTAAAACAATCCAAAAGGATGACCCCGAGCTCACTTCCCACGGACGCGGAAGAAATCCGATGCGCATTATTATTGATCCGGGGTTTAAAATTCATCCCGGGGCTAAGATTTTAAACACCGGCCCCGCGCGCACCCTGATCGTCACTTCCAAAATTGATTACGAAAAATTTAAAACAATCACCAATAAAGAGGTGGAAATTCTCGAAGTTCCAACTACCAAAAATGGGCGCCTTGATTTGCAATACGCTCTGAAGCTGATCGCCTTAAAAGGCATCCAAACCCTATTGGTTGAAGGCGGCGGCATTACCCACGGGCATTTCGTCGAGCAAAAACTCTTTGACGAAATTCTCTGGTTCATGGCTCCAAAAATTTTAGGAGGGGAAAAAGCGAAATCCGCCGTCGCCGGCCGGGGATTTGACATCGGCGAAATCATAAAGATCAAAAATTTAACGGTAACTAACTCCTTCTATGAAGGTGATCTGATCATTCGCGGAACCCGTCATGAGGAGGGGCTAAGGTGGCCCATGATAAACCTTTGAGGAATAGGCTTAATGATTGAATATTCGCTGTTAACCTTTGGCTCGTTGTTCGCCATTATTGACCCGGTGGCGGCTATCCCCGCGTTTCTGGCGATGACTTTCAGCGACACCAAAGCGGCGCGGTTGCGCATGGCCAAAATCGCCTGCGTGACCTGCATGCTTGTTTTGATCGCTTTCGCTTACGTAGGTCAATTTATCTTTAAAATTTTCGGCATTTCGCTCGCCGCATTCCAAATCGCGGGAGGCATCGTGCTTCTTTTAGTCGCCATCGACATGCTTCGAGCCAAACGCTCCGCTGTTCAGGAAACGGAGGAAGAAAAACAGGCAGGCACCGAAAAAACGGACATAGCGATCACGCCCTTGGCGATTCCGATGCTTTCGGGCCCCGGGGCCATCTCCAGCGTGATTGTTTTAAGCGCCCAGGCCGAGGGGCTGGAAAAGAAAATTATTTTAACCCTAGCCATCGCCGGCGTCAGCCTGGCCAGCTATTTCATCCTGCGCATCGGAGCCACCGGCGCCAAATGGCTCAACCGCATCACGATGAACATCATTACCCGCCTCATGGGGCTTTTACTGGCCGCCATCGCGGTCCAATTCATCGGCCAAGCCCTCCCCCAACTTGTCAAATTTTAGGGGTCGCATCTTGACTTTTGACGGAATATGTCAAAAGTCAAGATGCGACCCCATATTTTGTATAATGTTAGCGTCAAATTATGGGGAACATCGTAATCAGCAAAATAATTAAGGGGGTCAAATTAATGAAATCTGTTTTATTGATGAGCGCAATTTTTATCGCAGTGGAAGCTTTAGGCATGGCCGAACCGTATTACTTCACTGCGGAAGACTTTTTGGGCGCGTTTCGTAAAAACCATATAAAAAGCGAGTTGAGCGGTAGACCTTTATCTCCAGCAATATACGGTGGCAGATTAAATTTACCTCTAAATGAGGCTCTGGGAATGACCAAGGAAGGCCTCGGAAAAATTATCGGAACCGAGGATGTGCAAGCACCTGTCGTACCCAAAACAGCAACTTCGTGGTTCGAATCAGGAGCAAATGACTTCAGGACTCTTAATAAAGAGCTACTGGGGTGGCTATTCGATCAAAAAAAGCGCAGAAGAACACAAAATTTGCAACACCAGTTAAATGAGCTACGGCTTTCAATCCAAAGTTTCCCAACTCCAGCCCACCTAGGTTTAGTCAATTTTAGCCTGATCGAGGGATTCCGCGAAGGAAACGTAACTTCCCCAATCACAACCCGGCCTTATGTTTTTCGTACGCAAGGGTCTGTGTTTACCAGTCTCAATCGCAGTCCGGCTTGGTTGAGCACATGGAACTCAAGTGATCTGCGCTATTTTGTCCAAAGAGCGATCTCACGGTATCCTTATCTTGAAATAAAACCTAATTATTGGACACCCACTTGGACAGAATTGAATTTTAGGTATTCGGGAAATCTTGCTTTGCGATCAACACTGAAAACCGGTTTTCTTAATATTTGGGCCCACCAACAGCTTCACGTTGCCCGAGGCATATCTTGGGTACTTCAGCATCGATAGGAAAAAAGCATACAAGAACCATCTCTCATCGATCGAATCTACGCCAAAAATTAACCGATTACCTGGCGGGAATCATGGAAAGCATCGCGGAAACCAGTTGGGCGGATTCCTCTTTAAGTGGAAACTTGCCGATTCGTTCGGCCAAACCCTTCACAAGCTGAAGAACGGCTAAACCAAAAGCCTCTTTACCCTTGGCGCCGCCCTCTTCTTTAAGAATCTTCTTTCTCGCTTTCCATAAAACTTCGCCGGTACCTGCCGCGTGGAGCTCTAGCGTCAAGCCGACCTCCCGCTTGTGATACACGCCCAAGGGAACTTCATTGAACTCATGAATCTGCCCGTAAACTAGATAATCCGCTTTTAATAGTTCGGCGATCTTTTTTGAGGAAAGAACGGCCAGGTGGGCGCCTTCGGTCGCGCCCTGGGTTCTTAAAGCCTCGTCCACGACGCCCGGGTCAATAACGGAATACCCCTGCTGTCTTAACCGCTCTTCTATCAGCCGCCTTAAAAGAAGCGGGGCGTCCACAAAATTGCTCTCATTCGTTAAGGGAAGCACCGCCGTCTTCTTGCTAAACCATTGCGGTTGCGCGCTTAAAGCCGGCTTCGCGGCTGTTCTGGCCGTTATCTCCTGGTTTTGCCGCAACATCTCAAGATCATCAATGGCATGATCCCAGGTATAAGGAAATAGGTAGCCGTATTCCATGTCTCCCTTAACGCGGGCATAAGCCGCCTTGGCCGCTTGGTAATTCTTTAAGGCCAAATCATAAGAACCCTGGGACTCGTAATAAACTGCCAAATTATGGTAGGCCGATGGATGGTTTTGGGCAAAAGCAACCTCCTTCCAAATGCCGGCGGCCTTATCCCAATTCTTCTGCTTGGCCAAATCAAATCCTTCCTGAATCTTGGGATTCATCTTGCTGGGCAAAATAGCGCGGTAACGAATTTTGGATCCATACTGGGCGGATAGGGAAGGCGGCTGGGCTGCCTTGACCGCGAACAGGTCCCAAAGACGATTTTTTTCCTTGTTAAACCAATGATTTAATTGGGAATCGTCGCTGATGGCTCCTTCCAAGAAAACAGAAAAAGCCGTCTCCTGGCCCAGTTTCTGCCCTTGCGGCGTGTACCACTGGCTCTTGCCCGACAGGTCAGCGCGGCCACGGCGCTGCTCAACCGAAATTGTGGATTTAACCGCGCCATAGCGCTCGTCGCGGCTGGTTTCGGTCTTAAGGCCTAAAGCGCCCACCGTCACCTCCAGGATGCCCGAGGGATCCATCTCGTTGGCAAAACCGAAATCTCTATTCTTAACGCCGGCCACATGGAAACCCAAAGCGCCGGCGCCCGCGTTAGCATACTGATTCATGATGGCTTTGCCCAGCGACCACCCCTCGAGAGGCGGTATCATGGACGATCCTTGACCTGCCAGAGATCCCTGGCCCTTTGTCTTGGCCCAGACTTCTGCGTCCATTTCCGGGATTCTCAAAACGACATAAGGCCGCGCCAACATTTCGCGATGCCGGGCCTCCAAATTGCTCAAAGATGGATATTTAACCGGCACCATCAGATTTTTACCGCAGCTCGAAAACAACAAACAAGCAAGTATAATCCCAACGTACGCGGCGCCGAAGGCCCTGTACCTCATATTGGTATTCTTAATGAAAAATACCGCCGTGGCTACAACTATTTTGCGGGCAGTCATTTGCGCTGCGTCATTGATATAATGATATCCAGCCGCTTGAAAACATCGATGTTCCAAGGAATCGTCAGCCAAAAAGCCAGGGTTATCCGGCAACAAAACTCCGTTTTGCTTTTAAGGCCGCAAAAAAATTGGAAAACCAAAAAAGGGGAAAGCGTGGCGGTTAACGGCGTTTGTTTGACTTTAAAAAACTCCGCCAAGAATCAGTATTCTTTCGACTTGGGCGAAGAAACCAAGAAAGCCACCACCCTGGGCTCCTTGCGTCCGGGTTCCTGGGTCAATATCGAAAAGCCGATTCGTTTCACCGAGCCGGTCAGCGGTCACATTCTCTTGGGACACGTCGACAAGGTGGGCCGGATTATCAGCCGGGAGCAAAAAAATAACTCATTGATCATAGAAATTGAAATACCGGCTCCCCTGGGCGAATTCGTGGCCGCGCATAAGGGTTCCATTGGAATCGATGGGGTCAGCCTGACTGTCAACCAAATTTATGCCACGCGCGACAACGTTCGCCTGGCCGTCTGCATCATTCCCGAAACCATGAAAAAAACGACCTTGTCCGACAAAACAACGGAGGACAGGGTTAACGTGGAAATCGATTATCTGGCCAAGGTTGTCCTGACGCAGCATAATAATTTTGAAAAAGAGAGAACCGATATCATGGATATCCCCAAATGGCAGCAAATCCGGAACTAAATTTCTCGTTCGCTTCCATCGAGGAGGCCCTCGAAGACATCCGCGCCGGCAACATGATCATTATCGTGGATGACCCGGATCGAGAAAACGAGGGCGATCTTGTGATGGCGGCAGAATGCGTCACGCCGGAGGCCGTCAATTTCATGATCAAGCACGCCCGCGGACTTCTGTGCATGCCCATTAAAGGCGATAGGTTGGACCAGCTTGAAATCGGGCCCATGGTCAACGCGGCCGTGACGGGAAAAGACACCGCCTTCACCATCAGCGTCGACGCCATCAAAGGAGTGGACACCGGCATCTCGGCTCACGATCGAGCCGCCACCGTCAAAGCTCTGATCGACCCTAAAAGCAAACCCAAAGATTTCAGACGGCCGGGGCATCTGTTTCCCTTGAGGTACCGCGAGGGCGGCGTTTTGGTAAGAGCCGGCCACACCGAAGCCAGCGTGGACGTAGCGAGCCTGGCCGGATTATATCCGGCAGGCGTTATCTGCGAGGTTATTAACGAAGACGGCGCCATGGCGAGGCTTCCCGATCTGATCGCGTTTGCGCAGCGGTATAACCTAAAAATCATCACGATCGCCGGCCTGATCGAATACCGCCGCAGAAAAGAAAAACTGATCGAAAAAGTAGCCGAGGCCAAACTTCCCACTCATTACGGCGAATTTGTCCTGCACCTTTACAAAGACAAAATTTCTCAAGCGGAGCACATTGCTTTGGTCATGGGCCAAGTCAAAGATCAAAAAGACATCTTGGTGAGGGTCCACTCTTCCTGCGTCACGGGAGACACTCTTTGCTCCGCGCGCTGCGATTGCGGCGAACAGCTTAAAAAAGCTATCCAAATCATCGCCCAAGCGAAACGCGGCGTGTTTCTTTATCTCAATCAAGAGGGCCGCGGAATCGGGCTGACCAACAAAATCAAAGCTTACGCGCTGCAAGATCAAGGTATGGACACGGTCCAAGCCAACAAGGCCCTTGGTCTTAAAGACGACCTCCGGGAATACGGAATAGGAGCTCAAATTCTAAGGGACTTGGGATTAAACTCGATCAAAATTCTGACCAATAATCCCAGAAAAATTATCGGCATCGAAGGGCACGGCCTTAAAGTTTCCTCGCGGCTGCCGCTGGTCATTGGACCCGTAACCCAGGGCAGTTATTTAAAAGGGTATCTGAAAACCAAAAAAGAAAAAATGGGCCACATCTTAGATTTAGAAGAAGCCGGCGCGGCCAAATAAATGCCCTTTGAGATAGCCGTCGTCGTATCGAAATATAACACCGAAATAACCTCCCGAATGCTTGAATCCGTCTTAAAAACGCTCAAAAACGCCGAAGGAATCCAAACGGGGACGGTTGTTTGGGTTCCTGGGGCATTCGAAATTCCCGCGGCCGCCAAGATGATCGCGACTCGGCAGCCCCAGCCGGATGCTATTGTGTGCCTGGGCGCCATTATTCAAGGCAAAACGGATCAAAACGCGTATATCGCGAACTCCTGCACGATCGCGCTTCAGCAAATCCAAATTGAAACCGGAGTGCCCATCAGTTACGGAATCATATCGGCGGATACCCTGGCCACGGCCTGGGAACGCACCGAAGGACCCTTGGATCGCGGCCGCGAAGCGGCCTTAGCCGCCATTGAAATGGCCCAATTAAAAAGAAAATACGGCAGGCAGGAACATAAGGACTTAAAAATAACTCCAGAGTCCCTCTCCAAGAGCTTCTCTCATTCCTAGCGCCCCCGTGCCCTGTTTTCCGTTCCCTACCTACTACCTACTACCTACTATCTACTATCATCTTTAATATGGGCTCACGCCGGGTGGGGAGAGAAATTTGTCTACAGACGCTCTATCTTTGGGATAACTGCGGCCTCTCGCAAGAAGAAGCCCTCTGGGCGGTTAAGCTGGAAAACGCCGGCGAAGATGATGCCAACGGCGAAGAACAAGCCCCGGATCAAAAATCCAACAAAATTCACCCCGAAGCCATGACGTTCGCGGATCAACTGACCAAGGGGGTGATCGGCGATCAAGAACGGCTTGACGCGTTGATCCAACGCTACTGCCACAACTGGAAGTTATCCCGAATGTCGGTCATTGACAGAAATATCCTGCGAATCGGCGCCTATGAAATCCTCTCCATACCCGAAATCCCTGTTAACGTCATCATCAACGAGGCGGTAGAGATCGCCAAATCATACTCGACGGATGAATCCGGAAAATTCGTTAACGGAATTCTCGATAAAATGAAACGGGAACGAAGCGCTTGAAGCGATGACTCCTCAAAAAGCTAAATCCAAAATCGCCAAGCTGCAAGAAGAAATCCGCCGCCACGACTGGCTTTACTACGTTCAATCGCAGCCCCAAATTACGGATCGGGAATATGACGATTTAATGCGCGAGTTAAAATCGCTTGAAAGTCAGTTCCCCAAACTCTTAACTCCGGATTCCCCGACTCAAAGAGTGAGCGGCGGCGTCACCGCGGAATTTACGCCGGTCGCGCATAAAGCGCCCATGCTTTCTTTAGATAACATAACCAGCGAAGAGGACTTAAACGGCTGGCTGGAAAGGAACGCTAAATTTCTAGGAAACCACCGGCCCACATTCACAATCGAGGCAAAAATAGACGGCGTGAGCGCCTCCTTGACCTATCAAGACGGCCGCCTTGTTCTCGGCGCCACCCGAGGCGACGGCGAAATGGGCGAGGATATAACGGCAAATCTTAAAACCATCCGCAGCATCCCTCTGGTTTTACGCCCACCGGCGGCTCCTGCCCTGCTGGAAATCAGAGGCGAGGTCGTTATGTTTAAGGAAGATTTTAAAAAAATGAATTTGACTCAACAACGTTCGGATGGCGCGATTTTCGCCAACCCCCGAAACGCGGCCAGCGGCTCCTTAAGGCAAAAAGATCCCGGCGTCACCGCTTCGCGGCCGCTTCGATTCTTCGTCCACTCTTGCGGCTGGGTCGAGGGCCGAACCTATGAAACGCACGCCAAATTTTTGGATTCGATGGCGGCGCTCGGTTTTCCGGTGGCGCCGTTTCGAAAACACTTGGACAACGAACGCGAGCTTAAAGAAACCGTCCTGGCCGCCAAGGAGGAGTTGGCCAAACTTCCTTTTGAAGCGGACGGGCTGGTGATTAAAATCAATGAACGCCCCTTTCAAGAGATCCTCGGCACAACCGCCAAGAGCCCCCGCTGGGCCGCGGCCTATAAATACGAATCCCACCAAGCCACGACAAAGATCAACGGCGTTATTCTTTCCGTAGGACGCACCGGCATTATCACGCCCATCGCGGATTTGCAACCCGTTTCCTGCGGCGGTGTCACTATTAAACACGCATCACTGCATAACTTTGATGAAATTGAACGCCTGAAAGTAAAGGTTGAAGACACCGTCTTAATTGAGCGGGCGGGGGAAGTGATCCCTAAGGTCATCCGGGTGGCCAAGGCTTCGGCCAAAGGCCAGGTCATCGCGGCTCCGAAACGTTGTCCTTCCTGCGGAGGCGACGCCGCTCAAGATAAAGAAGAGGTGGCTTACCGGTGCTTTAATTCGGTTGACTGCCCGGCGCAGATCAGAGGCATCATCGCTCACTGGGCTAGCCGCGGCGCCATGGAAATCGACGGCTTGGGGTGGGCGGCGATCGACGGACTTTTGGAAAAAAAATTGATCAAAAGCGCGGCTGATCTTTATGACCTCAAAAAAGAAAATTTGCTCAAACTCGATCTCTTCGCGGATAAAAAAGCCGATAACCTTTTGGATCAAATCAACAGAAGTTTAGGCAAACCTCTTTCGCGCGTTCTCTATGCCCTAGGTATTCGCCATGTGGGTGAAAAAATGGCCAGGATTTTAGCTCAACGTTTTAGAGAAATCGACGCCTTGGCCGGCGCCTCCACCGAAGAGATGACCTTAATCCCCGAGGTGGGCTCGGTCGTGGCGCAATCCATTTTTGATTATTTCCGGGAGCGCCATGCCATCAACCTGATTAGAAAGTTAAAGGAAGCTGGAATGAATTTTCAGGAGCCCAAAGAAAAAATGCCGACCGGCCCCTTCCGGGGTAAAGTGGTGGTTTTCACCGGAACTCTTTCGCGCTACAGCAGAGGCGAAGCCGAAGCGCTAGTGCGCCGTTTAGGCGGTGAAACCGCTTCCGCCGTGACCAAAAAAATTAACCTCTTGGTGGCCGGCGATGAGGCGGGTTCCAAGCTGAGCAAGGCCAAAAAAATGGGCGTTGCCGTCATTGATGAGCGTGAATTTTTGAGCATGGTGGGCAATGGAGCCTAAAACCCGGACCGCCTGGAACAAAACCCTCGCTATCTTAAACCGAAGGGTTCAAAGCGAAAAAATGCTGGGGCAGAAACTTCAAAAAAAGGGGTTTGGCCAGGAAGAAATACGGTCCGCCTTAACCAAAGCAAAAGATTACAAGCTTTTAGACGACCGCAGTTACGCGGAAATGTTGATTAAGCGCGAACTGCGCAAAGGTTACGGCCCGAGAAGAATCCAAACGGGCTTATTTTCTCATGGAATTTCGCAACCAATAATCAAAGATCTATTCGAATCAATGCGTCTAACCAGCAAAGAAAACCAGGAAGAAAGGCTCCGCGAGGTCGCGGCCAAGAAATCTTCGCAGGCCAAAACGCGGGATTCTTTAAAATTTTTTCGTTATCTTGTATCTTTAGGCTACGATTCGGACGTGGCGCGCCGGGTCTGCAAAATCACGCAGGAGGGGGATGAAGATGTTTAAAACCGCTCTAATTTCGGTCAGCGATAAATCCGGCGTCACGGAACTGGCCCAACGCCTTCAGGAATTAGGTTTTAGCATGCTCGCCACCGGAAAAACAGCCCAAGAATTGACCAACGCCGATCTTGACGTCACAACGGTCGAGGAGATCACCCGATTCCCGGAAATTTTAGGCGGCCGGGTCAAAACGCTTCACCCTAAAATTTTAGGCGCCATTTTGGCCAATCCCAATGATCCCGCTCACCGCCGCGACATGGAACGCCACGGCATCGAGCCCATTGGACTGGTCGTTGTTAATCTCTACCCCTTCGAAGAAATGATGCAAACCCACGATGAAGAAGAGCTCTTAAGGGAATTTATTGACATCGGGGGCGTTTCCCTGATCCGTTCGGCCGCCAAAAATTATCCCAACGTCATCGTGGTGACCGATCCGGCGGATTACACCTGGGTCGCCGAAAAACTTAAATCCTTCGGCGATCTGTCTTTAGATGAACGCCGGCTCCTGGCTTACAAGGCCTTCGAACACACGGCCTGCTATGATGCCACGATCGCCAGCTACTTTAGAACTTTTTCTCCCGTCACCTTCCCCGATGAAATCACGCTTCATCTTAAAAAAACCCAGGATCTGCGCTACGGTGAAAACCCGCACCAAAAAGCGGCGGTCTACGCCACGCCGAAAAAACGGATCGGTTTGGCGCACGCCAACGCGCTTCAAGGCAAACAACTTTCCTTTAACAACTATCTTGATTTAGAAGCGTCCTGGAACCTGGTGCGAGAATTCGAGGATCCAGCCGCGGTCATCATCAAACACTGCAACCCCTGCGGCGTGGCGGTTGACCAGAATTTAACGGAGGCGTTTCGCAAGGCGTACGCGGCGGACTCAATCTCCGCTTACGGCGGCATTGTGGGTTTTAACCGCGAGTTAGATCCCGAGACCGCCAAGGAACTGTCGCAATACTTCTTGGAATGCGTGATCGCCCCAGGTTTTGACGAAGAAAGCCTCGAGATTTTAAAAACCAAAAAAAACTTGCGCCTCCTGGGCCTGAAACTTAAAGAAATTATCCCGGTCGGAGATCTTGATTACCGGACCATCTCCGGCGGTTTTCTGATTCAAGAAAAAAACGTGGAATCCTGGCCCGATACCTTAAAAGTGGTCACCAGAAAGGAGCCGACCGAGCAGGAATGGAGAAGCCTCAAATTTGCCTGGAAGATCGCCAAACACGCCAAATCAAACGCTATCATTTTGGCCACTAACCACACCACGGTCGGCATCGGCTCCGGGCAGACCTCCCGAATCGACGCTTTGAAAACAGCTCTGTTTAAAATCAAAGAAAAAAAGGTGATCGCCAAGGATCTGGCTCCCCTGGTCATGGCTTCGGACGGATTTTTTCCCTTCGGCGATTCCATCATCGAGGCCAGCCAATATGGCGTTACCGCCGTTGTCCAACCCGGCGGCTCCATCCGCGACGAGGAAGTGATTCAGGCGGCCAATGAACGGGGATTGGCCATGGTGTTTACGGGTTTAAGACACTTTCTGCATTAAAACGAATTACTTAAGCTCTAAAGCTACCGGTTCCAGCTCAATAAGTCTTCTATCGTGGGATTTCTTTCTGTCGGCCAGCCAAGAGGGAAGAATAACCAAATCGCTTCCTAATTTCATGTGGGTTATGTTTGAAGCTTTATCTAACATAGGAATTCCTGTCTCAAAGATGCCGTCTAAAAAATTAACCTCTCTATATTGCAGAGTATGAATAACCTCATGCCCCATAACAGAACGGCTTAAAAAACTGTTGAAATCCGCCTCGCCGCTGCCTCTAAAATTGCCCCGCATATCGTAAGAATTCATTTTCTTGCCAAGCAACACGGTATTGGTAGCGTCAATGCCGCGTTGTATCCAAAAAACAGTTTCAGGATCCAGCTCGGGATTCTCTTTTCGACGCTCTTCTATAAACTTCTTAACCGCTTCCGGCTCATCGCCTTTTAAGGGGAGGTCATCCGAAAGAAAAAACGGCGTTCCCAATTTCAAACTCAATTTGGGATCAAAATCATCGCCGCGCGCCGCGGCCCAAATTAGGGCAGCTAAAGCTCCTGGCAAAAGATAGGCATTAAAAGCGTGGCCGTCGTTAATTCTTTTATTGCCAAAACTCAAACGCGCCGGGCCAAAATCAATTTGGTATCGCTTAAAGGGTCCATAACCCAAAAAAAGATTATCCCTGGTGGAAACACCCAAGGAATGAATCGCTTTGGCTCCATAAGCATAAACCGGGGAATAACCGGCATAAGCCGCCATTTTATTGCCGGCATAAATGGCTCCTCCGGCCGCCAGACCACCCGCAAAACCTTTCCAAAAGCCCTTTTTGCGCCTGGCTGAACCGATGCCTGAAAACACCGCCGAAACTCCGGCATGAAAACCAAGGACCACGGCGTCGGCCTTTCTGAAAGTTAAAGACGGGGGCCCGTCGTTGGTTTGGCTAAATAATTTTGAGGGAGGAATTGTCAGGGTGGCAGCTGTGAGCAGGCATAAAAACCGTTTTAATCGCATAGGGCGCCAGGTGGATTAACGATGCCCCCAATGGAAACGAGTTCCTAGGGACTAAAGACCCAATTGAATATAGGTCAAAAGAACTAATTAAAATTCTTCTTAAGAATATTCTGGGCGAGAGCGCGAAGCCGCTGGCTGGAAGAATCCTTAACGATCGTTTCCAAAGCCGGGCGGATTTCCTGACTTTTTGATTCCTCCAGCACCTCCAAAGCTCTGGATTTCATTTCATCCGAAAAACCGTCTTTCTCCAGGATAAAATTCTTGATAAATTCAGCCGTTTTGCTGGAGTTCTTGAGAACCCGATTGTCCTGAAGTCTATTGAAAATGCCGCCGATAATTTCATTGTTGGCGTCCGGGCTCTTTGCTATGCGGGAAAGCTCCAAAACAACGTCCGGATTCTGAACCAAGCCAAAAGCCAGGAGAACAGTTCTTCTGAAGGGATAGCCGCGCGGGCCATGCAGGGCCAGCGCCTCTCTTAAAGACTCCACCGCTTGTTGATCGGAATAACCCGCCATGGCTGATGCCACGCCGCTAAGAAGATCAAGCCCCAGGGACCGGTCTTGCAGCATTCGCGCGGCATAGACGCGTCCCGGCTCATAACTCGTTTTGCCCAAAAAGGCCAAAGCCCTTGATCGAACCAAAACTGTTCCCTGGAGATCGTTATTTCTCAATCCTTGAGGATTTTGGGCCAAATCAAGGGTGGGCCGGGCTAAATCATTAGGGAACCTGGTCCATTTACTGTCTAACAATTTGTCTAAAACGGCCTGCCTAACATAAGGAGATGGATCGCCGGTTAGAATTTCGCTTAATGTTTTTGTGGCGGCTTCGGTCAAGGGATTTAAATCAGCCGCGTTCCTATCCACCCAGCTTCCCAAAAGTTCAAATAGGGCCTGAATCCGGGCAACGGGATCCGGGTCATTTTTGGCTTGCAGCGCCCACTGGCCTTCAGCGCCGTTCTGGCGCGTTAATTTTATTAACGCCGCGAATCCCGGATTCCAGGTAACCCATTCGGGTTTTGCCGGAAGTTGAATTTCAAAATTTGTTTGAGGGGAATTAATCAGAATAACGCTTTCGCGGCTATATGCCGGGGCGCCCAGCCGGTGAAAGACAACGGGGAGCTTGAAATGAAAAAGGGTGCTCTCTGCGGCGTGGTTGGAGCGCTGGGAGACGCGCACGACCATGGTTTTGCGGGCTTCATCCCATCGTTCATCAACAGTGACGACCGGATAGCCCCGGTTAACCAACCAGCCGTCAACAAAACTCTGCAGACTAGCGCCCGACGCTTCCTCCATGGCGCGAAAAAAATCCTGATAACTGGCGTTACCGAGCGCGTAGCGGGTTAAATAAATGTTCAGACCTTTGCGGAAATTGTCGCGGCCGATATAAAAATCCAGCATTCGCAAAACCCTTTCGCCCTTGGTGTAATTGGTGCTGTCAAACGCGTCATCGGGGGTGGGCAGTTCTTTAGAAACGATCGGGTGGCTCCGCGGGCCGTCTTCCTGCCTGTAGTAATCCTCCCAAGTGTCCATAGCCGAGGCCACGTCCGCGTACTCATGGCCAAAAAAATCGCCGGTAGCCAGCGTCTCCATGTAAGAAGCGAAGGCCTCATTTAGCCACAGGTCATCCCACCACTTCATGGTCACCAAATCACCAAACCACTGATGCGCCAGTTCATGGGTTACGACGGAAGCGATGCGAAACTTCTGGATTTCAGCCGACGCGTCTTCAATGATAACGGCGGATTCCCGCATAGAGGTGAGCGTAGTGTTTTCCATGCCGCCCCAGGCGAATCCGGGAATTCCAACCATCGCGTAATGATCCCAGGGATAGGCGACGCCGTAAAAATTTTTTAAAAAAACAAACGATTTCTTGATAACTTCCAAAGAAAACTGGGCTTCCTTGACTTTTTTGGGCGAGGTATAGATCTGAACGGGAACGCCTTCAACAAAGGCCTCGAGAGCTCCGAACTGACCCGCCGCGATATTAACCAAATAGGTGCTGTGGGGTTTTTCCTGCAGCCACCGGACGCGCCGCCAAAGGGCGCCGTCCTGGGATTCAATACTCTCATCGGAAAGCTTACGGCCGTTGGAAAGTATCTGGTAGCGGGAATCAACCTCAACGATAACTTCGGTTGTTGCTTTATCGTACGGCTCGTCGTTGCAGGGAAAAACTTTTCTGGCCGAGAGGGCCTCAAAATGCGTGAAAAACAAAGGCAGACGCTCGGGATCACCGGGATCAACAACTTTAAAAAAACCCTCATGCCGCGAGGTTGATCGGCCGGTGTAATCGACCTCAAGCGTGATTTTTTTACCCGCGGGCTGAATGCCGGAGAGATAAATCGTTAAGGGGCCAGAGGGGGCTTTGTAATCAAATTTTAGTTCTTTGCCTGCCAAACGCGCCTTTTGAATTTCCAGCTCCTCGGCGTCTAATTCAATGACGGCCGCCGCCTGTGCAAGAGTTAAATCAATTTTGACCGAGGCCGTAAAACGCCCGGCCGCCGCATCCAGGCGCATGTTGATCGCGTAGTGGCTTGCGTCATAAGGACGATTTTTGGGTAGAAAGGCGGCTGAAGCGGAGGTGCTCATGATGGCGCCAATTAAACAAAAAATCATTCCGTGGCGGTCTTTGGATCTTCTTGGCCGGCGGAAGACTTCTGCGCCTCAACAATGAACTCGACGGCGGCTAAAACGGTTCCATCCGGCCCCAACACCTCGGCTTTCCATTTCCCTTGCTGGTCCGGCTCAATGGTTTTGCGGCTCCAGGTGCGGTATCTGGGACTTTTTACGTCTAGCTTAACACGCATGACCTCTTTGCCCAGGTAATACCAAACATGAGTAATAGCGGTTGGCGCCTGTTTAGCCGTGACCTTGGTCCACAAAACAAGAAAACCGGAGTCCTGGGGAAAAACGGTATTGGGATCCGCGGGCTGTTTGGCTATAACGTCTCTGGCCACCAAAGCTTCAACCCGGATGTTTAAAGGTTCCGTGGCGTAAGTCGAAGAAAAAAGAAAACCAACTAAAATTAAAAATAAGCCTTTCACAATCGCAGTATACAGGGTTTACTGGGTCAAATCAAACCCAGGGCGCGGCCGGTTTTTCTAAACGCCGAAAGCGCTTGATTCAAGTGCTCCTGCGTGTGCTCGCTGGAAACGATTGTCCGCAAGCGTTCCCGGCCCCGGGCGACGGTGGGAAAAACGATGGAAAGAGCAAAGACTCCTTCGGCAAAAAGCATCCCCTCAAACTTGCGGGCTTTATCCGTGTCGCCCACGATGACCGGCGTGATCGGGGTTTCGGAGGCGCCGGTATCAAATCCCATTTTTTTGAGTTCGCCCTTGAAAAATTCGGCGTTTTTCCAAAGCCTCTCGATGCGGCTGGGTTCGGTCTCCAAAATGTCCAGCGCGGCCAGGCAGCTGGCCGCGACACTGGCAGGAGGAGAGCTGGTAAACAAAAAGGGGCGGGCTTTGTGATAGAGAATCTCCTGCATCTCTTTGGTTGAAGCGACGTAGCCGCCCACCGCGGCCACCGCCTTGGAAAGAGTCCCGATCTGAATCGGAATTTTCTCAGTCAAACCGAAATGAGACGGCGTTCCGCGGCCGTTAGGACCCATCACGCCGGTCGCGTGCGCGTCATCCACCATCAAAACGGCGTCGAACTTTTCAGCGGTCTTCAAAATTTCGGGCAACGGCGCCACGTCGCCATCCATTGAAAAAACACCGTCGGTTACAATCATGCGCCGGCGGGTCCCCGCCGCGTTTTTTTCCAAAATTTCTTCCAAGGCCTTAATGTTTCGATGCGGATAAACAAAACGCTTGGCGCGCGACAGCCGCCCGCCGTCAATGATGGAGGCGTGATTTAATTCATCCGAAACCAAAAGGTCATTTTCGTTATCCAGCAATGTCTGGACAACCGCGACATTGGTTGTGAATCCGGAGGTCAAGAGGGTGGCGGCGGGGGTTCCCTTAAAGCGTGCCAAGCGTTCTTCCAGTCGTTTATGAATGGTCTGCGTGCCAATGATCGGCCGCACCGCCGCCGGCCCAACGCCGTATTGATCAACAGCTTTTTTAGCCGCCTCTTTGAGCTTAGGATGCGCGGCCAGGCCCAAATAATTATTGGAAGAAAGGTTGATGACCTCTTTGCCGTCGATAATGGAGACGGGCAGTTGAGCCGTACTAAGAATCCGCAAAGGTTTTCGCCGGCCCTCTTGTTCCAGCAGGGACAATTCTTCCTTCAAAAAGTCTAACGCTGGATAAACTGCCGTTTTCATTCTTCCACTGTTTGCCGGCGACTAATTCGTGAACACGATCTTACCGCAATTTTTTTGAGGCGAGATGAAAATTTGAAACGCTTCCTCCGCTTTTTGAAGGGGAAACTTATGACTGACCACGCTCTCAAGGCTGATCTGTCCGCTTAAAACCAGGCGCTCGGTTTCCTGCCACGTTTGAAACAGGCGGCGGCCCAAAATTCCGTAAATGCGCAGACCCTTAAAAATGACGTCTTCGCCCAAATCAACACCCATTTTGCCGGCGGTCAAACCAAAAAGAGAAAGCCGCCCGCCGTTTCTTAAAATTTTAAAAGCTAAATCTAAAAGAAAAGTAGAACCAGACATCTCAAGGCAAACATCGAAACCATCCGGCGTTTCTTTCAGAGAAAGCAGTTCTTCCCTTAATTGGGAACCATCTCCTTGCGTGCCGAAAACGCGATCAGCGCCCATTTTTTTGGCAAGCTGGGCTCTGAAGGGGCTTTTTTCAACCGCCACCACCAGGGAAGCGCCATTGGCCTTGGCCACGCCGACGGCGTAAAGCCCCTGCGGGCCGCAGCCCATCACCACGACGGTCTTGCCTTCAACCGGCTCGACCGTGGTGGCGTAAACGGCGTTGCCTAACGGCTCCATTAAGCTGGCATAATCGTAGGGAATCTTGCCCTGCAATTTCCATAAAACCCGCTCGGGCAAAGCCACATACTCGGCAAACCCTCCGCTGACGTCAACTCCAACCAAAGCCATCCTGCGGCAAAGATGCCGGTCCCCCGCCACGCAGGAGGCGCAGGAATCGCAAAAAATGTGCGACTCCACCGCCACCTTATCGCCCACTTTCACTTTTTTAACGGATGACCCGGATGCCGCCACCTGGCCGCATATCTCATGGCCAAATATTAAAGGAGGACGAATTCTGTGCTTGGCCCAGGAATCCCAGGAATAAATCGGGATGTCGCTTCCGCAAATAGAGGAACGGTGAACTTTAAGCAAAACTTCGCCGGCCTGGGGTTTGGGGATTTCAGTTTCCTGAAGCTCGGCGCCAAAACCCCTCTGGGTTTTAACAAGAGCCAGCATTTTGTCAGGCATCTTTATCCTCGAAACAAGTTGTTGAGGACAAAAAAGAAATTTTCTTTTCGCTCGCGAAGCCGGCGGTAAAAATAGCCGAGCCACTGGCGGCCGTAAGGAAGGTAAATTCGAACGCGCCAGCCGCTTTTGGCCAAATCCACGGCCATCTTGTTGGTGATTCCGAGCAACATCTGAAATTCAAAATCCCGCGGGCTTTTGCCGTATTTGCGAGCATAAGCGATCGCGTTGCGGATACGCTGTGGGTCGTGCGTGGCGATCGCGGGATAAGTTCCTTCTCGCATCAGCGCCTCGCACAAGCGGTCATAGTTTTGATCCACGCCGCGCTTGTCTCGAAACGCGATATTGGGGGGCTCCTTGTACGCTCCCTTGCACAGCCGGACCCTGGCCCCTCGCGCGGCCAATTCCTCAATGTCATGAGTGCTGCGGTAAAGATAGGCTTGGATAACAATGCCTACGTGATCGGAGAATTCGGCGTGCAGGGTTCTAAAAATATCGAGTGTGCGCTCGGTGTAAGGCGAACCCTCCATGTCGATGCGGACAAAATTTTCATGTTTTTTAGCAACGGCTAAAATTTCACGCATATTAGCGAGCGCCGTCTGGTCGCTGATATCCAAGCCCAGGTGTGTAAGTTTGGGGGAAACATAGGAAGGGTGATCCTTGTCGCGGGCGATATTTTCAAGAAGCGTGACATACTCTTCGGTCACGGCTTCGGCCGCTTCCGGGTCGCGCAGATGTTCGCCCAGGTAATCCAGGGAGGTCAAAAGGCCAAGCTCCTGAATCCGGCGCGTCCGTTCCAAGGCCTCTTGTTGTGTCAAGCCGGCCACAAACCGCTTAACCAAAGGCAGCATCGTTAAAATCCTACCAAACGTAATTTTAAAAAACAGGGGCGGCGCCGGAACCCTCTGCGGTTCAACTGTTTGAGGAGATTTCACTCAATCAGTATACTTCAACCATTTTTATTTTAGTTTCTTAGCCAGCGTCTTATTAAATTGGGGAACAATCGAAGCCAGCCGCTGTTTAACCTTGGCGCTTAAATCTTCGCTGTGGGAAAGGAACTGAAGTTAAAAGCTCACTTGCGAACGGCGGCAAAACGCCAGGCGCCATCCCAGACGTAGGCAGTCCGGAAGAGGTCGAAATCGCGCCTGTAGCCGTACCAGTCGAAATACGCGACGTAGCGATAACCCCAAGGGATCACCCAAGAAGAACCCAAACCCACCCAATCCTTTACCTGAAGGTCTTGGTATTGAAATCCTAAGGCTAGAAGCTCATGGGGCTTGGCGGGACGGTAACCATTGGGAGCGTGGTCGGATTTCAGTTCGCCCAGCGCGGTTTTAACGTCTTCTGCATTATAAAAATGACGATTAAACTGGATAAGAACAATTTGGGTGGGGACCCTGCTGTTTTGCCGCGTGGACTCAACATCCTTTTTGGGATCTGACTCTGGGTTAGACTCCTTGTTGAAATTTTTGGAGTTGATGTACTCACTAGACCAGTTGTAACCACCGGCTTCGATTGCTTGTTCAATGGTTCGAGTGTAGTCTACGGCGACAGGGCACTCAATCAGGCCGTCAGCATAAAAAACGCATTTTTCTTGTGATGCAAAAACAAAACCTCCCCCGGCCAAGAAAACTAAAACCATCAGATTTCTTTTATTGATCATTGTTAACATCTCCTTTTCCGTGTTCTCAAATGATTGCCGGAGTCCGGCACACTCCCTGATATTTTATGAGCAATGGCGCAATATTACATGGGTCTAAAGGTCCAAGGGAACAAGGCCAGAAGGCCCAGGAAAAAATGCCCTAAAGTCCCAGTCCGTTCTTGTCCAGGTTACATCCTCCTGGACATTAGGGAAAAATTTATTTTAGATCATCATTCCGGCGCAAGCCGGAATCCAGCTCCTTCTCCTCTGCACAAAAAAGTCCCTCCGCTAGTTCTACAATTCTTTGCTAAGACGTAGGACTAGGGAGGGAAC